>DYHY01000003.1:47425-80808 GCA_020723935.1 Candidatus Micrarchaeum sp.
CCCTTCTCGTAGAGCCGCTTGAGCTGCAAGACGACCTCAGAGTCGCGCAGCTTCTCCAAGTCCGTCGCCTTCTCCTGGGCGCTCTCCTTGTAGTTCTTCTTCACGCGCTCCATGACCTCCTCGGGCTGCACCGCGATGTACTTGATGGGCTTCCCGAGCTTCATCACTACGAAGCCCTTCCTCTCGAGGCTCTCGAGGACGTCGTAGGCGCGCGAGCGCGGGACGTTGGTGATGGTGGATAGCTCCCCGGCGGTCGATATGCCGCGCGAGAGGAGGGCAATCCAGATCTTCACCTCGTAGAGGTTCAGGTCAAAGTGCTGGCGGAGTTGGGTCAGAAACTTCTCTTCCATTATCATCTGTATCTTTTCACTCCAAATTAGTTATGACTTGGGATGCACTCCTTTAAATAAGTTTTTACCCCTCCTGCGAAACAGCAAAAGCCGGGAAGAGGCTCAGAAGAGGGAAGACAGTTTCTCCAGGTCGTCTTGGGTGAGCGCCCTCACGCGTTTGCCCACAATCCCCTCAGAAATCCCGGCTTCCAGCGCCCGCGGAGCCCGTTTCCTCATCGCGCTCCTGACTGTTTTGCCGGGATGGACGAAGAGGGCATCAATCGCTTTCTTTATTTTGGGCCAATTTTTCGGCGGTTTTTCGAATGGGACTATTTTCACTATCGCCGAATCTACCTTGGGTTTGGGGTTGTAGGCGCCCGCGGGAATTGTGCGCAGGATTTTCGTTTCGGCGAGGAAGGAAACGGTCGCCCCAAGGCGCCCCCATTCCTTCGTGCCGGGCTTGGCGACGAGCCGCTGCGCGAACTCCTTCTGGAAGGCGAGGAGCATCGGCCTCCCCCGCTCGAGCAGGCGGAACGTTATGGGCGAGGAGATGTTGTAAGGGAGGTTCGCGACGACCCGGTCGAATTGCGGGAGGTCGGCCTTCAGCGCGTCGCCGAACACGACCTTCACGTTTCCGGGAAGGCCCGCCAGCGCAGGCGAAAAGCCCCTGTCCTTCTCGATCGCGACCACGCTCCCCGCGCGCGCCGCAAGGAGCCTCGTCAGCCTCCCGTCGCCCGGGCCTATCTCAAGGACCGTCTCGCCCGGGAGGATTCCTGCGGCGTCGGCTTCGAACTCCAGGATGCGCCCGTCGGCGAGGAAATTCTGGCCCAAGCGCTTCTTCGGGCGAAAGCCGGCGGGAAGAGGACTCATCTTCCCTTGCCGGGCCGCATCTTCCTGAGCATTGAGAAGAGCCGCCTTATCCGCGGGTCGCGCACGTTCTTCCCCACATGCTCCCAGAGGTCGTCCAGGGTCTCGCCCGGATGGCCCGCCATCTCGTAGTCGAGGGCCTGCAGCGCGAGTTCGAGCTTGTTGAGCTCGCGCGCGAGCCTCCCCTCGGGCGTGGACTTGTTGTTCTCCTCAAGCCACATCGCGGCGTACTCCTTCTGCGCGCCCTTGGGGAGCGTCGCGAGGACGCCCTTCAGCTCACCCAGGCCCTTCGCGACCTTCTGCTTCTCGGGTAGCTTCGTGAACTTGTCGGCGACGGTGTCCCCGTTCTCCACCTCGTTGAGGTCGTGGAGGAGCGCGAGCGAGACGATCCTGCCCACGTCGACGCCGAATTTCCTGCCGTAGTAGAGCGCGAGGAGCGCGGTGCGGTACGAATGGGCCGCGACGGTCTCCGGGATCTCGACGCCGCGGAAGGTCCATCCACGCCTGCCGGTGCTCTTCATCCGCCCGGCCTTGAGGAAGAATTCCAGCTCGCCCTTCGCCTCCCTTTCCGAAAAGGGTTTCGCCGCAGCCATTGTGCCGGGAAAAGGCGGCAGGCCGTTAAAATCTTTACCAATATCTTTCCCGCCCCGCGGGCCCGGCGCACCTACCAGCGCTCGCGCAGCTTCGACACCGGCGGCTGGACGAAGAGGTAGTACTTGTCTGAATCCTGCAGCTCCACGAGGATCCTCCTCACGACCGTCTTCTTGGGATCTGGGAGGAGCTTGATCCTCGTCTGCAGGTCGGCGTAGCTCTCGAAGGGCTTCTCCTTGCGCCTGTCCAGGATCTCCCACATGTGCTTCTTCCCTATCCCGGGGAGGAGCTCGAGGCTGTGCTGGCGCGTGGTGAGGGGATACGCCTTGTTGAAGAAATCGACGAACCTCTTCTCGTTCTTCTGGATGATGTCCCCGACGGTGTTCTCCAGCTCGTTCCTCGCGGTGTTCGTGAGGCGCGCGTAGTCAATCCTGCCGATGATGCGCCTGATCTTCGCGCGGTCGTCGTTCTGGACGACGTCGCGAAGGCTGGGCTTCCACTCCGGCGTCGGGATGAGCTCCAGGAGGACGAGGTACTCCTCGCTGATCACCTGCGCCATCGGGTCCTTGAGGTGCAGGGGCCTCGGGTCGGCCGGGTGGCCGTTGGAGAGGAAATCGAGCACTACGAACTTCTCGGGCATTGTGGTCCTTTCGGGAAACCTCCTTATCGCTTAATTACTTTTCCTTCGATTCTTGGGTTCCTTCAGTTCCTTGGGCTGGGCAACCTGGGAGCGGTACTTCCCCAGGATTTTGAGGACCTGCTCGATCTGCTCGTTGTTGAGGGTGATACTCTCCTTGGAGAAGATGGCCTTGAGCGCTGTCTTGTCCTCGGGCATGATGTCTGCGATCTTGACCGCGTGGCGCGCCTTGAAGCGCGGGATCTCTAGTTTCATGAGCTCCTCGCCGACCTCCTCAGAAGTCTTCTGGTCGAGGCGCGAGAATTTCCTTGCGTATTCGAGCGCGAGCTTCTGCTCGTAGTGCAGCTCTCCTTCCTTCTCCCTCTTCTGGAGCGTGTTCTTGACGAACGCGAGCGAAACGGGCCTCGCCTCCCCTATGACCCGCGAGGACGGCAGCCTCTGCTGGGGCTGCGCCTCCTCCTCAGTCTCCTTCTCGCCCCTGCCCTTCGCGCTTTCCCTCGCCATCTCGGCCGCGGATTACTCCGAGCTCCCCCCCAGCTCCCTGAGGTGCGCGGGCGTGGTGACGATGTGCTTGGTCTTCTTCCCTGCCTTGAACTCGACGAGATAGCCGTTCCTCCCGCGCCTCTCGGTCACCCTTCCGGTGAGGCCGTGGAAGAGCGCGGGCGGCAGGCCCTTGTGGAACGAGGAGTCAACTTTGATCGCGACGAGCGTCCCGACGGGGAAAACCTTCACCGCCTTGGAGACGCTGATCGCCCCCTTGAAGCGCGGTCCTTTGGAAAGCTTGTGGCGCGTCTTGCTTCTCGGTCCTCTGGGTCTCCTTACCATCCTGTCAATATCACGGGCAGGGGCCCCGGTTTTTCGTTTATATATGTAACGGGCTCCCTCCGCAGAGGGCCTGCGCGGCCCCCTCGGAGGGCCTCCGCAACCGCGGCTCCGGCGGCCCTTTCACAGGGCTCCTAGAACCTGAAAAAGAAGGTCCTCTCTATATGCCGTGACGCGCCGGCAAGCTCCACGATCCTCGCTGTTACGGTCCTCCCTGCGCCCGCTTCTAGGAGGATCATCGACGGGTTGCAGGCGTATTCGGGCTCGCCGGGAAGGCGCACGCCCGTCGCGCTCCCCGGATTGATGAGGAGGGCGCCCGCCCCCTTGCTCGCGGAGACGGAATGGGAGTGGCCGCTCACGAGGACGTCGGCTTCGAAGAACCTCGCGAGGTTCTCGAGCTCCGAGACGTTCCCGGCCGGCCTCACCTGGTTCCCGTGGATGAGGGCGAACTTCACGCCCCCGATCCTGAAGATCGCCTGCTCGGGGAGCTCGAGGAAATCGCGCTCGCCCAGAACCGCGTCCGTGTGGGCGATCGCCTCCATCTCCCTGAGGACGGAGAGGGACGTGAGGTCCCCTGTCAGCAGTATCCTTTCCGGCGAGAAGTCGCGCAGGGCCCGCATGAGCTTCAGGGGCACCGCCTTCGCGCGCCCGGGTATGTGGGTGTCGCCTATGGCCGCGATCCTCGCCGTCTCGGGCATGGGGCGCCTACAAGCCCCCCACCGGGATCTTGCCGCCGACGCCCGAGAGGCGCTTGGCAAGGTCGCGCGGGACGCGGCCCTTCTTCACGAAGCGCATCATCTTCTCGGCCTGCTTGTAGTGCTGGAGGAGCTCGCGCACCTCGGACTCCTTCGCCCCGGAGCCGCGGGCGATGCGCGCCATGCGCGACGGGCTTATGATCTCGGGGTTGAGGCGCTCCTTCCTCGTCATCGAGTCCAGGATGTGCTTGTAGCGCGTGAGCTTCTCCTCGCTCTTCACTATCATCTCGTCGGGCACGCTTCCGGCGCCGAGCATCTGCAGGACGTTCTTGAGGGGCCCCATGCTGCGCGCGGCCTCCAGCTGCTTGTAGAACGTGTTGAGGTTGAATGAGCTTATGATGTCCTCGGGGTTGATCGACTGCTCCTTGGCTATCTCGTCGGCCTTCCTCAGGAGCGCCGAGATGTCCCCCCACCCCAGGAGCCGGGAGACGAAGCCCTTGGGCTCGAAGAGGTCCAGGTCCCCCATCTTCTCACCGAGGCCGACGAAGATCACCGGGACGCCGGCGGCCGCGCAGCTAGTTATCGCGCCGCCGCCCTTGGCGGTGCCCTCCATCTTGGTCACGATGACGCCCGAGAGGCCCACGCGCGCGAACTGCTCGGCCTGCTTGCCCGCCGCCTGCCCGATGTCGGCGCCTATCACGAGGAAGCTGTCGGTCGGCTTGAAGAGGGACTTGACGGTGAGGAGCTCCTTGAGCATATCCTCGTCCAGGGCGTTCCTTCCGGCGGTGTCTACTATTATCGCGTCGTGCCTCGGGAACTTCTCGAGGGCTTCGGCGACGATACCTTTGATGTCCTTGCCCTCGCTGTGGTAGTCGACGCCCGTCTGCGCTGCTAGCTGCCTGAGCTGCTCCTGCGCCGCGGGCCGGTAGATGTCGGCTCCGACGAGGGCGACCCTCATCCCGCGCTTCTTCAGCCAGAGCGCTAGCTTCCCCGTTGTCGTCGTCTTCCCCGCGGCGAAGAGGCCGCACAGCATTATCCTTATCGGGCGCTTCGCGGTGTCGAAGGGCGCGCCCTTGCCCACGATCCCCACGAGCTCCTCGTAGATGACCCGCAGGACGTGGTCGCGAAGGGAGAGGCCTATGAGCTGCTTCTCCTCAAGGGCCTTCTTCCTGATCCTCTCGGAAAGCGAGAAGACGAGGTCCACCCCGACGTCGCCGGCGATGAGGGCACGCTGCATCTCCCGGACGAACTCCTCGACGGCGGCCCTGTCCACGACGTCCTTCCCCGCGAGCTTCTTCATCGCGTTCTGCAGCTTCTCTGCAAGGCCTTCGAGCATAGCGGAGGAGGAGCCCGGATGCCGGTTTTTAAGGGTTGGGCGGGCAGGCCCGAAGGAGGGCGCTAGCGGCCGCGCGGATCAGCCGAGGAGCATCTCGACGTATTCCCTCGCGTCGAACTTCTTGAGGTCAGCGTATCCCTGCCCCATCCCCAGGAACAGGATGGGCTTCCCTATGGTGTGGGCGACCGATATGACCGCGCCGCCCTTCTCGTCGACGTCCACCTTGCTCATTATCACGCCGTCGACCGCCGCGTCGAAGTTCTTGGCCTGCAGGACCGTGTCGCTCCCGGAGAGGGAGTCGATGACGAGGACCTTCATGTCCGGGCGGTTCACCCGCACTATCTTCTTGAGCTCCTCCATGAGGTTTGAGTTCGTGTGCTGCCTCCCCGCGGTGTCCGCGAGGACGACGTCTATGCCATTCGCCTGCGCGTACTTGGCGGCGTCGAAGACGACCGCCGCGGCGTCGGCGCCGTACTGCTGCTTGATCACCTTGACGCCCAGCTTATCACCGTGGAACTCCGCCTGCTCCATTGCGGCGGCCCGGAAGGTGTCCCCCGCCGCTATCACGCAGGAGAGCCCCCGCTCCTTGAGGAGGCTTGCGACCTTGGCTATCGTGGTCGTCTTCCCGGTGCCGTTGAACCCGAGGAACAGGACGAGGAACGGCTTCTTGGAAGAGACCCGCTCAAGGAAGCCCTCGGAGGAGGTGTCTATTATCCGCAGTATCGAGCGCCTGAGGCTCCCGACTATCAGGCCCTTCACGTCGTCGGTCCTCTTCACCTTGCTCCCGACGAGGTCCTTCCTGATGCTCTCGCATATCTTCTCGGCGACCTCGGATGCGACGTTGGCCTGTATGAGCCGGATCTGGAAGTTCCAGAGGATGTCGGTGACGTCCTCCTCGCGCACGGTCTTCTCCTGGACCGCCTTGACGACTGTCTTGGCGGCTTCCCTCATCCCGCCGAAGAGCTTGCCGAAGAACCCCGTCGCCGCCTTGGGCCCTTCCACGGCTTCCACTTCCGCGACGGGAATTCTGGGCACGGCGGCCGGCTTCTTCTCGACGGGCGGGACCGTCCGCACGGAGGGGGGCTGCGCCTTCTTCGCCGCCTCGGGTTTCTCAGCCGCCGGAAGCTCAACCTCTCGCTTCTTTTGGGCCGACGGCGCGGGAGCCGTTTCCTTCTTCGCGCGGGCGCTCTGGGGATGGGCGTGCTGAGCGGGCGGCGCCAGGGCCGGCGCAAGCATCTCTGCTTCCGGCGCCTCGGCGGGCTCTATGACCGCCGGCGCGATTTCGGCGGATTCGATGTTCTGAAGGGACATCTCCCCGGAAATCTCGGGCGGAAGGACCGGTTCGCCCTTCTCCTGCGCTTGCTCGGCCGTAGCGAGCGCTTCCTCGGCTAGCTCCCCTGTCCGGAACGTCGCGTCCCCGGAGCGCGGCTCGGCAGGCAGCGCGACGGGCTCCACCGAAAGCTGCGGGATGTCTGCCGCAGCAGGCGCACCCTCTTCCGCCTCCTCCGGCAGGACGGCCGGGACGGGTTCCTCGGAGAACGCGTCCTGGGCCCTTTCCGGGATTTCTGCTTCCGGCGGCTCGGCTGTAGCTGGCTGTGCAATCCCGGGAGCTTCCTCGGGCGCCCTCAGCAAGGGATTGCCCAGCGGAGCCTCGGGGACCCCGGCAGCCTCAGAAGCTTCGGCCTGCGGGACGCCTTCATCCCGCGCCGCCCCCTCCGCCGCGGGCGACGAGGAGGGCCCTGCAATCTCGGAGATTTCCTGCCGCTCGGTCCCTTTCTCAAATCCCCACGCTTCTTGCTTCTCGGATTCTTGCTGCTCGGCGGGCTTGGCTTCCAGCTTCTTCTTGACGCCGTCTATCAGGCTTCCTACCGCCTTCTTGAGAAAGCCGAACAAGGGGACGCCTCACACCTTGCCTTCCGCGGAGATGCGGCTCTCTAGCTCGGGGACAAGTGTCCTCAGAGTGTCGTTTATCTGGGAAATGGTCTGCGTGAGGCTCGCGTGCGCCTCCTCGACCTTAATTATCTGCTCGTCCAAGATCTTGACGCATTCGGAGAAGTCCTTCTCGACCACGGTCTCCGCGCCCAGGCCCATGAAGGCGCGCTTGGTGTCCGTAACGGCGGCCTTGACATAGACTCCCGAGCCCAGGGGGACGAGCGTCTCGCTGCCCGGCTTCAGCCTCCCCATCTCCAGGAGCGCCTCCTTGGTCGTGCTCATCTCGATGAGCGTCTTCATGACGAGCTCCAGCTGCTGGGTCGCGGCCTCCGCCTGGCCTTTCAGGTGCTCCATTTGCATGAGCTTCTCCCGCAGCTCCGCCCGCCCGTCCGCGGCGCCCGTCATGCTCTGGAATCCGTCAGCCATCTTTCTTCCTCACCCCAGCGCCTCCTCGAAGCGCGTTATCTCGATCGGGGTCGTCAGCGTCCCGACGCCGCCGCCCCTGGTGTTTGCCACCGCGCAGGCGCCGACGTGGCCGCTCCCCCTGTTGAGGCTCCCGATGTCCACCTTCACCTTGAGGGCGCCCCTTATCCTCTCTATCTCGGCCTCCGTCGCCTGGGGATGTACGAGCGCGCCGGAATTGGTTGCTATCCCACAGCTCCCGACGATGTCCATGCCCCCGATCGTGGAGCGCACGACCTCCGGGACGCCGAGGCCCTCGCGTATCTCCTCCTCCGCCTTCCTCGAGAACTGGGCGGATATGACCGCCCCGTTGTCGTTGGCAAGTATGAGGTTCCCCAGGGCCGTGAGCTTGTCTGAGACGCGCACGACGTTCTCCACGCCCTTGGGCGCCTCCGAGATGCCGGGGATCAGCATCCCGCGGGAGTTGGCGGCGCAAAACATCCCTATCAGGGGCGAGCCGTGGACGCTTATCATGTGCGCCGGGACGCCCAGTATCTCCGGGAAGCGCTCAACCGCGTGCGTCTTGTGGAAGCCCGCGGGGAGGAAGACGGCCTTCTCGGTCGCGACGATGTACAGGCCGAGGAACGGCGTGCCGAAAACCTCTTCCCTCGATACCCTCATGGCGCCTCTAAGGCTACGCCTTCTCCTTCGTCTCTTCCTTCTTCGCGGCGGCCCCCTTCTTCTCGGGAGCCTCGTCCTTGGGCTTCTCCTTTTCCTTCTCCTTCTCCTTGGAGGGGAAGGGCGTGCCCGCTAGCTCCGCGAAGAAGAGGCCGCTCTCCGCGTCCGCCTTCGCGTGGATAGTTATTTTCTTGGGGATGCTCTTGCCGCCGTGGCCCCAGATCTCCTCGTTGATGCTCGCGCCGATGCGGATGCTCTTCTCGTCCGCCTTGGCGTGGCGCACTAGGAAGTCGCGGACCACCGTGACCGCCCTGTCCCCCCTCGCCATCTGCGGCGCGCGCATCGCGTCGGAGAGGGGCACCGTGAATAGAAGCTCCTGCCGCTTTGCCGTCTGGGATTGTCCTTCTGCCATTTCTCGTCAACTCAACGCCCGATCATCACTTACTTGCGCAGCTTGCTGCGCCTCCAGCTGTGCTGCTTGGGGTGGCTCCTCACCTTGCGATTTGTCTTCGCTATGACCCAGACGGGGACCCGCCTG
This sequence comes from Candidatus Micrarchaeum sp., assembly GCA_020723935.1. Lineage (GTDB taxonomy): Archaea > SpSt-1190 > SpSt-1190 > DYHY01 > DYHY01 > DYHY01. Next base: position 56,253 of record DYHY01000003.1, read on the forward strand.
TTCTGCTTCCTCGCCTTGATAAGCCTGATCTTCTTCGCCGCCGGTTTCGCGCGTGCCATTTTTCCTTCGTTCTCCTTTCGCACTAGACTATCTTCGTATCGTTATCCTCGTCTCCCTCTTCGGCCCCCTCAGCTTCCCGATGAGAGCGAGGAGGGTCTTCTCGTCCATGAGGGCCACGCGGCCGCTCTGGACCAGCTGGAAGACGAGCGCTTCCAACTGCTCGGCGAAGGCGGGATTGGCGAGGCGGATGTTGTTCATCCGCCGCCTCGCGCCCTCGTCCATTATCCTCATGAAGAGGACCTTCTTTGCGGCCTCCGCCTGGAGCGCCGCCGCCGCGTCTTCGGGCGCGGCGCCTTCCGGTCCCTCTCCTTCCCGGGCCGCCATCTGCGCGCTCCCCCCCCTAGTTCTTGGGCCCCTCGGAGACCTTCTTTGAGAGGGCGTCCAGGTATTTCCTGCCCTTGGCAGATATCACGCGCCCCTTGGGGCTCTTCGTGACAAGCTCGATCTTCTCGAGGCTCTGGAGGAGCGTTCTTATTACCTTCCCACCGCTCTTCACGAAGCGGGAGGGCTTCGCGCCGCGGTTCCTCTGACCCCCGTAGGAGGTCCTGAGGCGCTCGATTCCGACAGGTCCACCGACATAAGCCTTCCTGAGGAGGCTTGCGGCGCGCTTGAAATACCAGTCCGACTGGCTCGGGAGGCGCGTCGCCTGCGGGCCGGTCTTCACGAACTTTGTCCACTCGGGCGGGGCAAGCTTGCTCTTCAGGTCGCCTGCCGCGGCCTCTATCAGCTTTTGAGCCGGAACGTCGTAGACTGTCACCATTTTGCTGGCAACTCGCCTTCCCCAGCCATTTATATATGTGACGCAAACGCCCCCCTGGGGCCAAACGGGGACTATTTCGGGAGGATTCGCCGGACGGTCCGCGTCCCGCAGGAGACACACGTCGTCACCTGCCGCCCGCCCTTCGCGATCCTCACGATGCAGGTTGATCCCGGGACGAGCGGGAGCAGGCATTCCCTGCAAAAGAGGCGCTTCCTCTCCCCAAGGCGCACGTTGAACCGCGCGCCTATTTTCCTCGCGAGGCCCACATACTTCCTCGCCCTCTCGGGCCGGCCCTTCGCGCATTCCGTGGCAAGCTTCAGGAGGATGTCTATCCGCTCGTTCGCTATCCCGCGCGGGTTCGTTTCGTCCGGCTGCCGCTCCCTGCCCGCGCTCCCCGTCATTCCCGCGCCCTGCCCTCGTTCCCGGCGCCGTCGCCCAGCGCCGCCGAGATGAACCCGACGACCGTCCCGGCGAGGAGCTCGTGGCCGCTCACAGTCACAGTCTTCGCCCCCTCGGGCCTGTCGTGGAAAGCCCCGTGCGGGAATCCGCCGACGACAAGGAGGAAACCCCTGCCTTCTTCGAGCCCCTTTCCCAGCTCGCAGGCGCCGACGACCGGACCGCCGGCGTCGAAGACCAGGGCCGGCTTGCCGCATTCCTTCGCAAACGAGGCGATTGTCCCCTTCTCCAGTGTCATGAGCGGGGCGCCTTCCAGGGGCACGCGCCCCTCCGAAAGGAGCTGCTCCATGAGCCCGATGAACCTGCCGAAATCCTTCGGGGGCCGCGTGCCCCGGGCTATGCGGACGATCCTGTCCCCGCGAAGGTGCGCGGCTATCTCCATGCGCCCGTCGGTGAACGCGGGCGAATCCGTAGCGATCGTGAGGGCGAGATGGAAGAGGTCAGGCCGGCCGCGCCGCTCGGCCTCGGGGAGGCCGGCCTCCCGCATCGCCTTGTGCAGGTCCGTGGCCTGCAGGATCATCTTGGATGGGTCCTTCCCCGTGCGCCGCGCCCGGGCGAGGACTATGGGGTGGTCGCGCAGCTCCTTTGGGAGGAGCTCCGTCTCCGTCTCGGCGATGAGGAGGGTGTGGCTTGCCGCGCTTTCCATGCGGGAAATCCGGCCCCGCCTACTTTTATAATGCCAGCGCCGGAACCTGCCCTGCGATGGAGATAGTTGTTGGGGAAAGGGCGGTCTTCCTCGAGGACACGAGGACCCTTGTTGTCTCCGACCTCCATGTCGGCTTCGAGATAGAGCTGGGGCGCGGCGGTGTCTTCATCCCCCCGCAGGAGGAGGCTTTCGCGCAGAAGCTCCACTCGATCTACAGGAAGGCGGGGGCAAAGAGGCTCCTTCTCCTCGGGGACGTGAAGCATTCCTTCGTCGGGCCCACGTACGACGAGGAGGACTTCGTCGTCGGGTTCCTGCGGGCCCTCCTGAAGGCGAGGATGAAGGTGGAGATCGTGCCCGGGAACCACGACGGGGACCTCGCGAACGTCGTCCCGCGCGGGATAAGGATGCACCCGGCCGACGGCGCGGTGATAGGGAACGCCGGCGTCTTCCATGGGCACACCTGGCCAAGGGTTGAGCTCCTCTCGTGCAAGAACCTCCTTCTCTCCCACATCCACCCCGCCGTCGCCTTCGTGGACACCCTCGGGGCGTTCCACAAGGAGCCCTGCTTCCTCGCGACGACCCTCCTCGCGCCGCAGATGGCGTTCAACTTCCCGGGCGTGCGCGCGAACCTTTCCGCCCACGTCCTCGTGATGCCCGCCTGGAACTCGCTCCTCGGGGGGGCGATAGTTCAGGACCTGCGCTTCGACACGGGCTTCTGGAAGTGCCTGGACAGGGAGGGGGCACGGGTCCTCCTAACTGACGGCACGCTCCTTGGAACGGTGGGCGACCTGAGGAAGAAATGATAGGGCTCGCGATATTCCTCTCCATCCTCTCGATGCTCATGTGGGCCGCATCCGACTTCCTGACGAAGTTCCTCGTCGACCTGCACGACCACCGGGTCGCCCTCTTCCTCGTCCAGTTCTTCGCGGTGGCCTGCGCCCTCCTGCTCCTCCCCGCGACCCTTTCCGGCGGGATCCCAACAGGTCCCGCCCTCACGAGGTTCATCGCGTTCTCCTCGATCTCCGCGGCGGCCTCGGCCGCCGCCTGGGTGTTCTTCTACAAGGGCGTGCGCGAGGGGCTGCTCTCGGTCTCCCAGCCAATATCCTCGCTCTGGGTCGTGATAACAGTCTCACTCTCATTCGTGTTCTTCGGCGAGAGGCTTGGGCTCCGCGTGGTCGCGGGGATGGCACTCTCGGTAGCCGGGATAGTGCTGATATCGCTCCCCGCCTCCGGCGACCTGAAGAAGATGAAGACGGACGCTGTCTACGGCCTCCTCGCGATGGGCGCATGGGGCGTCGGAATGTTCTTCCTCAAGCCCGCAATCCTCGACGGGGGGCCACTCCTTTCGACCGTGTTCGTCAGGGCGATGGAGTTCCTGTTCCTCCTTCCGGTATGCCTCCCGCACGTCATCGCCGCCCGCAGGAAGTACGCGTTCGGCGCGAGGAGGATCTTCCTCCTTTCCGGGGCGATCGGGGCCCTCAACACCGTCGCGTTCGTCGTCTACAACAAGGCAGTCTCCCAGGTGGGGCTCTCCGTGCCCTCTGTGATAATATCGGGCTCGCCCGCGGCAGTCGTCGCCCTCGCATATCTCTTCCACAAGGAGAGGCTGAGCGCCAGGCAGGCCGTCGGGGTGGCCCTGGCGGTGGCCGGGCTCGTCCTCGTGTCGCTCTGAAATTTCTTAATATACACGGGTTATACACCTAGTAGAGCGACAATTTTGCTTCTAACTGTCTCGGCGGTAGGAATCTCCATTAAACCATATCCTGCAATTGTTTCGCCGTCGTCTTTTTTCCTTAATTTTGGTTTAACGTAGGTTGAGAACAAGTGTTCACTTCGTTTGCGTCCCTTTAGGGCATCATTACATATTCCAGCTACATAATCTGCTAATTGTATGCCTACACTGTGATGTGAAAATTCAAAACTCATGCTGTCTTTTACATGACTGTATTTTTTTACGAAATCTCCCTTTTGAACGACCTCCACATATTTGTTTCTAAGTAGCTTTTCGCATTTAGGCTCCAGCGCATCTAGAAAAAATACCGCAACAGCATCCTTATTGCCTTTGCCTTGGCGTAGCTCCATCTCCACTCTTTGCAACAAGTCTTGGATGTGCCATTCCAATATTGAGTTTTTACGGGCTTTAGTTGCGTTGTTATCTGTAACAGTTAGAATAATTTTACAGAAGGATAACCCGCCAATTACTTTAAGTGTTTCTTCTACGAACTCGAACAAATCCGTAAATCGGTGGCCGCTCAAAAACCCATACGGAGATCTCGCAGGAATGTTCTTATTGTTTTGCTCACGCGAACGGATACCCCACAAGTAAGAATATTTTACTTCGTGCTCGAGTGGTATTGAGTATTTTTTTCCAGTGTATTTACAGCTGAGCGGAATTTTCTCCAGTCGTTTACAGTCATTAGAACATTGGCTCGCAGATAGTATCGGTCACGCGTACGTCCCGGCACTACTTTATTGCCCACATATGAACCTGATTCGTCACTAAAAACGAAATATGTAGTAGTCATTTTGACTAAAACATGTAATTCTCTTTACAACTTATATATTCCCCGTTCTTTTTCTGACCGGCCCCGGCCGCGATGAGGCTCGTCCTCGTGTCGCTCTGAAAGCAGCGCGCCCTAAGATAGTGAGCGCTTCCCCGGCCCTTGCTGGGGATGGCGCGTATCAGATGCTCAGCGCTTCCCCGTCGTGCAGGAGGTGCACTTGCTCCTCCCGGAAGCCTACGGCCTCTGCCCTCTTCCTCGCGCGGATGAGCTTCTCTATGCCCCCGTGCGCGGGTATCAGGTTCTTGGGCTTCACTATCTTTAGGAACCTGTCGATGTCCCCACCCGACGCGTGGCCCGAGACGTGGAGGCCCAGGTGCACGTGCGCGCCGCGGCTCCTGATGCTCCCTTCTATCTCCTTCCTGCACGCGAGGTTGACTGGTGTGGGTATCGCCTCCGAGCAGAAGAGGATGTTGTCGTCCCTTGTGAATGTGTAGGGGAGGACGCCCCTGGACATCCTGTCCAGGATGCTCCCGGGCTCACCCTGGTTCCCCGTCGTTATGAGCATGAACTCGCTCTTGTTGTTCGGGGTAATCTTCCTGAGGACCGCTTCCACGGTCTTCGACCTCCCCCAGACGCTCGCGCGCCTGAGGTTGATGAGCTTGAGGGCCTTCGCGGAATCCATATATTTCTCCATGCTCCGCCCGAGGAGGAGGACCTTCCTCTTCTGCCTCTCGCCCGCGTCTATCAGCGTCTGCAGGCGGCCGATGTGGGATGCGAACGTCGTCGCGATTATCCCCTCGCCCTTGAGGCCGGCTATCATCTCTTCTATCTTCTGTTTGGCCCAGCTCTCGCTCTGGGTGGGCTCGTCGCGCTCAATGCGCGTCGTGTCGTAGATGACGCCCTTCACTAAGCCCTTGTCGCCCAGCTGCTGGAGCCGGTTGATGTTGGTCTTGGTCGAGAGGACGGGCGTCGGATCGAACCTCCAGTCGAGGGCGTAGAGGAAGACCCCCTCGTGCGTGTGCACCGCGAGTATCGCGTGGTCGGGTATCGAGTGCGCCGCGGCGATGAACTCGACGACGAAGTTCTTCCCGCAGGAGACCTTGCTGCCGTACGTGACGGTGCGAAGGTCCGGCCCCTTGCCCTTGTACTTGACCTCGTCCTCCATCTGCCTCTTGAATATCTCGGCCGTGAACGGGGTCATGTAGAACGGCGCCCCTGGGAACAGGCCCATGAGCTTGGTCCCCGCGCCGACATGGTCCAGGTGCCCATGGCTCACGAACACCCCCACGATTTTCTGCTTTATCCCGTCGAGGCGCCTGTAGTCGGGGATCGCCCCGATGGAGAGCATCTCGGAGCGGCTCATTCTCGCGATGTCATAGTCCTCGCCCATGAGGCGCTCCACGTGCAGGCCGAGGTCGATCACTATCGCCTCGTCCCCGACGGCCACCACCGTCATGTTCTTCCCTATCTCGTCAAAACCACCTATTGCAGTTATTTCCATTTTCTTATTGTCACCTGATTGAGTTGCTTTGCGTTTTCCATTGTCTTTTCGCTTTTAATTGTGCGTGGCGCCCCGGGAGGCCGCGGGAAGAACTGTTGTCTCTTGCTCGCGCGGGCCCCTTTCCTGACTCCCGCTCGTTTTTCTCTGTGTTTTCGTTTGTCTTGCTGTCTGTTGGCCGCTGCAATGAACTTCCGCGTTACTGCGCAAAGGAAGCCTTCGATAGAAAGCCGCTTGGCTGGTGTGCTGCGAAACGTTAATGCTGTGCTGGCCGATTGCCCCGCAGGCGCCCTTAAATTTATTTCCATTTTGCCCGAAAGGGGCCAAACGCGCAGAATCCGGAAAGAAAACCTTTATGTTCCCCTCCGGCGGGCCCCCTGCCGATGGAAGACTTGCGGCTCTTGCTCGTCCATACGCACCAGTGCGACCCCAGGAAATGCACTGGGGAGCGCGTCCTCTCCCGGGGCCTCGCCAAGGAGGCCGCGGCGCCCGCGGGGATACTGCTTGACCCATTCTCGGAAGAGGCGCTCTCCGCCGAGGACCTTCCGGCCGCTGAAAGGGAGGGTGTCTCGGTCCTGGACTGCTCTTGGAACGAGATTTCCCGCACGAAGAGCTTCCCCGAGATACCGCGCGCGGTGGCGCGCCGGGCGCTCCCCTACCTAGTGCCGGCGAACCCGGTGAATTTCGGGCGCCCAACGAAGCTTTCCACCGTCGAGGCTTTCGCCGGGGCGGCCTGGATCCTCGGGAGAAGGCAGCAGGCCGAGATACTCATGTACGCCTTCAAGTGGGGCGCGACGTTCATAGACCTCAACCGGGAGCTCCTGGACCTCTACGCGGCCGCAAGGACCCGAAAGGAACTCTTAAAAACCCAGGAAAAGGTCCTGTCCTTGATAAGAAATGGCAGTTCCTAATCCCGTGACGCAGGGGCGCCTCTTCAAGGGCGTCTTCATCTGCATGAGGTGTAACTGCAAGATGCGCTCGGACCCGATCAGGGTGAAGCGCGGCCTCGTCATCTGCAGGAAATGCGGCTACAAGGGCCTGAGGCCCAAGAAGCGCCTTGTCAAGGCAAAGGCATAGTCGGTCCGGCGCGCCGCAACGACTCCTCTGTCTGGAGCGCGAGCGCAGCCCTGCTCAGGCGGAGATGTCGGCGATCCGCGCTATCCTGTTGTGCTTGAGAATCTGCGCGGGCGCAAGCTTGAGGCCGGCGAACTTTGTGCCCGCCGAGCCGACGACGAGGCCCTTTTCCATCACCTTCTTGTCCACGAGGACGGGCAAGGGGAGGAAGACGGGCGGGATCTCGCCTATCCCTGCGCCCAGCTTCTCCTGCAGGTCGGCAAGCTTGGCCATCTTGTGCGTGGGGAGCTTCTTCTTGAAATCTAGCTTCGAGTTCCCTAGAAGTATCGCTACGACCACAGTCCCGCCTTCCTTCTCTGGCATCAGGAGGAGCGCTTTCAGGATGCTTTCCACCGGGACGCCCGCCGCCTTTGCCGCGTCCTCAGACTTCGCGCCGTCGGTTTCCGGATGCTCGACTATCTCGGCAGAGAGCTCGCCCGACGCGATGGCTTCCCTTATTCTGGAAAGGTAGTCTCCCATGCTGCCCACCGGGCCGGGCGCCCCCAGAGTGTTGCTATATAAATGCAACATTCTGGAGGTGCCAACCATAGGTGGCAGTGCTGGCCAGTCTTATGGACCTATACCTCATTTCGGGGGTTTTCAGGCTGATTGCGGTGACATTCCTTTTCTTGGCAATCTCCCTGCTCTACTTCAGGCGCGAGAAGGCCCTGGGCAGGAAGGCCGCGCCTTCCTTCTGGTTCTCGCCCTCCTCCTGTTCCTCCTCGCCTTCCACTTCGCCATATGGGAATACCAGATGCTCGCCACCGGGGATTTCATGGGGTTCTGCCTCGGGAAGCAGGCCGGCTACCTCATGTCGCTCTCGGCGCTAGCGTTCCTCCTCTACAACTTCCCAGCCTTCAAGAAGCTCATGGAGTTTCGTAACGAGCTCTTCACGATACCGATGTTCTTCCCGGTCTTCACGGTCGCGCTCTTCCTCATCGGGGTGGCCGCAGTAATCGTCGTCGAGAACCTGGGCGAAGGGAGCTGGTTCATCCAATCGCTCACGGAGGGCCTGTTCGTCGGGGGCTGGTTCGCCCTAGCCGCGGCATACGCAGTGACGGCCGACATCTACAAGAACTTCAAGGTGAGGCTCTACCGCCTCGCGTATCCGGCCGCCCTCTTCTCCGCCGCGTCGGGGTGATATTCGCAGCCGGAGCGCACCTCGTCTTCCACGCCGAGCTCTACTCCTCGCAGGACTTCATATGGTTCAAGTTCTACGGCACGTCCCTCATGTTCCTGGGCGCGCTCCTTGTCTGCGTCCCCGCCGCGATATTCCTGAAGAGCCTCCTCTCCGCGGATGCGCCCGCGAAAGCCGCGGCTGAGAAGGGCCCGGCCAAGGGCTCCCGCTCGGCGGTGTGCAGGTTCATAGAGACCTATTCCGCCGAGTACGCGAAGATAATCAGCCAGGTGAGCTACACCCTGAAGGACGAGGCCATAGCCGCGTTCAACGACAAGACCGGTCGCGCCTGGTGCGCGGGCGCCGGGGAGCCCGACGCGCAGGTCCTGCTCGCCGACACATTCGACATCTACTCCCGGGTGACGGGGCAGGTGGCTCAGTCCGTCGCAAGGAGGGTGTACGAGGAGGCCCCCGACTTCTCGAGAAGCGAGTCCGTCTCGGATTTCGTCAACCACATGGGCGAGCTGGCCGTTTACTGAACGAAGGTCCCCGGGCGCGCGCCTTTTATATGCCGGCCCGTCCGGGCATGGCGCACCATGGCGATCAGGGCCGTCTTCTTCGACTTCGGCGACACTCTCATAGACAACTCGTCGTTTGCGAGGAAGAACGCGAGCAGGCTACACCAGAAATTCCTCGCAAGACACGGCATAAGGCTCTCCCTCGCGCGGACGGGCGAGCTGCGGCGCAGGGCCGCGGAGGTGGCGGAGGCCAAGCACGGCGGGACCCCCGCCAAGCACGGGACGTTCGTGTATTTCTCCGAGTTCATGCGCCTTGCCGACCCGTCCGGGAAGGTACCCGAGCGCGAGTGGAAGGAATACTACCTGTCCTTCCGCGAGAAGTGGTTCGGGGCCAAGACGCTCCTCCCCGGGGCGAGGCCGCTCCTCAAGTTCCTGAAGCGAAAGGGGATGAAGCTCGCCCTGGTGTCCAACGCCTCGATCGAGGCTTTCGAGCGCGACCTTGCCACGGCTGGCATCTCCGAATACTTTCACCACCTTGTCATCTCCGAGAAGGTCGGCGCGGAGAAGAGCCGCTTTGTCCCCTACCAGATCGCTCTGAAAAAGCTCAGGGTGAAGCCGTCGGAGACGATCATGGTAGGCGACAACCTCTTCGAGGACGTACACTCCGCGCGGCTCCTCGGCCTCGGGACGATACGCCTGGACTACGGGAACTGGCGGAGGTATCGCAGGGGCGAGTACGAGGAAGCGGATTACGTGGCGAAGGACCTCGCGCAGGTCGGGAAGCGCCTGGCCCAGTTGACGGGTTGATTATTCGCGCAAGCTGGCGGGCCGGCCTTAGGGCGAGGCGGAGGTCCTCGAACTCACAGATAGCTCTGCGAAGCAGCAAGGTTGAGTTCGAGTGGGCTCGGCCGGAATTGAACCGGCGGCCTGCGCTGTGTGAGAGCGCCGTCATAACCACTAGACCACGAGCCCTTGCCCGAAGCCTCCGGCCAAGGGTTAAATATGTTTCCGGTTGGCCGCTCGCCCTGCGCGGCCGCACGCTAGGACTGCGTCGGGCCGACGGGGTTGAGGCCCTCGCGCACGGCGTAGAGGACTATCGACACCGCGGAGGGGAGGTTCACCTCGATCTCGAGGGCGATGTTCTCAACTTCCTTTCCCACCGGCGAGCCGAACACGAGGAGCACGGTCTTGTCTGTCTTCAGAGGCTCGACTATCTTCCCGACGTCCAGGCGCTTCCTCGTCTTGTGGTTGAAGTACGCCACCTTGTCGGGCCTGAAGAGCTGCTTCACCGCCTCGAAGTCGGGTGCGACGAGGGCGCTCCTCCCCAGCTCCGCCGCCTTTTTGTTTATCTCCTCAAGGACCTTTTTGAGGGAGATTGCGGCCGCGCAGATCACGAGAGTCGAGGAAGGGAACTCGAAGACGCTCTTAGCGAAGCTCAGGCACTCCTCGTCGTTTATCGGCCCGTTGAGGACGACTACAAACTCCCCTTCGAACAGAGGGTGTTCACATCCTCTTGAGTTTCACTTTCTTCTGCTCAGAGTCCACGGCGTAGAGGAACTCCAGGAGCGGCACGTAGTTGAAGTGGAGCTCGAGGTTGGGCTTCTCCGTCTTGATCACCACCTCGTCCCCGTTGTTCCTCACGATGCCTACGACGGTCGACGCCGGCCCGCCGGCAACCTTGACCTGCACTCCGAGAGTCGAGCTTTCTGCCATATTGCGCTTTTCCTTCCCCCTGCTTCCCAATCCCAATATAAAAGCACGATAGGCGCCGCCGCCCGCCGAAACCCGCCCGGAACCGCCGGAGCCTGAGTAAAGGTTAATAGCCGGGCGCGGGGGGCCCTTCGCGTGCCAAGGGCCAAGATAGACCTCGGAGCCGGCTGGGAAGCCGCCTTCGAATCCAAGCTCGCCCCGCTCCTTTCGGCGAAGGTCTCCGAGGAGCCAAGGACCGAGAGGGAGCTATCTGAAATCTCCCTGGAGGCTGCCGGGGGCGAGGCGGGCCTGCGAGAGATGGCGGGCCAGCTCAAGAAGCTCTACGCCCTGCAGTACGGGCGCCACCTGAGCGACAGGACGGCGCGCGCGACCATCGGGCGCACGATCGCCCGGGTCCTCTCCAAGGTGAAATCCGGCCCGCTCGTGGCCAGGTTCTCCGTCTCCAAGCGCAAGATCCAGGTCGGGCGGGAGGGCAAGCACGGCAGGCTCTTCTTCTCGGGGAAGGATGCGGCGCGATCCAAACTCTCCAAGCTCTACCTTTCGAGCAGGGGTGGAGGGAAGAGCCTGGGGCGGGAGATACTCCTGATACTTGAGAAGAGGAATTCCCTCCTCCTGTCGAGCATACCCTATCCGGAGGCTTCCGTGGAGCGGGCGATAGCCCCGCTCCTCGATTTCGGGGTCGTAGAGAGGAGGATCTCGAAGTCCGGCCCCTTCTTCTGCCTTCCGGACAGGCCAGTGCAGGATCCGTCCGACTCCCCTGCGGCCGGAGGCCGGGGCACCGGCGGCGCGAGGGCGCCCGGGGAGACGATCGCCCTGGCAAAGAAAGCGCTCCCCCCCTCCTCCCTCCTCCTTCCTGGGTTTTCCGCCTCGCGCTGGATCCTGTCGCCCGAGGGGCCCCGGGAGAAGAGGTTCCGCTTCTCGCTAGCCGCGTTCGACAAGGGGGCGCGCACGCTGCACCTCGCGGACTTTTCCGAGAGGGAGGCGAGCCCAGCCGCGGCGCGCCTCCTCGCGGAGAAGGCCTCCGACCTAGGGCTTCCTGCAGTCCTCCACCTCTTCGCGCCCGCCTTCTCGCCGGCATGCGAAAAATACGCGGCTTCGAGGGGCGTGCTATTGCACCCCCTGGGAGCCAAGCTTAAAAACGAGTAGAGGGCATTTGCAGGCATGTCTGCCGGCATCCTATCTTCCATTGGGGGCAAGCTCCCCTTCGCAAGGAAGAAGAAGATCCCGACCGAGTATGTCGCTGTCTTCGAGGAATCCGTCGAGGAGTTCGCGAACAACCCCAAGGAGCCCGGAGTGGAGGGCAAGAAGGCCCCAAAGAAGTCCTACAAGGTGAAGATAATCCGGGCCGGGAAGGCGGAGGACATGGACGTCGTGAGGACGCTCCTGCAGTCCCACGACCTGATACTGATATTCGTGGGGAACATCCGCGACATCGCGGAAGTGAGGCGGGGAATCTCGAAGATAAAGGTCGCGTGCGCGCGCCTGGGCGGCGAGGTCGTGGGCCTTGACACGAGGTGGCTCATGGTCACTTCCAAGCACATCGAGGTGACCAAAGAGATATGACGCTCGTAGAGAAGGTCTTCAGGATACCGTCCTCGGAGCTGGACGCCGTGAAGGCGGGCCTCCTTGAGCAGGACGACTTCAAGACGCAAGGATACATCCTCCAGAGCGCGAAGAGCCTCGACATGGAGGGGGACGACGTGTTCCTCTTCGTCTCCGCGCCGGTCGAGTTCTTCCTCAAGCACGCCGAAGGCCTCAAGGCCTATCCGGAGGCGGAGGGCGCGAAGGGGCAGGAGATCATAGACAAGATCAAGGCCCAGGAGAAGACGGCCCAGGAGGGCCTGGGGTTCGTGCTTTCCTAGGTTAGATGCCCAGATGGCAGACCTACATCCGCTCGAAATAAGGGTCCTGAGGGCCCTGTGCTCCTTCCCCGGGCCCGTCCCGTCGGAGGAGCTCGCAAGAGCCGCGCAGACAGACAAGGTCTCCGCGACGAGGATGGCCTACTTCCTCTCGACGAAGGGCTACGCGGCCCTGGAGGAGAAGGCGCGCGTCTTCTGCAAGATAACCGACGAGGGCAGGGAAGTGCTCGCCGCGGGCCTTCCCGAAAAGCAGGTCCTCAGGGCGCTGAGGGCGCGCGGCAACCTCACAATACCCCACCTCGTCGCCGCGAGCGACGGCCTTCCCGAGGAGTTCGTCAGGATCTCGCTAGGCCACCTGAAAAAGGCGGCGCTCATCGAGATAACCAAGACCGCGGCAGGGGAGACGGCATGCTCGATAACCGGAAAGGGCGCAGCCTTCCTAGAAGAGGGGACGGCAGAGGAGGCGGCGCTCGCCTTGATCGCGCGCGCCGAAGCCGAGCTCCCCGAGGAGGCCGCAAGGGTCCTCGTCCACAGGAACTGGGCCAGGGCGGCGGAGAGGAAGGAGCACACTATCGCCGCGACGGCCGAGGGCCGCGCCCTCGTCGAGGCGGGCATCAAGGCGAAGGAGACCGCCCTCACCCAGGAGATGCTCAAGACCGGCGCATGGCGGAACCTCGATTTCCGCGCCTTCGACCTCTCGGCCCCCGTGGCCGCGCCGGTCCCCGGGAAGAACCATCCGCTCCACTCGATGATAGAGAAGATACGCCGCGCCTTCCTCCAGATGGGGTTCCTCGAGGAGAAGGGGCCCTTCGTCGAATCGACCTTCTGGTGCTTCGACGCCCTCTTCCAGCCGCAGGACCATCCCGCCCGCGAGCTCGCAGACACCTTCTACATGCGCGTGCCCAAGGAGGCGAGCGTCCCCGGAGATCTCGTCCCGAAGGTGAAGGCCGCGCACGAGCACGGGATCCTGGGCTCGCGCGGATGGGGCGGGACCTGGTCGGAGCGCGTGACGAGGCAGCTAGTCCTGCGCACCCACACGACTGCCCTCTCCGCCCGCTCGCTCTCGAAATACAGGCCGCCGGCCAAGATCTTCACGATAGACAAGGCGTTCAGGAACGAGACCCTCGACTACAAGCACCTGATGGAGCTCTACCAGGTCGAGGGGATAGTCTTCGACGAGAACGTGACGTTCAGGAACCTCCTCGGGTACCTCGAGGAGTTCTACGTGAAACAGATGGGCTTCAAGAAGGTCCGCTTCAGGCCCGCCTACTTCCCCTACACGGAGATGTCCGTAGAGCCCGAGGTGTTCATCGAGGAGAAGGGCGAATGGATGGAGCTCGGCGGCGCCGGGATCTTCAGGCCCGAGGTGGTCCTCCCGCTCACTGGCGTCGAATACCCGGTCCTCGCATGGGGCCTGGGCCTGGACAGGCTCGCGATGCTGAAGCTCGGCCTCTCCGACATTCGCGCCAACTATGAGAACGACCTGGGATGGCTTCGGGAGGTGGTGCTGCCGTGATAGTCGAATTCTCCTTCTACGACCTCCTGAGGCTCCTGGACGAGGACATCTCCCAGGACGAGGCGATGCAGATGCTCGCGATGTTCGGCACCCCCCCCGAGAAGCCCGCGGGGGACACGATGCGGGTAGAGGTGTTCCCGAACAGGCCCGACCTCCTGATGGTCGAGGGCGTATCCCGCGCGCTCAAGGGGATCCTGGGCTCCGAGAGGGGATTTCGCCTCTATTCGGCCGCCCCCGCGACGCAGACCGCGAACATCGACCCCTCCGTCGGGGGCATCAGGCCCTTCGCATCCTTCGCGATAGTGCGCAGCGTCGTCCTGGACGACCAGACTGTGGCGTCCCTCATGCAGGTGCAGGAGAAGCTCCACCAGACGCACGGCAGGAAGAGGCGCAAGGTCGCCATTGGCGTGCACGACATGGCGCGGCTCAGGTTCCCGATAACGTACGCCGGGGTGGAGCCCGGGCGCATAAGCTTCGTCCCCCTGGAAGGCGCGCAGGCGATGACCGCCGACGAGATACTTTCGAAGAACCCCAAGGGCCGCGACTACGCGCACCTGATCGCGGGGAAGCCCCTCTATCCGCTCATATTCGACTCGGTGGGGACGGTCCTCTCCATGCCACCCATCATAAACGGCGCCGCGACGCGCGTGACCCCGAGAACGAAAAACCTCCTCATAGACGTCACCGGCGAGGACCAGGAGGCGGTGGACAAGGCGTGTACGATAATAGCCACCGGCCTCTACGAGCGCGGCGCGCAGATAGAGCTCGTGCGTTCGGGAGGGCGGGTCACGCCCGACCTTTCGCCCAGGCGGATGTCCCTTTCCGCTGCATACTGCAGGAAGCTCCTGGGCGAGGACCTGACGATGGAGGACATCTCGGATGCGCTCCTGAAGATGAGGTTCTCCGTCGAGGAGAACGGGGGCGATGAGTCCCTCGACGTCCTCGTCCCCCCCTACAGGACGGACTGCATGCACCAGATGGACCTCGTGGAGGACGTCGCGATCGGCAGGGGATACGCGACCTTCGAGCCGCAGATACCGGCGCTGCCGACGATAGGCCGCGAGCACCCGACGATCCAGCACTCGAACAAGGGCAAGGGCGCGATGGTGGGCCTCGGATACCAGGAGGCGTTCACCTTCGTCATGACGAACCCCGCGAAGCTCTTCGAAAGGATGGCGTCCCCCCCGCGCCCGGTCGCGGAGGTTTCCAACCCCAAGACCGAGGATTTCACGATAATGCGCGACCTCCTGACGCCCTCGCTCGTCGCCCTCCTCTCGATAAACAAGCAGAACTCCTACCCGCAGCGCGTCTTCGAGACGGGGGATGTGGTGATCCTGGACGATTCGGCCGACGTGAAATGCAGGACGCTGAGGCGCCTTGCGGCCGTCAATTCCGCCGGGACCCTGGAGGAGACCAAGGGGCACCTGGAATACCTCCTCTCGCAGCTCGGCCTGGGGAAGGCGGAGTTCAGGCCCTGCGATCTGCCCCACTACCTCGCCGGAAGGCAGGCAGAGATAGTAGTCGCCTCCGGCGGGAAAGCTATAGGGACGATAGGCGAGCTTCACCCACATGTCCTCGAGAACCACGGGATAGACCAGCCCTCCGTCGCCTTCGAGATCGACCTCGAGTGACGGGGCTCAGGCGAGCTTCTCTTCCGCTATCTTCCTGTTGAGGAGCTCCACAAGCTCCGGCTGGTTGAACGAGAAGAAGTCGGGGACCTCGAGGTTGATTATCGCCTTCCTCCAGCCCAGGCCCCGGAACCTGTTCTGCAGCTCCATCCTCTGCTCCTCCTCGAACACAACTATCGCGTCCGCCCAGTCTATCAGGGAGTTCGTCACGGGCCGCTCGGCGTTCCAGAGGCCCGCGTAGTTCGCTTCCACCCCCTTGCGCTTCAAGAGAAGGGCCAGGGTGCGCGACCTGTTCTCGCCCTGGCTGCACACGGCAAGTATCCTCATCCCGGCTTCCCGCCCCCCTTCTTCGCGCCGATGTAGACGAGGAGCGCGCCGGCGCCGACGAGGCCCAGCGGCCAGAGCGTCCCATAGATCCGGGGGTGGAGGTATTCCGCGAGCTTGGCGATGCCCGCCGCGACGAGGATGCACCCAGCGAAGACCGTCATCATCTCCCCCTCGTCCCTTCCCGGGACGGGTGGGATGAGGGCCCAGCAGGCCACGTAGAAGAGGCTTGCCGCGGCCAGGTTCCCCAGGGCCGCGAAGGCGAAGAGGAGGCGGAAGACCGTCGGGTCAGTCCCGAAATATTCGCCGAGGCCCCCGCAGACGCCCGCGATCCTGCGGTCGGTTCGCGAGCGCATGAGGACCTTGCGGCGGGCGGCCGCCCTGCGGTCTGCCATGTTAACGGCGAAGTGAACGGCCCGAAACTTAAATACGTTGGGCGCATAGCCACCGATTTGTTTAAATTGTGGCCAGGGAGCCGGAAAAGGCATGGGCACCGACCGCGCGGCGAGCACAGGCCTCCTCTTCGCAATCCTCACGTCGATCGTGAGCGGATTCGCGATATTCGTGAACAAGTTCGCGGTCGGGCAGTCGGATGCGACCCTCTTCACCCTGATAAAGAACGCCCTCGTCGTCCTCGCGCTCGCGGCAGTCGCCCTCAACGTCCGGGAGCTCTCAGGAATATTCAGGGACCGCAGCTCGGCGGCGGCGGCCCTCCTCGTCTCCGTCTTCGGCGGGGGCGTCGCGTTCATCCTCTTCTTCAGGGGCCTGGCGGTGACTAGCGCCGTCTCGGCCAACTTCATCCACAAGTCGATGTTCGTCGGGACGCTCGCCCTCTCGGCGATCCTCCTGCGCGAGAAGCTCTCCGCGGGGCGCCTCGCGATCTCCGGCGCCCTCCTGACGGGGAACGCCACATTCCTGAGGATTTCCGGAATCTCCTTCAACCACGGCGACGCGATGATCCTCGCGGCCACCGCCATCTGGGCGGCCGAAGCAGTAGTAGCATCCAAATACCTCCTGCCGCGAGCCGGGGCCGCCACGGTGGCTCTCCTGCGCCTCGCGGGCGGCCTCCCTGTGCTGCTCGGATACCTCCTGTTCTTCCAGAAGACCAGCTGGGCCCTCTCCCTTCCCGCGCTCGCCTGGGCCGGGGTCGGGGCGGGGCTTCTTGCGCTCTACGTCACCCTCTACTTCTCCGCGATAAAGGGCGCCGGCGCGTTCAACACGACGGCGGCTCTCGCCGTATCTCCGGTGGTGACCCTCCTCCTCGTGTCGGCGCAGGCGGGGCGCCCCCTGACTCTTGCGCAGGGCATCGGAAGCCTCGTGATAGCAGTCTCCGTCAGCCTCCTCTTCTTCCTGGAAGCGAGCGGAACGGAACTGAAGCTCAAATGGCCGCAGAAGGCAGGGGATTAGCAGCCCGTCCCTCCGAAGAGGGCCTTCGCCTTGCGGCCCGGTATAGTTACATCACGAACAGCCTGGGCTACTGCGGCCCGGCTGGGATGAAGGCGCTTTTCCATGGCTTCGTCGCGGAAGGCAAAGGCAAGCCTGCGGATGTCAGGGACGCCCTCTCGCGCTTCGAAGCCCTCTATCCCTACCTGCAGATGATTGCAAGGAGGAACGGCATTCCCGACCCGGTGGACGAGCGGGTCGTCCGGGCGTATTTCACGGGGAACTCGCTCCTCAAAGGGGGCTGGCGCGGGGAGCTTTCGGCCCTGATAAGAGACGTCTTCTCCAGGCGGGGCCTCCCCAGGCGGGTTGCGGACGACCTCGCGTCGAGAGTCCCGGCGCGCGCTACTCCCCACCATTCCTTCCACGTCCTCTTCATCCACACGATAACCGGCAGGGTGCCCCCGACGCGCGACACGGAGAACAGCTGCCTGATCTCGGTCGGCAGGGTCGTCGACGGCGAGCATGTCCTGAGGAGGTTCGTCGAAAAGGACGGAAGGCTGGGCCGGCCGAAGCTCCACCGGGTGGCACCCATCGACGGGAAGTTCCTGGGCGCGCCGGCCAAGAAAGGCGACCTCGTGGCGCTCCACTGGGACTACGCGGCCGAGAAGCTCGCCAAGGGCCGGGCGCAGGCCTTGGAGAAGTACACCACGCGCAACCTGTGCGCGGTCTTTTCCGGAGACTAGTGCGAGTGCGAATGTGAATGCTCGCCGCATCCGCAGCGCCCCTGCTCAACGATGTCGAGAGTCTCGCGCGCCTCCTTCTCGGAGAGCGCCTGGATCGCGAGGCCCGCGTGCACGAGGAGGAACTGGCCCCTGCGCGCGCGCGGGACCATAGTGATGTCGACGACGGTTCCGCCCTCGATCGTGGCCCTCTTGGCGCGCCGGTTGACCTTCTCTATCTTCTGGGGTATTGCGAGGCACATATTAGATCACCTAATGAACCGAGCAGGTTATGCACGGGTCGTATGCCCGGACCAGCATTTCCAGGAGCCTCTGGAGCTCCGCCTGGCTTTTGTCCTTGTTCTGGGCGAGGATAGCGTTCGCGTCCTCCTCGATGTTCGTGAGGTTCTGGGCGGTCGGCGTGATGATGTCGGCCTTCGTGCAGAAGCCCTCGGAATCGAACCAGAACTTGTGGTAGAGCGTCCCCCTGGGCGCCTCGAGCGCGCCGACGCCCACGCCCTCCTTTGGCTCGAACTCGACCGCGAGCTCGTCCCTCTTGAGGCCGAGCGAGGCCGCCTTCTCCAGGTTCCTCTGCGCTTCCGCCAGGAACTCGACGATCTCCTCGCCTTGCGCGACGTTGTTCTCGAAGGTGTTCCCGGTCTGCTTGCGCCTGCCGGCGTTTATCTGGCGGGCCATCGCGCCGACGAGGAAGCCGTGCTCGTGGCGCGTCCCGTACTTGGCGCTCGAGTAGAGCTTGACAGCCTCCGAGATGTTCTTGTCGTAGTCGGACGGGTTGAACTCCTCGCCCTTGCTCGTCAAGACGTCGGAGTCCCCGTAATAGTCGTCCAGGGACAGGTATTCCGTCTCCCTGTGGAACGGGGCGAAGTCGCCGACCGCCTTGGCGCACGCGTCCCGCGCGGCCTCGGCGTCCTTCATTGTCCTCGCGATCAGCTTCAACGATGCCTCCACCTCCTTCTGCGTCGGGAACCGCGTGAACCCGCCGACGATCGTCGTCGTCGGATGGACCTGCCTGCCGCCGATCGCCTTGAGGAGCGCGTCGGAGGCGTTCTTGAGGCTGAGGGCCACCTTCAGGAGCTTGGGGTTCTTCGCCGCAAGCCCCGTCGCGCTGTCTATCCCCAAGTAGTCCGGAAGCGACAGGAAGAACAGGTGGAGCGTGTGGCTCTGGACTATCTGGGCGGCGAGCATCGCCTTCCTCAGGGCTATCGCCGTCTCGGTGGGCTTCACGCCGAAAGCCGCCTCTATCCCCCGGATGCTCGCGATGTTGTGCGCGGTCGGGCAGACGCCGCAGATCCTGGGCGTTATGAAATGGACGTCCTCGTAGCGCTTCCCCACAACTATCCCCTCGAAGAGCCTCTCGCCCTCGTCAATCGAGAGCTTAACGGAGCTGGAGGAGAAGTCCGCCTCGATGTGGCCGTGGCCCTCGATCTTCGTCACGAACCTGTCGATGTTTGATCCGGCCATGTTCATCTCTTCCCCTTCTCGTCCTTCAGGAAGATCCTGAGGTGCGCCTCGGCCATCTCCTCGCCCAGTATCTCGGCGAGCTTGTGCCTCATCTGGGTGAAGTTGCCCCCCTTGACCGCGCCCGTGCAGCCGTAGCACACCTTCCCGAAGGTCGGGCAGGGCGCGCCGCAGTTCCCCGCCGATACGGGGCCCAGGCACGGGTTTCCCTGGATAAGGAGGCACGGGTTCCCCGCGGCCTTGCAGGGGAGGCAGACGGGGTACCCCCCGAACTTGTCCGGCGCCTTGCCGACGAGGACCTGCTCCAGGAACCTTGCGGCCATCTCCGGGAGGACCGGGCAGCCGTGCAGGTAATAGTCAACCTTGACCACCGTGTCAAGGGGAAGGGCGGGCGTGTCGCTCTTTGGCTTGTACTCGGGCGAATAGACGAGGCTCATGAACTTCTCGCGCTCGGCGGTGCCGGCGAGGGCGGGGACGCCGCCGATGCACGCGCACGCCCCCAGGGCGACGAGGACCTTCGTCCTTTCGCGCAGCTTCCCCAGGAACTCCCTGTCCTCCGCGCTCATCGGCGAGCCCTCGACGAACGCGACGTCTATCTTCCTGTCACCGATGTCCATCCTCTTCTCCTGGGTGAGGCGCCACTCGACGATCTCGCAGGTCTTTGCGACCGCCTCGACGACCGGGACGAAGGCGAGCTCGCACCCCTCGCAGTCCGTGAGGTCGTAGATCGCCACCAACGGCTTTGATTTCTGGACGGGAGCCTTCTTGGGCGCAGCCGTCGGGCGCGCCCTGCGCCGGCCGAGCGGCTTCTTCTTAGAGGGCATCGGGCATCTCCTCCAGGACGGCCTTGTAGCTGAACACCGGGCCGTCGGTGCAGGGGTATTTCTCGTCTATCGCGCAGTGCTGGCAGACGCCCACGCCGCACCTCATTCTCCTCTCGAAGGAAAGGAGGATCCTTTCCGCGGGGAGGCCCATCGCGAGGAGCGCCGCCACCGCCGGCTTGTACATCATCGGCGGGCCGCAGAGGATCGCCGCGGCCTCGGCGGGCTTGTCGATGCGCACGTCGGCGAGGCGCGTGTGCGCGAAGCCCACGCAGCCGGTCCAGCCCTCGGCCGGCTTGTCTATCGTGGTGAGGACGTGCATGAACTGCTCCCAGTCCGGGAATTCGGCCTGGAAGAGGAGGTCGGCAGGCGAGCGGGCGCCGTAGATGAGGAACACCTTCCCAAACTCCTTCCTGTGCAGGCGCAGGTAGTGTATGAACGAGCGGAACGGGGGTATCCCGCAGCCGCCCGTGACGAGCACGATGTCTCGCCCGGCGAGCGCCCCGACGTCGAAGCCGTTCCCGAAGGGCCCGCGCACCCCCACGTGGTCGCCCCTCTTGGCGCCGAAGAGGAACGTGCTCACGCCCCCGACGGAGCGAACGGACACGTCGAACTCCTTCTTCCCGTAGGAGGCGAAGCCGACGGGTATCTCCCCGACCCCGAGGGCCGAGAGCATAAGGAACTGGCCCGGCTTCCAGTCGGAAATGCGCCTCTCGGGCGAGAGGGTCAGGTGGATGACGTCCGGGCTGATCCTCCGGGCGTCCTCAACCCTTGCGCGGATTGGCGGCAGCATTTTTCAGAACCTCCCTGAAGTTTATGGCGACCGGGCAGAAGTGGAAGCACCTGTTGCATCCGACGCAGTCGGGCGTCCCCCTCTCGGATGTCGCCCTCGCGAACTTGTGGTAGTACCAGTTCCTTATGCGCAGGGGAAGGGCGTTCTGGAAGACGTGGCCTCCCGCCACCTCCGTGAAGGAGGCGAGCATGCACGAATCCCAGCGCGAGCAGCGGGCGCCGGCCTTTGCGCCCGGCGGGACGCCGTCCTCGACCTCGAAGCAGTAGCAGAGCGGGCAGACGTACGAGCAGATGCCGCAGCCGAGGCATAGCTGCTCCGTTGCGACCTTCTCCCAGACGGACGGGTCGGCGTTCTTCACCGCCTTCCTGAGGTCCTCCATGTCGCCCTTGAGCGTCGGGTCCCACGCCGGCTTCTCACCCCTTTGGACGGTCTTCTCCTCGCCCTTGCGGAAGAACTTCTTATGCCTTGAAAGGAGGGCTCGCCCCTTTTCCGAGCCCGCGATGGCGAGGTAATCGAGGCCCTCGTCGTGCAGGAACAGGTCAAAAGACGCACCGCTCTTCCCGAAATCCCCCGCGCCCACGACCGTTGCAGCCTTCCTCCTCGCCGCGTAGGCGGGGAACTTGGCGAGGAAGATCCCGTCTAGGATGTCGAGGGCCCGGATGTCGAGGGGGTTCACCCCGAAGATTATCTTGGCAGGCTCCTTCCCTTGCGGCAGGACCCTCTTCTTCGCGAAATCGAAGCGGAAGGACGCTCCGCCGTCGGGCATGAATTCCGTCTTGACGGGGGAGTTCGTCGTGAGGTTCTCGTCGAAATCCACCTTTGCGCCCTCGTAGGGCAGGAACCTCTCCTTGGCCGGGACGAGCGGGGCCGGCTTCAGGACGCCAAGAAGGGCGGGAATGTCCCTCTTTGAAACCCTGAGGGAGGCCTTGAAAGAGGTCTTGGCTTCCACAGCCCCCCGGGCCCCTTTTTCAAATTAAAAAGACAAAGTACAGAAAATGTACCGGCCGGTCCCTACGCCTTGGAGGCCCGCAGGGAGTCTATGACCGGCATCTTGCCGCCGGTTATGAAGGTCTCGAGGGCCCCGCCGCCCGTGCTCTGGTAGGAGAACCTCCCGGTGAAGCCGAACTTCTCGATCGCCGCGTTCGTGTGCCCGCCGCCGACGACCGTGTGCGCCCCTTGGGAGGCACGCTCGGCTATCGCGAAGAGGAGGGCCTTCGTCCCGGCCTCGAAGGCGGGCTTCTCGAAGAGCCCCGCCGGGCCGCTTATGAAGACAGTCATCGCCTGCCTTATTTCGGCCTCGAACTGGGAGATCGTCCTCTCGCCGATGTCCAGGATCGGATAGGGCGTCGGGAGGCTCGCGACGGTCGCGCGCCAGCCGTTAGATTCCACCACATGGTCCTGCGGGAGGATGAGCTTGAGCGGATACTTCTCCACGAGCTCCGACATCTTCACCATCGCCTCAAGAGAGATCGTCTCGTGGATCTTCTGGTCGGTCGCGCCGAGGGCGTGGCCCGACGCCGCGACGAACGCGAGGCCCGTGAGGCCGGTGAGGAGGACCTTGTCTGCCCTCCCGCTGGAGAGGAGCGTCCCGACGATCTCCGCCATCCCCTCGGATTTCGCCCCGCCGAAGATGAAGAGCGAGGGCCTCTGCGGCTCTATCAGCTTGGAGAGGGCATGGATCTCCGCCTCCATCAGGCGCCCCATCGCGGAGGGGAGGAGTGGGCAGAACCCGACGAGGGACCTCTGGCTCCTATGGGCGGCCGCGAAAGCGTCGTTCACGAAGAAGTCCGCCGCGCCGGAAAGCTCCTTCACGACCGGATCGTTAGAGTGCTCCTCGGGAGTTTTCTCCTCGCCCTCGGCCTTGTCGAACCTCTGGTTCTCGAGGAGCAGGACGTCGCCCAGCTTCGCGCTCCCGACGGCTTCCAGCGCCTCGGGCCCCGACGCCTTGGGCACGAACCTCACTTCCTGCTCTATCGCCTTCCCCAGGCGCTCGGCATGCTCGGAAAGCGACACGCAGTCGGGCTTGCCCGCCCTCCCCTGGTGGGCGAGGACCACGACCTTTGCGTTCCTCTCGGAAAGCTCCGAGACAGTCGGGGCGCAGGCCCTTATCCGCGAGTCGTCGGTTATCCTGCCCTTGTCGTCCAAGGGGCAGTTTATGTCGACCCGCAGGAGGACCGTCTTCCCCTCGACCGCGATGTCGTCAAGAGTCCGTATTTCAAGGACCGCCATGCCCCTAGAGCCCCTTGCTTCCCACGAGCTTGGTGAGGTCCAGCAGGCGGCAGGAATAGCCCCACTCGTTGTCGTACCAGGCGAGGACCTTCACGAGGTTTCCGCTGAGCACCTTGGTCGAGAGGCCGTCGACGACGGAGGAGTGGCTGTTCCCGATCACGTCGGAGGAGACTATCGGTTCCTCCGTGTATTCGAGGACGCCCTTCATCGCGCCCTCGGCCGCCTCCTTCAGGAGGCCGTTCACCTCCTCGGCGCTCGTCTGCCTCTTCACGACGCACACGAAATCGTTCATCGACCCGTCCGGGACGGGGACGCGCAGGGACAGGCCGTCGAGCTTGCCCTTGAGGTCGGGGATGACTTCGGCCACTGCGGACGCCGCGCCGGTCGTGGTGGGTATTATCGAGAGCGCCGCGGCCCGGGCGCGCCTAAGGTCCTTGTGCGGGAGGTCGAGGATGCGCTGGTCGTTCGTGTACGCGTGCGTCGTCGTCATGAACCCCTTCTCTATCCCGATTCTCTCGTTGAGCACCTTGACGACCGGCGCGAGGCAGTTCGTTGTGCAGGACGCCATTGACACGACATTGTGCTTGCCCGGGTCGTACTCTTCCTCGTTCACCCCCAGGACTATTGTCGCGTCCTGCCCCTTGGCGGGCGCGGAGATGAGGACCTTCCTCGCCCCAGCGGCGATGTGGGCCATCGCCTTCTCCTTCTCGGTGTAGAGGCCGGTGGATTCCACGACTATCTCAACGCCGAGCTCCTTCCAGGGGTATTTGGCCGGATCCTTCTCGGAGAGGACCTTGATCCTCATGCCCCCGTCTATCACTATGTCGCTTCCCACGGCTTTGACCTTGTTGGGCAGGACGCCCTGGACCGAGTCGTACTTGAGCAGGAACGCGAGGGTCTTTGCGTCGGTTATGTCGTTCACGGCGACGATCTCGAAGCCCTTGAAGAACTCCTTGTCCGCGAGGGCGCTCCTCAAGTAGTTTCGCCCTATCCGCCCGAAGCCGTTTATCGCAACCCTGATTTTCGCCATACCGGGCGGGAGGATGAACTAGTAAATAAGCCAAGCGGCGGTCTGCGGACCGCCCCACTGGGGTCCGCGGGCCCGAAGCCTGCCGCCCGCGCCCTCCCCGCGTACGGCCCCAGAAAGTTCCTTCTGGACTCATGAGCTGCAATCTATTTAACCGAGAAGCGGGCATTGTCGGGAACTGACATGGCATCCCACACCCTTTGCTGGCGCTGGTGTTGACATTTTCTTAGACGAAGGACTGCGGGTTTTTAGGGTTCCTTTGAATTCTCCCGAGAGACAGTCCAAACGGAAAGCGAGGTGCGCGCAAACGAAAAAGATGTCCGAACGAAACGTCATGATACATGGTGGTGGTCGGGTTTGGCCGAGCCGATGCTCTTGCCCCCCCCCCCCCCCCCC
>DYHY01000036.1 GCA_020723935.1 Candidatus Micrarchaeum sp.
TCGGGATAATCGCGCCGTCGTACAAGAGGACGGCCGAGGAGCGCAGGGGCTTCTCGGCCTTCGGCTTCCTCATCGCGCAATACCTGGCGGAGCTCGGGAAGAAGGTCTACGTCTTGGACGTGAGCGTCCCGTACGCGGCCGTGAACGGCTGGCCGGAGAAGATAGCCGGCGCCGAGGGGAAGAGGAAGTCAGCGATCTTCGGCGGGTGGCTCGGGAGGTTCGGAGCGGACTACGAGATAGTGCCCCTCGAAGACTTGATGGACTGGAGGAAAGTCGTCCCTTCGCAGGATCCCGTCGGGCCCATGGAGCTGGCCGCCGCAAGGAAGGTCTCCTGGGACAAGTCGCCCGACGAGCAGACCCTCGCCGAAAGGTTCCGGAAGTACGCCGCGATGCGCCGCGAGGAATACGACCTGGTAACGCAGAGGTATTCTGCGATGTCGGCCAAGCAGAGCGACCCGGAGGAGGACGAGCTCTTCGACGTGAGGAAGGACGGCCTCGCCATCCCGAGGATCTACTTCGCGCGGCCCTACCTCGGGAGGATGTTTCGGCCCAAGAAGGAGGAACTATCCACCGCCGACCCGGTCGAGGAGATCATAAGGAAGATCGCCGAGGAGAAGGGGGCGGGGATTTCGCCCGCTTGGAACGCGGAGACGCTGGCGGGGATAGCGCTGGGGCTAGGGATGCCCGGCGCGGACTTCCAGGAGGTCTGGAAGAATTTCAGGAGGACGTACGATGGATGAGGCAGGGATCCGCCTCGTCGACACGCACGTGCACATCGGGCCCGAGCCGATCGCAAGGAAGTACGACGCGGCGGGCCTGCAGGCGCTAGCCGAACGGGAGGGCGCGCTGTTCGTGACGAAGAACCACTTCGTCCCGACAGCCTACCTCGTCCAGGGGCGCGACAGGCTCCTAGGCTCGATCGTCCTGAACGAGCCCGCAGGGGGGTACAACGCGGCGGCCGTGAGGGCCGCCGCGTCCCTCCCGGGCAGGTGGCCGCTCTTCGTCTGGATGCCGACGATAAGCGCGACGACGAACACGCGCCCGGAGCTCATCCCGCCGGAGTGGGGGAGGACGACGCTTCCGGGCAACGTCCCGGGGAGGAAGCTCCCGGCCATCGACGCGCGCGGGAAGGTCCTTCCAGAGGTCGCGGAGGTGCTCGGAGCGATAGCCGAGACGGGCTCCGTCCTTGCGACCGGGCACCTCTCGCTTGCGGAGGCGAAGGCGGTCGTTGATGCGGCGAGGGATACGGGCGTGAGGAGCATCGTCGCCACGCACCCCATGTACCAACCGCAGAGCTATCCGCCGGAGGAGGTGAGGGGGCTCTCGAGGAAGGCGATGATAGAGGTCGCGTATTCGATGAACACGATAGACGGGATAGGGCTCGGGGACCTGGCGGGGACAGTGAGGCTCGTAGGGAGCGCAAGGTGCCTACTTTCGAGCGACTTCGGGCAGGTGAGGAGCCCGGACCCCGCAGCGGGCCTGCGGGAGTTCGGGAGGCGCCTGGGGATCTCGGGGAAGGAGTTCGGGCGGATGGCGCTGGAGAACCCGATGAAACTAATAAAAAGGGCAGGGAAGAGGGCATGACGGCAGCGAACGTGATGACGCAGGAAGAATACCAGCCGGCGAAGGGGACGAGGGACATCGCCCCGGAGGAGCTCTCCGCGCGGATGAGGATGGCCGACATCCTCTCGCGGGTCGTGGAGACGTACGGCTTCAGGCCCCTCGACACGCCGGCCTTCGAGAACTTTGGGTTCCTCGCGAAGAAGAGCGGCCCCGACGTGAAGGGCCAGATCTACTACTTCAAGGACAAGGCCGACAGGGAACTGGGCCTGCGCTTCGACCTCACGGTCCCGATCGTGCGCTTCCTCCTGAACAACCCCGCCCTCCCCAAGCCCATCCGGCTCTATTCGATCGGGAAGGTCTGGCGCTACGAGGACACGTCCTCCGGGCGCTTCCGCGAGTTCAGCCAGCTGGACGTTGAGCTCGTCGGCTCCTCGCAGGTGATAGTTGACGCCGAGACGATAGCGTGCGCCGTCGCCTGCCTGCGGGCGTTCGGCCTCGAGAGGATACGCGTGAAGATAAACGTCAAGGAGATAATAGCGGGCTTTGCGAAGAGCATCGGGATAGCCGGCGAGGAGGCGGAGGGCGCCCTCTTCCGGGCGATAGACAAGCGCGAGAAGCTCTCAGACGCCGACTTCAGGAAGGAGCTCTCGCGCATCGGGATAGCCGGCGAGACCGCCGAGCGGGTGAAGGAGTTCTGCTCCCTCTCGGGCGAGCCCTCGGAGGTCCTGGACAGGGCGGAGAAGGCAATCAACCAGAACGCGCTCGTCGCGGGCGGGATGGCGAAGCTGCGCGAGCTCATAGCGCTCCTGAGGAACTACGGGATAGCGGACATGTGCGAGGTGGACTTCTCCGTCGCGCGCGGGATAGACTATTACACCGGGATAATCTTCGAGATAAAGGCGGGTAGCTACGGCCTCTCCGTCGTGGGCGGGGGCAGGTACGACGAGCTCATCGGCCTCTACGGGGGCGAGCCCCTCCCGGCGACGGGCTTCGGGATGGGGATCGACAGGCTCTACGAGATCCTTGAGAAGGAGAAGAAGCGGCGAGGCCGGGGGGCGACGTCCTCGTCGTCCCGGTGAACGCCAAGGACGCCGAGCTCCTCTCTAGGGCGATAAGCGTCTCCCAGAAGATAAGGGAGGCGGGCGTCCCCTGCGAGCTGGACGTCATGGACCGGAACATCGGGAAGAACCTCGAGTTCGCCGACAAGACGAAGATGCCTTTTGTGGTCATAATCGGGGAGAAGGAGCTTGCCGAAGGGCTCGTCAAGGTGAAGGAGATGAAGAGCGGCGACGAGAAGCTCGTCAAGATAGAGGAATGTCCATTCTACATCGCGGGCAAGGCGGCCGCGAAAAAGAACGACCATAAATAGTGAAGATATTTCGAAGGCTTGGCGCACAAATCCAAAAGAGCTAATATTAAGAGTCATAGCCGTCGTAGCAATTATTTTCGCTATCTTTTTCTTCATCTATAATCAAAAAAGGAGTCTATTAGAAACAGCTTATGCCGAAAAAAATGAGATGCTTCAAACAGACATCACTAACCAAAAAAATACACAAAAGTACTTCTTGAAAAGCAAACAGGCTGAATTAGATCTTTGTACTAGAAGCGCAGATGCGCTCGAAAAACAAGCAATTCAAGAAAATATAGATCGCAGTGTTCTCCCGACTATTAACGTAAACACCCAAAACACGCAAAACCTGTCATTAGGCGGCTTTATCTTGAACGCGTTATGTAACGAAAAAAAAACTGGTTCATCGGAGAACTAGCAAAGAAGGTGTCAAATCAAGATCGCGCACTCTTGCTGTGCAATTCTACTGTTGTAAATTTGACGTCGGAGAACACATATTTGAGAGAGCAACTACCCGCATACGATACGCGGGTTTCGTGGGGAAAAACATCGTTCTAAGCAGCGGGTCTACAGTTCAGGCAGATGGCGGCAGGTTTCTTCTCGCTGTCATAAAAAAATATTGTGATACTGTGAACAATGGTTATTGGGTGGATTTCTCCATAAATGGTGTTGTTTACAATAGGAATCCGGGAGGTAAATTCTCATTCACATACAGCGATGGTTTAAACTATATATTAAACGTGAAAAATACCTGTACACCTACTTACTTTCTTTATCTACGGAGATTAAGGCGGTATTTAGCAAACTGCAGAGTAACAACGGACACAAACTTTTTCTCAGTTGGGCCACTACTTGTTCCAAACGACAAAAAAAGGCTTCCGTTAGGCTTTAAACCGGACCGGGCCCGCGCTACGGCAGGGACATGAAATTGGCAAGGCTCGACTGGAAGGATCCGGTGTCGCGCGAGCGGCTCATGCTCTCGCTCAACCTCTTCCTCCAGTTCCTCGGCCACGGAATATACGGCGTCTTCGTCCCGGTCTTCCTCATGAACAACGGCGCGGGGATGGCGGGCGTGACGATGTTCGCCCTCGCCGACGGCCTCGGGGCGATAATCGCGGCCACCTTCGGCTACGTCGCGATAAGGAGGCTCAGCCTCAAGGTCCCGCTCCTCTTCCGCGCAATGGTCCAGCCCCTCTGGCTCCTATGGCTGCGCAATTTCCCGACGCATCCCGCCCCCGTCGCCCTCTACGGCCTGACGTTCGGGTTCTACACGACAACGTACTGGCTAGGCGTCAATTCCTACGTCGTCGATTCGACGAGCAGGGACGACCGCGGGACCTTCGTGGGGATCACCTCGGCGATTGTGTGGATAGCCTCAATCGCGGCCCCGTTCATCGGCGGCATCGTGATAGGGAGCAATGGTTACGACGCGGTCTTCAACGCGGCGACCGTCCTCCTCCTTCTCGCGGCGATCCCCGCGCTCCTCCTCCCAGACAGGAGGGCGAGGGAGATGCGCCCGCCGCGGGCGACGAAGAAAGCGGAGACGCGGGCGGGCTCCCTCTTCGTCCTCTTCGCGATCTCCGGGGCCACCGTGGTCGCGGTGTCATACTTGTGGCCCGCCTACGTCTACCAGCTCTTCGGCGACGCCCTGTCGGTGGGCGCCTTCGCATCCCTCGGGTCCCTCTTCAGCCTCGCCGGCGCCATGGGCGGCGGATGGCTCGCCGACAAGACGAGCAAGACGCGCCTCATGGCCGCCGCGGCCGTGGCGACGTCCCTTTCCTGGTTCTTCTCGACGGTGATCCTGGGCCCCGTCGCCCTCTCGGTCGTCGTGGCGCTCAGGAGCCTCGGGAGCGAGACGGCGTCAAACGCCCTCTTCGCCAAGTTCGGGAACATGATTTCCGAGGGGAAAATCATCGAGTTCATGGCGCAGAAGCAGCTCATGCAGGGCGCCGGCCAGACGATAGCCGCGGTGGTCGCGGTGGGGGTGCCCTTCCTCGTGACGTTCGTCCTCTTCGGGATGATGTACCTCTTCTACGCGGCAGTCATCTCCGAGACGAAGTTCAAGGAGGGCGACCTCGCGGTCCCCCGCTGGCTCGTTTCCTGGCTCGGCAGGGCCTACGGCACGGAAAGGCGCTAGGAAGCCGGCGGGCCGGAAAGGCGCTAGAATGCCCTTTCAGGGGCGTGTTTCTTTTAAAGGGTGGATTTCGCCCTTCACCCATGGCTTTTGACAACAGAGGCCCACGCGAAATGCACGACGCAATCTGTGCGGACTGCGGACAACCCACGAAGGTTCCGTTCAAGCCGCGCGAAGGGCGCCCCGTGTACTGCCGTGACTGCCTCCCCAAGCACCCTAGGAAATTCTAAGGCGTTTAGGAAGAAAACGGAAAAACGAGAGA
The DNA here is from genome assembly GCA_020723935.1 of Candidatus Micrarchaeum sp. Taxonomy (GTDB): domain Archaea; phylum SpSt-1190; class SpSt-1190; order DYHY01; family DYHY01; genus DYHY01. The sequence goes on from DYHY01000036.1 coordinate 5,308, forward strand.
AGAAGGAAGCGGGGACGAATCTAAGGACGGTTCGCCCGTTCCCGAAAGCAACCTTCCCTCTCAAGTATTCACGATCTCACCAGACCTGAAGACTACCAAAGGAAGGAAAGAGCGAGTATCTATTTTTTTGCTTCTCTAATTTTTCGGCGCGCGGCCGGAGCTTTGTACAAATTCTTCTGTAGCTTCTTGCGCCATCCCGGTTTCAGTTGAAGGCCATGTTGCCGTTCACTTTGATGTTGTCCGTGGAGGGGTCGAGGGTCGCGCCGTTGAGTTCGGCAAAAGATGAGATGCAGTGGATTCCGGGATCGT
>DYHY01000037.1 GCA_020723935.1 Candidatus Micrarchaeum sp.
TCGGGTTGTTGAATATGAACTCGGTGTTCCTGAAGATCTTGGGCTCCTGGCCGAAGAGGTCCTTCATCGCGCCGCGGTGCTCCCTTACTTGTTCGGTGAACTCGCTCCTGTCTGTCCCGTAGAGGCTCGAGAGCGAGTGGTAGTACGTCTCGTCGATGAACTCCACCTGGCCCGTCTGCCCCAGCTTCTTGAAGTTCTCCAGGACGTCGGGGCGGAACTCCTTTGCCTGCTCAATGAAGGTGCCCGTCAGGCTGAATGCTATCTTGAACTTCTTCTTGTATTCGTCAAGGAGCCGCAGGAGCAGGTCCGTCGCGGGCAGGTAGCACTTCTTTGAGACCTTGTCGAAGGTGTACTTGTTCGTCTGCGTGTCGAAATAGTGTTTCCTCAGCTCGGAGTTCTTTATCCTCTGCGGGAGGTGGTCGAGCCATCCGACCCTTATGGGCTGGTGGACCTCGAATTCCAGGGAAACTGAGACCATTGCCCCGCCCTCCCGCGGCGGGCGTTTAAAATACCGATTTGAAACCTTATTGCGGCCTTCCGGCGAGAGTCCATTCTATTCTCACGTTGCCCTTCCCCTTCACGAGGACCGGCCTGTTCCCCGGGACGACGTGGCCGCCGGCGAAGACTTTGTCCGTCCCTCTGGGTGGGAAGAATCGCAGGGAGTTCCTCCTGAGGCCCGAGACGTCCAGGTAGTGCCTTCCGGAGGACGTGCGCTCCAGGAAGACCTCGAGCCTGTCGCCGTTCGCGCGCAGGTCCTTCCTCCGCACGTTGGAGAAGTCCCGCGGGAGCGCGGGGGAGAACTCCACCACGCTCTCGTGCGCAAGCGGCCTCATCCCTAGGATCCCGTCGTCGAATATGCGCGGAAGGAGGCAGACGCTCCAGGCCTGGTTCACCGCGCCCTGCGGGTTGCCCTGCCCGTCGTAGACCTCGTCGAGGGCCTCCGCGCACCGCCTCCCGAAGTTCCTCTTGAGGATCCTGAGGTACTTCATCCCGGCTTCCGCGCGCCCGGCTCTGAACTCCGCTATCGACATGAGGGCTGTGAGGAGGTTCCAGACTGCGCCGGTGTGGTAGCCGTCCCCCGCGCCGTAGTTGGTGTTGCGCGCGGAGGCGGTGGTTATCCCCCACTGCCGCGTGAACTCGTCGGACTCGAGGACCGCCAGGCTCGCCGCCGCCCTCGCGGGCGAGACGGAGGAGTTGGCGAGCGCGAAGAGGATGTTTGAGGATTTCAGGTTCTCGCTGGGGCCCCCGACGCAGTCCAGGAAATAGCCCCACTCCTCCTTCCAGAGGAGGTTTTCGGCGCGGCGCAGTATCCCCTCGCCCTTGGCGCAGAGCTCCTCGCTCCCGTGCAGGCGGCCCAGACTCCTGATCGCCTCGCCCCAGAGGAACTGCACCTCGCAGGCCCTGCCAGTCCTTTCTATGGAATCCATCCACGTCGTGGAGTGCGGGAGCGGCTCGAAGACCGAGCCCCTGTCCGTCTCCGAGAGGCCGTCCTTGTCCACGTCCGTCCTGTTGAAGAACGAGGCCGCGAGGAGCGCCTCCTTGGAGAGGAAGCCGCGCTCGCCGGAGAAGGAGCAGTAGTCGTGCAGCGCGAGGAGCCAGAGGGGCGTAGCGTCAGCGCTCGCGTAGTCGGGCGCATCGGAGACGATGTTGGGGATGCAGCCGTCCTCCCTCTGGACGGCGGCGATCGCCGAGAGGATCCTCGAAGCGTCCTCGAAGAGCCCGAGGCGCACGAGGCCCGGGACGCTCAGGCACGCGTCCCTCGTCCAGAAGTCCAGGAAATACGGATGGCCCGCGGCGAAGCCCAGCGTCCCTGCCGGGGTGTCCTGGAGGAACGTCCTCATCTGCGAGACCGCGTGCGAGAAGAAGCCGGAGACCTCCGGGTCCGAGAACCTGTAGAGATCCTGCGCCCTGGGGAATTCCTGCCTGGCTGCCCTAGGCGGCAGGGGGACGAGGAAGCCGGCCTCGGAAAGATCCGCGGAGCTTTCCAGGATCACCGAGAAGCAGTCCTCCTCCTCCTCGTGGAAGTATTTCCAGCCGAGGGCGTCCGCCGCGTTCCCGGGCCGGTGCGTCCTCTTCGCGGTCTCCCGTATCTCGAATCCGTCGAGGCCCCGGACCTCCGCGGAGCGCCCGCCCTCGCCCTTCGTGCGCACGACGAGCGTCCCGCTCCCGAATGAGGCGACCTCGTATTCGCGGCCCGTGGCGTTCTCGTGCGAGTCGCGCAGGTCGAAGCATATCTCCATCCCGATCCTCGCGGGCGCGGAAAGCCTGAGGCGCGAGCGGAAGCCCTGCTCCCTCCAGAAGCCGCACGTCTCCCTGGCAGCCCCGAAGGATATCTCGGCGCGCTGGCTCTCCTGGTCGAGGGAGAAGCCCGCCGACTTGTCCGGCGAGAGCCACTCATCGCCCGCGCGGAAGGCCCAGTATTCGAGGATCTTCCTCTTCCCCTCCCAGAGGCCCGCCCACTTGGAGCCGAAGGACGAGTCGCAGAACCTGAAGGCGAAGAGGCGGCCATCCGAAACGACGAAGCAAACGGGTTTCTTTTCATCCATTTTTCCCTGGCGCCATGCCCTCTCCTCCGGAAGATCCGGACCCTCCCCGGACCGCTCCCGCCTCACTTCTTCTGCTTGCCCGCGGCGGCGGAGAAGATCGCTCCGAAGCGCTTGGAGAGCGCGATGTCGTAGGCCGCCACGTAGTTCTGTATCTGGACCTTCCAGTCCAGGACCTTGATCATCCCGCTCGCGTCCTTCTTGAGCGCCGAGAGCTTCTCGTCGCTAGCGGACGCGATGGAATCTATCAGGAGGGTTATCTGCTTGACTATCTCCTCGTCGGTCTTCCCCTCGGTCTCCACGACCATTATCCCGCGCTCGGATGTGTCGCCGAACTTTACAGTCATGAACTTCCCGAAGCCCGAGGAGTCTGTCGTTATCGCGATGCTGTTCGCCCTCGCCGCCTCCGCGGGGGTGTAGCCGAAGGGCTCGTAGCGCGACGGGAAGACCCCGATGTCGGTCGCAGAGACTATCTGCTCGTACTCGGTGTTGAGCAGGCCGTCCCCGGCCTTCAGGTACGTCGGGTAGAAGATCATCTTCACGCGCGAGCCCTTGGAGTTCGTGAGGCCGTTCTGGCCGAGGCGGTTGAGGACCGCGTCGTTGCCGTAGTTGAGGTCGAAGCAGCACAGCGGCGGCTGCGGGAAGGAGATGAAGTTCTTCTGGAGCTTGACTAGGTCCTTCCACTTCTTGGGGTCTTTCTCCATCAGCGCGAGGAGGTCGTCCATCGGGATGCGCTTGCCCTCTATTTCGTAGGCGAGCTCGCGCATCCTGTCCGTCATCAGGAGGTTTTCGGTGATCGTCTTGTTCGGGCCCGAGACGTTGGACGGGACGAAGATGAAGCCGTAGATCGGGCGCGAGCGCTCCTTCAGCTGCTTGTTGATGACGCCCATCGCGTCTATGAAGAGGTCTATCCCCTTGTTCTCGAACTCGTAGCGGCTCGAGATGTAGACGAAGAGCGCGTTCTTGGTCCTGGGCCTCTCCTGCGGGAGGAACATCGCGTTTATGAGGTTCTCTATCTCCTCTCTGTTGGATTCGCGCCTCTTGGGGTTCTCGGCCCACTCGCTCCCCTCGCCCCCTGCAAAGTTTATCCCGTTGAGCGTCACGACGTCGGGCTTCTTGCCGAGGATGTACTCGACCTCCGCCGCGACCGTGTCGCTCACCGTCGTGAAGGCGTCCGCGTTCTTGGCGCAGGCGACCTCCATGAGGTGCTTGCCCTCGAGCTTAAACTTGTACGCCTCGTCGGCGGGCGCCACCTTCCCGCTCCTCAGGCCCGCGTGCACGGTGCGCATGAGGTTCTCGCCGAAGGTCGTCTTGCTCCGCCCGAGGACCGTCGCGTGCGTCGTGAAGACGGTCGCTATGTGAGAGTTGGCCTCCTTCAGGTGCAGGAGCGCCGCGCCCGAGATCCACTCGTGGAACTGGCCGACGACGTTCCTGCCCTTGAAGGGCTCCGCCTCCAGCATGCTCTCGATGAGCTTCCCCACCGCGGTCGCCCACAGGACGTTCTCGCTGAAATCCATCCCCATGAAGAGGGAGTCAATGCCCCACCTCTTCCAGAGGTTGTATTTTATCGCGTTGAGCGCGCTGTCCTTCCCGCTCCCGTACGGGACCTCGACGTCCCGCCTGCCGTAGTCCCACGCGTCGACGAGTATGAGCTTGGCGTTCCCGCCCTGGTTCCACCTGCCGTAATGGCAGATTATGCCCTCCTTCCTCAGGGCTTCGAAGACCTGCCAGATCCCCTTGGGCGGGACCTCCTCGTCCAGCTCGTCCTTGGCCGAGTGCGTGTCGTAATAGCCGAAGAGGAAGTAGGAATCGTCGAAATTCTCTATGGCTGCAGGCGCCTTGGTCTTCAGGACGGTGTAAATGCCCCCCACCTTCCTTCCGGCCTCGCTCGCAACCTCGAACACGAAATCGGGCTTCATCTTAACGGTTCCAATCCCTCGCCCACCTCTATTAAACGTTTTTATCAAAATGGTTATAAAGCTGTTGTAAGCTTTTTACTACTTGGAGTGACACGAAAACCATGGCCGACATATTCTGGCTGAACAAGGCCGACTTCCAGCCCGTCGCGAAGGTCAGGAACGCCGCCGATATGACGGAAGCCCTCAAGCACGCGCCCAAGCAGGTCATAGCCCATCACATCACGAAGTCAAAGAACGACTTCGTCAACTGGGCGAGGAACGGCCTGAAGGACCAGGACCTCGCGGCGAAGCTTTCGGCGATCCGCCACGACGACCCACAGGCGCTGGAGAAGGTGATAGCCGCCTTCGCATCCAAGTCAGGGTTCCTCGCGCAGGTGCCCTCCGGCCCCCAGCAGCAGCCTCAGCCCTTCAAGAAGAGATAGAAGGGACGCTGCCGCAAGCACCGTGCCCGGACCCAAAGGAGACCCCAAGAAAAGCGCGCGCGGCCTTCCGGCTCCCGTCGCGCCCTCCCCCGGAAAAGGATCCTGGCACTCGCGCTCCTCGCCTCCCTGGCGATCCTCGCAACCTTCTTCGTCCCGCAGATACTCCCGCGCGCGAGGGACGCCCCCGGCCCTCTGACGCTCGCGATTACGGGCGTATGCGTCATCGTGCTCCTCCACTTCGCGGCCCGCTTCCTCATGCCTTCGCCGGCCGTCCCGCGGTCGGCGGCGACCGCATTCCTCCTCTACAACGCGCTCGTGATCCTGATGAGGTTCGTGCTCTCGCTCTTCGCGATATACGAGGCCAATTCCCGCGGGGCATCCGTGCCGATGGATCTCACCGCTCCCTGGAACCTCATCTATAATATCGGCAGAAAGTTTTTAATATAAATTGAACTTTCTTATTTGTTGAGG
>DYHY01000038.1 GCA_020723935.1 Candidatus Micrarchaeum sp.
CCAGAGGAAGCAGGGGACGTCGTGCAGGTGGATCACATCCGGCCTCTTGAGCAGGCGCCCCCCCTCGCGTAGCAGGAACCCCCAGTAGAACAGGAGGCGCGCGAAATACCCGCGCTTGCCGGCGAAGGGGAGCCTCACGACCTTGAGCTTCCCGATCCTCTCCTCGGCAGGGAGGCCCTCCTTGTGGGACGATGTGAGCACCGTGACCTCGTGGCCCTCCCCCGCGAGGCGCAAGCACACCTCCATGACGTGCTTCTCGACGCCGCCCAAGCGCGGATGGAAGAACGGGGCGACGTGCAGTATCCTCAGGGCGATCGTCATCTTCGCGCCTCTATCTCGACTTCCTGCGGCGCGGAAAGGGCGGCGTAGGCGCGCCCGGCCCGCAGCGCGAGGCCGAAGGGGATCCTTCCACACCCCCTGAAGAACCGCCAGTAGGGGCGCTTCACCACAACGCGTGAGAAGCCCGCGCTCCTGACGAGCGCGGAGAGGCCCGCCTCGTCCCAGAAGTTGATGTGGGATGCGTCCTGCGGATGGACGCGCTTGTGCGGGACCGTGAGGATGAGCTTCCCGGCCAGGGAGAGGACGCGCCTTATCTCGCAGAGGAGCGCCTTGGGATCTGCGACGTGCTCGAGGACGTGATGGCAGAGGACGACGTCGAAAGCCCCGCCCTTGAAAGGTATCCTCTTCCCGTCGTACACCTGCGCGTCGGCTATCCCGCTCGCCTTCGCCAGCCTCACCGCCTCTCCGGAGATGTCGAGGCCGAAGACCCTGTGGGACGCCCTGAACGGGTAGAGCCAGTTGCCCGGGCCGCACCCGATGTCCAGGATGCTTCCACCGGCCGGGATCTCGCCCGAGAGCTTCCAGAAGGAGAGCCTGCGCGCGAACTCGTTGTGCATGCCTCCGAATTCCTGCTCGTAGTAGCCCCTGCCGTATGGCGCCGCAGGGTCCGCGGCCCGCCCTCGCCCCTTCTTCGCCCTTCCAGCCATCTGCCCGGCGCCAGCACCCTGCGACTTTTTTAAATGCGCGCTACGGGCGGCTCCAAGCATGAAGAACAAGCGGGTCCTTGTGACGGGCGGGGCGGGGTTCATAGGCTCCCACCTCGTCGATCTCCTTGTGGCGGCCGGGAATTCCGTCGTCGTCCTGGACGACCTCTCGAGCGGCAGGAGCGAGAACCTCAACCCCGGCGCCCTCTTCGTGCGCGGCTCCGTCTCCGACAGGGCGGCGGTGGAGTCCGTCATGAAGGACGCCGACTACGTCTTCCACCTCGCGGCGCGCCCCTCGATAACCGAGAGCCTGTCGAATCCGGCCCTCTCCGTGGAAAGCAACATCCTTGGCATCGTCAACCTCCTCTGGGCGGCGAAGGGCGCCGGGGTAGAAAAGTTCGTGTTCTCCTCGTCCTCCTCCGTCTACGGCCCGCCCGCCCGCCTTCCCGTCTCCGAGAGCCTCCCATTCAACCCCCAGACGCCCTACGCCGTGACGAAGGTAGCGGGCGAGCTCTACTGCAGGGCCTCCGGGATGCGCGCGACGTGCCTGCGCTACTTCAACATCTACGGCCCCAGGCAGAGGCCCCAGGCGGCCTACTCGGCGGTCGTCCCCTGCTTCCTTGACGCCGTGCGCACGGGCGAGCGGCCGACTATATTCTCGACGGGGAAGCAGACCTGCGACTTCGTGTACGTGAAGGACGTGGCGCGCGCCAACATCCTCGCGGCGCAGTCCAGGCGTGCGGACGGCCTGGCGATAAACGTCGGGACCGGGAAGGAGACCTCGATAAACGGCCTCTGGGAGGTCGTGGCGGGTATTTCAAGGACACCCCTCACGCCGATAAGGAAGCCCGGGGAGCGCAAGGGCATGACGAGGAGCCGCGCCGACACGGCGCTTGCGCGCAGAATCCTCGGGTTCCGCGCGAAGACGGGCCTGAAGGACGGCCTGGCCGAATGCCTCGGCCGGATATGAGATGAGGATACTCCATCTCGCGCCGACACCCGTGCCGACATCTGTGATAGGCGGAATAGAGTCCGACCTCGGCGAGCTGATCCCGTTCCTCAACGGCAGGGGCGTCGAGACCGCGCTCCTCGCGTGCGTGCGCACGTGGAAGCCGCCGCGCGCCCAGAAGTCCTTCCCCCTCCACACCAACTACCTCGTCCCCTCGCTCTGGACGTACCCGAACGCCCTGATGTACCGCCTGGGCTTCCCATATTTCGCCTACGAGGTGTACCGCGCGACGAAGAAGCTCGCGTACGCCGCACTCGTCCCGCACGACTTCGACGTCATCCACGCGCACGGGACCCTCGAGGCCGCCTCGATCAACCCGGAGAGGACCTACCTCCTCACCTCCGTGAACGGGACGATGGCCGATTCCGGCTTCAAGACGTACCTCGCCAACCCCAAGATGCCCAAGTTTTCGCCGACCGTCGCCCGCTCGGTCCTCTCCTACCTCAGGGGCCTGGAGGCGGACGCGGTCAGGGCGTCCGACGGACTGATCTACCACTCGCTCAACGAGAAGATCGCCTCGGAGGATTCTGGGAAGGACCTCTTCCACGTCCCGCGCGCGGTCCCCACGGGGTTCTTCGCGCAAGAGGCGGCGCGATTTGACGCGAGGAGGCCCACGATCGTCTACCACGGAAGGTTCGACGCGATAAAGCGCCTCGACGTCTTCCTGGAGATATTCTCCCTCGTCAGGAAGGCCATCCCCGGCGCGAGGGCGCGCCTCATCGGGGGGAAACCGAGCAAATACGTGGATCTCCTCGCGATAATCGGGAAGCTAGGCATCCCGCAGGGGTCGGTGGAGATAGCTCCGCCCGCCCCTTTCGACAGGATCCCCTCCGCGCTTTCGAGGGCGAGCGCCTACCTCTTCACGAGCGAGGAGACGGCGAGCCCCGACAGCCTCGTGGAAGCAATGGCGGTGGGCCTCCCCACCTTCGCGTTCCCGCACTCCCGCTGCACGTGCCTGAAGGCCGAGCCGATAGTACGCTTCTCGGATGCGAAGGACGCGGCGGAGAGGATCCTCTCCGTCCTCTCCAGCAGGGCGCGCTGGATTTCCGTCTCGCGCGCCTCGAGGAGGCACTCCCTCGCGCACCACGACCAGAGGACCGTCCATGCGAAATATCTCGGGATCTACGAGAAGGTGGCCCCGCGCCCGCAATAGCCAGTGCGCGGCCCGCCCGGAAGTAATTTAAATGTACATTAATAGTTATTGATATACATTAAAATGGCAACTCTTAAATGCGTCGAGAAGGTCCGCAAGATCGGTCCCACGCTCTATCTCGCGGTGAGGAAAAGCGTCGCGAAGGAGATGGGGATAGCGAAGGGAGATCTCGTCGAGTTCTCCATAATCGGCAAGGCCAAGAAAAACGAGGACTGGGAAAAATGGACGTACTGAAGATGCGAGACGACCTGCTTTCGGGCAAGAAGAGGATGGCTGTCTGGGGGACCGGATACATCGGGTTCTCCACAATGGCATACTTCGCCCTCTCCGGGGTGCGGGTGATAGGGACCGACACCAACCAGAAGATAGTCGATAGCATCAACTCCGGCCAGGTCGTCGTCCCCAACATGGAGTTCTGGCTGGGCTTCGATGTCAAGCCCCTCGTCGAGAGCGGCCTGATGTCGGCGACGGCGAGCTGGAAGGACCTCCTCTCCCCCGACGTTTCCGTCCACCTGATAGCGATCCCCACGGAGAAGGAGGGGGCGCCCTGGGACGACGCGCTCGCCGACGTCATCGGCAAGATCGCGGGGGCGGCCAAAAAGCAAGGGGCCCCGCTCGTGATAGTGGAGTCGACGCTCACACCGGGGAAGACGGATTCGCTAGTCATACCGCTCTTCGAGAAGAAGGGCCTGAAGGTCGGCGAGGACGTCCTCGTCGGCGTCGCGCCTAGGCGGGACTGGTTCATCTCGCCGGAGAAGAACCTCAGGACCCTCCCGCGCGCGATAGGCGGGACCAACGGGAAGACGACCGGGGCGATACAGGAGGTCCTGGGCATAGTCTGCCAGACGCTCGTCCCTGCAAAGGACCACAAGCACGCGGAGATGGTGAAGAGCATCGAGAACGCCTACCGCCACGTCGAGATAACCCTCGCAAACCAGCTCTCCCTTGCGTTCCCAGAGATCGATATGCGCGAGGTCCTGCGCATCGTCGGGACCAAGTGGAACATCGGGACGTACAACCCGAGCTTCGGGACGGGCGGGTACTGCATCCCGCTCTCGAGCCAGTACGTCCTCGGGGGCACTAGGCACCCGGAGGTCCTGACGATCCTGCGCTCGACCGTCAGCACCGATTCCGACCTCCCCGCGAAGGTCGCCGAGTCCGTCGCGGCGCGCGGGGCGAAGAAGGTGGGGGTCCTCGGCCTCGCCTACAAGGGCGACCTCAAGGTCCACATACTCTCGCCCGCGATAAAGATAATCCAGAAGCTCAAGGAGATGGGCATCTCCGTGAAGGTGAACGATCCCTACTACACCGACGAGGAGCTCAAGAGGATAACGGGCGCAGAATCGTTCGTCTTCCCGGACGGCCTCGCGCAGTTCGACGCGGTCCTCGTGACGTGCGACCACAACAAGTACAGGTTCACGCAGGACGACAAGGTGGTCTCGAGCCTGAAGAACTGCCGGGTCGTCCTGGACAACGCGAACGTCTGGCCCAGGATGCGCGAGAAGTTCGCAGCGAGGAAGATAGGCTACTGGCGCGCGGGCGAGGCGGGGTGGCTTTCCAGGAAATGAGGCTCGCCTTGGCACAGACTTCCTCGTCCCTCGGGGGCTTGGCGAAGAACCTGGAGAAGCACGTCTCGCTGGTCCGGAAGGCCAGGGAGGAGAAGTGCAACGTCATCCTCTTCCCGGAGCT
>DYHY01000004.1:0-1783 GCA_020723935.1 Candidatus Micrarchaeum sp.
TAAAGCAAGATTAAACTGCAGTAAAGCTCCATGGGGTCTTGGTGACCCGATAGGAGTCCCTAGTCTCCGCACTAGGAGAACTTGTTCACCAGGTCCACAGTAGGGACAGCAGGAACCTTGTTGAGCCTTCATGCGCGCCGACAATTAATCGGCAAGGAATTGCGCTACCTTAAGAGGGTTACAGTTACCCCCTCCCTTCACCGGCGCTTAGCTCGGTTGGACCCGAGTTTGACGTACCGGCAGTGGGACGGCCTCTCCGATTATACTAAGCGTCACCGCTTTTGCAATCGGATATGTTTTTGTTAAACAGTCCGGCTCCTCTTGTTACTGCGACCTAAGACCGCACAAGTTATGCACGGAATTAGGCACACCTTATCCCGAAGTTACGGTGCTAATTTGCCGATTTCCCTTACCATGGTTACCCCTGACACGCCTTACCATTTTCTGGCAGAAGCACCTGTATCGGTTCTTGGTACGGTCGATCTGTGCTCGTAGACAAACCCCTTTTCACGGGCTCCAGGGTCCAGCAAAACTCCGCCTTGCGGCTAAGCCCATCGTGCTTTCACCCAGTTCTCATCATTACAATACTCCCTGGATTTGCGCACTTGGATGGCGCGACAGCGCCACATTGCCTTTCCCGAAGCGTCCGGGTCTGCCTTCAAACCTCGCACAGTCGGTGCTGAATATTAACGCGCTTCCCATTCCCGAGTTTGTATTAGAGACTCGGTTAGGACCGACTAACCCTCAGCTGACGAACATTGCTGAGGAACCCTGGTTCTTCCGGCGGCCAGGATTCACACCTGGCTTTGATGCTACTAAACGCGGAATTCTCGTAAGACGCCGCTCCACTGGACCTTTAAGCCCAGCTTCTGCGCAGCGCCCCTGCCTTACTACCGCACACCTTTTGGGTGGCGTTGGGTCTCGGTGGCTAGTTTAGCCCCGTCCATCTGCGACGCCCGTAATCTAGACCGGTAAGCTTTTACGCACTTCTTAGAGGATGGCTGCTTCTGAGCCTACCTCCCGGCTGTTTTAGATTACAGACAATCTTGCTCCGTTCACACTTAACTAGCACTTTGGGACCTTAACCCAACTCTGGGTTGTTCCCCTCTTGGACATCAAGCTTACCCCGATGCCCTGCTCCCCGTGGTCTACGCTGCCGCCAGGTTCGGAGTTTGACAGAAAGCTAGACCCTTTCGGGTCCGCAACTTTCGATCAGTATCTCTACCCCGGAAGCCACACTCGCACGGGATTATCCTGCGGGATATTTCGTAAGGAACCAGCTATCGCCAGGCTCGATTGGTTTTTCGCCACTAATCCCAGGTCTGAGGAATGCTTTGACTGCAATACCCCTTCGGGCCTCCAGCCGGCTTTTGGTCGGCCTTCGCCCTGCCAAGGACTTGATCGCCTGGCTTCAGGTCTTGCAATAGTGACTGCCCGCCTCATCGACGGCGTGCCTCATCCAGCCCGAAGGCTGGACTGCGCACCTGTTGCTTTCGCTTCGGCTTCGCGGGTATACCGCTTAACCTCGCCACTACTGCAAACTCTCCGCTCCGTTATTCTAAACTGACGCGGCGACATCGACTAATCCTCCCTCGTTTCCTTCAGGAAGACCTCTTTCATGCCGCCGCTGACTTTGGCTATCAGATTTCAGGCTCTTTGCACTCCCCTTTTCAGGGTACTTTCCAGCGTTCGACTAATCTACTAATCCGCTATCGGTCTCAGTTAGTGTTTAGGCTTGGAAGTTAATGCCTCCCAGCTTCGGGCCGGAATACCGACCAGCCCT
>DYHY01000004.1:1793-74428 GCA_020723935.1 Candidatus Micrarchaeum sp.
CCTACTCAGGTTACCGGGAATTTACCCTAAAACCTACGGATACGGGACTATCACCCTGTATCGTGGATCATTCCAGACCACTTCTCCTCAGTTCTCGGCTAATGCCCCGGACCTACAACCCCACATCTCCATCCAGTTGCCTGGACGAATTCGGTTTGGCCTCTGCTGCTTTCGGTCGCCCCTACTAACAGCATCTCTATTGATTTCTTTTCCTGCGGATACTAAGATGTTTCAACTCTCCGCGTTTTCCGTCCTTTCGGACTTGGCGTTCTCTCGAACGTCAACGAAGTCGCATTCAGGAATCCCGGGTTCAAAGGATGCATGCTCCTACCCCGGGCTTATCGCAGCTTGCCGCGCCCTTCTTCGACTTTACTGAGCCCAGCCATCCATCTGACAGCGTCTTTGCTCCTAGTAACACGGCATCATCATGAGAGTGATTTGGGAAACCACCTCACTTGCCAAATCGGGTCCCGATGCGTACGCAGGGGGAACTTCATCTTGGTTTCACGCCCCGTGGTTCGGGGCTGTGAATGGGATCTGTGATGAAGGAAAACTCCAATGGCGGACTGGACGCGGTCCGCTGACCGCGCTCCCTGCACGCTCCGAGGAGCGTGGACTGGACGGGAATTGAACCCGCGACCTTCCGGTTGCAAACCGGACGTTCTACCACTGAACTACCAGCCCGCTTTGTCGGGCCCTCGTCCGGCGGTTAAAAACGTTCGCGCCATCCTTTGGGGTTTTCCGTTCTAGCAGGAAGGATTTCTTTTCTTGGGGCAACCGTACGCAATCGCGCCAACAGACAGCGGGATATGAGGAAGAACACGCAAAAGGCGTGTTTTCAGCGCGGGCTCACTTCGAAGACAGTTGTTGTGCGAGTAGAGTGTTATAGGAGGTGATCCAGCCGCAGGTTCCCCTACGGCTACCTTGTTACGACTTAGCCCTTCTCGCGAACTTTACGTTCGTTGCCCGCAATCAACGGGCACCTCGCGTAAAACTCACTCGAATGGCTTGACGGGCGGTGTGTGCAAGGAGCAGGGACGTATTCACCGGACCGTGTTGAAGTCCGGTTACTGGGGATTCCAGCTTCGCGAGGGCGAGTTACAGCCCTCGATCTGAACTAGGGCTAGGTTTAGGGGATTTGCTTTACCTCTCGGTATTGCGTCTCATTGTCCTAGCCATTGCAGCTCGCGTGTAGCCCAGGGGATTCGGGCCATACTGACCTACCGTCGCCCATTCCTTCCTCTCCTTCGTCAGGAGCAGTCTCTCTAGTGTGCGGCCCGTCCGGAGACGGACTTGGCAACTAAAGACATGGGTCTCGCTCGTTGCCAGACTTAACTGGACATCTCACGACACGAGCTGTCGGCGGCCATGCAACTCCTCTCAGCGTGTCTAGTAAAGCCTTCAGCCTGACTTTCATTCTGCTGTCGCCCCTGGTGAGTTTCCCGGCGTTGAATCCAATTGAACCGCAAGCTTCACCCCTTGTGGTGCCCCCCCGCCAATTCCTTTAAGTTTCGGCCTTGCGGCTATACTCCCCAGGTGGTTGACTTAGCGGTTTCCCTTTGGCACGACCGTCACACTTGGTAGCGGTCACACCTAGTCAACATCGTTTACACCCAAGATTACCGGGGTATCTAATCCCGTTCACTCCCTTGGGCTTCGTTCCTCGCCGTCGGACCCGTTCTAGGCAAGCGCCTTCGCTACCGGTGGTCTTCCATAGATTATAGGATTTAGCCCCTACCTATGGAGTTCCCTTGCCCTCTCCCGGTCCCAAGATCGCCAGTCTCCCAAGCAGCGCCCAAGTTGAGCTTGGACATTTAACCCAGGATTTAACGATCCGGTTACGAACCCTTCAAACCCAGTAATTGTGGCCACTACTCGCCCCGCCGGTGTTACCGCGGCTGCTGGCACCGGTCTTGCCCAGGGCTTATTCGCCGAGATCTTTAGGCTCGACAAAAGCTGGATGCATTGCATCCAGCACTTGGGATTCCCCCGTCATCGTTGCCGACATTGCGGAGTTTTCGCGCCTGCTGCGCCCCGTAGGGCCTGGGGCATTGTCTCAGTCCCCATCTCCGGGCTATTGCTCTCACAACCCGTACTCGTCATAGATTTGGTGGGCCGTTACCCCGCCAACAGTCTGATGAGCCATGGTCCCATCCTACGGCGTTACCTTTTGGCAATCAAGCACTTCCAGCAGAGATTACCTATCAGCTCTTAGCCTCAGTTTCCCAAAGTTGTCGCTGACCATAGGGCAGGTTAACCATGTGTTACTGAGCTGTACGCTTCCTTTCGGAGAACTTGCATGGCTTAGTCGAATCCCAATAGCGGTGGCCTCAGGCAGGATAAACCTGAGTTCTACAATTACTAATATATTGTAAATTGGCGGTGATGAGCTCCTGATCAAGGTCGTGACCTTTTCTCAAAGAGACTTTGCATTCGTTGTATAACAACGCATGCTCGCATCTCTCCTCGAAGAGGCCGCGCTTAAATCTTACCTCTCTGTGTGTTCCTCTTGCTCACCACACTGTCTTTGGCTATCGATATTGTTCGAATTACCTTATTCCTTCCTGCCTCGTTCCGAAAGTCACTTCGGATCTCATCCTGGTGTCGCGCCTGCCGGAACTTTCGTGCGATTTCACCGGGGGCAACCATTTGCCCGTCCTTGTCGCAGATTTTTGGCCGTTAGGCAATGCGCGTTTTTGCAATCAGCCGGAAGCTCGGTCCCGGCTTCATCTTTTGAGTGGAAATTGCGGGCTTTCTTGGGGGTTTATATGGCTTTCGGAGGTCCGATTTTCGCACCAGCTGCGCCATTTACCGCGGCCCGCCGGAACGGGTGCGCCGGCGACCGTTTTATCCAAGGGAGGCTGAAAATTCATGCGATGCGGCCATTTCAGAAACATCATCTTGGGGGATGGATGCCTCGTGGCAGCGCGGCGCTTGGGGAGGGGGGGAACTCTCCTTCAGGACAAGCGATCGACCGGGCGCGCCCGCATTAGCTGGCAGGTTGAATATTGAGCGCGTCACCCGAAAATCCGCAATTTATGCGACCTTCCGCACCTCATGAGTTCGGTGCAAAAGCTACAGCCTTGTGTTCCGGGAGCTTATATAGTTTTTGTCACTCGAAAATTGTCACTATCTCCGGATGATGCCGTCCTCTTCAGCGCGCGTTCTCGAAATCGGCCACATACCTCCACCAGTCGGCAAGCTTCCCGTCGGGGCCGCGGCCGGGCGCGTGGGGCAGGTGGGAGAGCCACCAGGTGTGGTGGGCGCGTATTTCGCAGCCCCAGTCCGGGCAGCTCACGGCCCGCGAGGAGCCTGTGATGTTCGGATAGTCCAGCCAGTCGTCGCAGGAGGACGCCACGCTGGCCGCGCTGGACCAATCGTTGTCGGAGGCGCTGTTGGGCGCGTAGTGCACGTTGCCGCACGCGGCCCTGCCCGGCGTGATCTTGTCGTAGAGGGTGAAGTTCTCCCAGGCGTTCCCGGGCCGGGGGCCCCCCCTGCCGTAGACCCGCCTCATCGTCCCCTCGGTCCTGTGGCCGAAATCCTCCAGCATCTCGCCCACCCCGCGCTCGTAGCTGAAGCCCATTATGTTGAGGATCCTGCCGCACGAGGTCCCCTCGACGGCCGGGCCGTTCGTCCAGAATGCACCCTTCCCCGCCTAGTTGGCCTCCCAGAACCCCATATAGGGCGCGCCGAACATCCAGAGCTCGTCGATCGTGCCGTTGTTCAGGTATTCGCAGACGGAAAAGTCGCGCAGGATCTTCCTGTAGTCGGACGTGTCCGGCATGTGGCAGGCCTCCGGAGCGTCCGACAGGCAGGCGAGGAAGGAGGCGTCGTCATAGAGGAAGCCGTCGGCCTTGACGGGGTATGCTTCCGCCTCAACCCTGACGGCCAACGTGTGGTTGAGGCGTCCCCGGCTCGAATTGAGGAGGTCGGAAGAATAGGCGACCGCAAGGTCGTCGGGCGAGTTCCAGCGTATGTGCCCGATCAGGGTGGCTTTCCCGCGGCCCTCTAGCACTGGATCGAACACAAGGAGTAGGTATTTCTTTGCCAGGCCGGGGAGCGGGGAGGGAAGCGCAACGCCTTCGGAGGCCGGCTGCGTCCGGAAGAGAAGGGCCGCCCTGTCACAGCAATCAGGACCGCGATCGCGGCAATCGCCGCGGCGGCGAAAAGGGCCTTCCTCGCTCCCATCCCGGGCGGGGCTGCCTTCAAGCCTGCTGCTGCGAGGCGCAGAAGGCGCATTTCCTCGCGGCCTTGGGGATTTTCGACAGGCATTCCGGGCATTCCTTGGCAGTCTCCGGGGCCGCCGGGGCTTCGGCGGACTTCTTGAGCTTGTTCGCCTGCTTGATCAGGATGAAGATGCACAGGGCGACGAGGATGAAATCGATGATGTTGGAGATGAACGCCCCGTAGTTCAGGGTGACCGCGCCGGCCGCCTTGGCTTCCACAATCGTCCTGAACGGGCCGCCGCCGGAAAGGACAAGGAACATGTCGGCGAAGCTCACCTTCCCGAGGAGTATCCCCAAGGGGGGCATCATGATGTCGCTCACAAACGAGCTCACGATTTTTCCGAACGCGGCGCCGATTATCACCCCTACCGCGAGGTCCAGGACGTTCCCCTTGGTCGCGAACTCCCTGAACTCCTTGACAAATCCCATAGGGTTGGGGGGCGCCGGAGGATTTTAACTGTTTTCGCGCGGCCCCTTTATCTCAAGTATATCTCCCCCAGCTTCTTGCTGTACGTGCGGAAGTCCTCGGTCTCCGCGAGGGCCGACTTCTTGGCGAGGATGAAAGGGGAGAGCGTCGCGTCAAGCTCGTCGGCCATGCTCACGAGCTTGGCCTCCGGGAACTGCGGCTCCTTGGGCGAGCCGTATTCCTTCTTGCCGTGGTGGCTTATCATCATGTGCAGGATCTTGAGGCGCAGCGTCCCGGGGAAGCCCGGGATGCGGGAGATTCTTTCCGCGACCATCTCCTCGCCTATCGAGAGGTGGCCCCGGAGCATCCCCTCCTCCGAGACCCGGATGTTCGTCGTGACCGAGAATTCCTGCAGCTTCCCGACGTCGTGCAGGATCGCGCCGGCGATCGCAAGGTCCCTGTCGAGGGACGGATGCACCTCGCACTCTGCCTCGCAGAGGCGCATCACCCCCCAGACGTGCTCGACGAGGCCGCCGATGCACGCATGGTGGTTGTACATCGCGGCGGGGGCCTTCCTTAATTTTTCCGCGAACTCGGCGTCCTCGAGGAAGGAGAGCAGGAGCGCCTTGACGTAGGGATTCTTCGCCGATTCCGCGGCTGAAAGTATCTCCCTGAAGAGCCGCGGTATGTCCCGGTTGCTCACCGGAAGGAGGTCCTCAACGCGGAATTCCCCCTCGCGCGCCTTCCTGATCTCGCCGCCCGGCTCGTTCACGGAGATCTTGAGCGCTCCCTTGAACTCGTCGCCCCGGCCCTTCACGAACACGACGCCGTCCGCGGGAAGGGAATTGTAGAGCGCGCGCACGGCCTGCTGGTCCGGCCCGCCCCAGTACGTCACCTCCGTCTCGGCGCTCCCGTCGGCGACGCCCAGTTCGAACCGGAAGCCCTTCTGGTAGGGCCGCAGGGGGTGCTTGTACTTGACGGAAAAGAACCCTTCGGCGGGGGCGCCCGCGCGCAGCTCGGAGATTTTCATCCGTGCAACACGGGGGGCTGCTTTATAATTCCGGCGAAGGAAAGCCTGATAAACGACCCGAGCCCTTCCCCGGCACGCATGGCCGAGAAGAAAATGGTCCTCACCGCGCTCCTCGCGATCGCCACGGCTGTCCTGCTGTTCGTCCTCTTCCAGCCCTCCGCCCCAAGGGCCCCGGCGGCCAACTTCTCGATGTCGGGCTGCAGCCAGGACCGCGACTGCGTCCTCGTCGACTCCGACCTCTTCCCGACCTGCTGCTGGTCCGGAGCCTGCGAGCCGGTCGATTATTCGCTTGAGAAATGGATCTCCGTGAACCTGAGCTGGTTCTCCTCGATGCGCGACAGGCTCTGCCCATCCGTGGAGAAGTGCGGCGGGGCGCCGAACTGCGACC
The DNA here is from genome assembly GCA_020723935.1 of Candidatus Micrarchaeum sp. GTDB lineage: Archaea > SpSt-1190 > SpSt-1190 > DYHY01 > DYHY01 > DYHY01. The sequence goes on from DYHY01000004.1 coordinate 7,844, forward strand.
CTAAGCCGACAAACGACGGCTTCAAGGCCAGGTGCGTCTCGGGCTCGTGCGAGAAAGCGCCGATAATCGGAAGCTACGTCGCCTGCGGCTGCGGATGCTGCCCAGACGTCCTCCCGCTCCAAGAGTGCATCTACCATTCGGAGCTGGACAGCATCGAGAGGATAATCGAGCGCGACAGGCTCGCCGCCGCAAGCGAGCAGTGCCCGACGACGGGCTGCTCGCGCGGGATGAACTACACCTTCTGCGACTGACTGACGGGGGAAATCGGATTACTACTGCGTCCCAAGGGCCCCGCCGCCATTTCCTTCCTGCGCAAGGAACACCCGCGGAAGCAGGGGCGGCATCGCGCCTATCGACCGTTCCAGCGGCGAGCTCGGAAGCTCTCCGGTCGGCACGCGGACGCGCCACCTCACATCCTCCGGGAAGTCGGGCAGCCGGGAAATCGCCCACGAAAGAAGGAGCATCAGCACAAGGGCCGCCGAGAAGACCGCGGCGGATCCTGCGGGCGAGCGCTCCGCAGCCGAGATGCCGAGGAACGCGAGGAGGAAGAGGGCGGGGAGCAGCCCCGCCGCAAGGCCAGTCTTGTCGAAGCCCCAGTTCTCCATCGGCGCGAAGAGCAGGAGGAGGGCCAGCACGCCCGCCGCCAGGGCGGGAGCGAGGGGCCGCGGGCCCAGGAGCGAGCCTGTGACCGCCGCGGCCAAGAGAAGGAGCCCGAGGGCGCTTGCCAGGACTAGCGGGAGCCCGATGAAGGTTGGATAGGGATAGCCTGGGGTGCGCACGATCGTCCCGCCCTGGAAGTTCAGGAGGCCGTTGAAGGGGAAGCAGGCGGGGCCGAGGCACTGGAAATACATCGGGTCCGTCGGCGTCGGCCTCTGGCTTTCGTGGAAGACGATAGACCCGAACGCGAGCTGATGGAAGAGCGCGAGCACAGCGACGAGGGGGGAGAATCCGGAAAGGAACCCCTTCGCCGCCGACGCGCCTCCCTTCTTTCCGAGGAAAAGGAGCGATGCGAACGCCGGCGCCAGGAACACGGCGTATTCGTGCCTCGTCGCAACGAGCGCCGCCGCGGCGACGCCCGCGAGGACGCCGCTTCCTCCGGCGGAAAGGCCGAAGAGGAGGAACGCCGAGGTCATCAAAAGGGCGGTCAGGTGGGGCCACAGGCCCGATATCCCGGGAAAGAGGAGGTTGGAGACCGAGAGGAACCCGAGGGCTCCGGCGAGGAGAAGGCGGGCCGGCCCTCCGCCAAAGAGCCTCATCGCCGCGCAGACGAACAGGCCGAACGCGAGGGCGGCGGAAATCCCGACGAAGATCCCGCTTCCCGCCCGGGCGGAGAAGAAAGAGAAGAGCGGTGCGAGCAGGAGGCCCGTCCCCTCGGGCTGGTCGTAGCGCCAGTTCACCGCAAGGCCCGTGCCCAGGAACAATCCCTCCTCGCCCGCAAGGTCGCCGGAGATCACGCGGGCGTTCCTGAAATCCGTGTCAAGGGGGTTGGGCGCATAGGCGCGAAAGACCAGGGCGAATATCGCGAGGAACGCGGCGATCGCCGCCGCATCACGCAGGGCGGGCCCCCTCAGGCCCCTGAAGATCCGGCGCCGGCCCCTGAAAAGGAGGATCCCCGCAAGGGGGACGAGGACGCACGCCGCGAAGAGGAGGGCGCTGTCTCGCGCGGACGCAAGATCCGCAAGCGTGAAGAAAGTGGCGGGCTGCACTGGCCCAGCGCGCCGCCCGTGGCTTTAATTTGTTTGCGTGCACGCGGGGGATTTGGGGCGGGGCCGGCCGCATGCTATTCGTGTGGGACGGCGCGACTGGCCCCCTGATTTTTCCCGGCGGAGGGCCTGCGCGGCCCTCTCCGCCGGATTCTCCTCCCTAGGAGCCTAACACTTCACTCGTAGAGCTTGTCGAGGCCCTCGACGAAGTTCTTCCAGGATTCGTCGGACTGCGCGTCCGACTTCATCTTCTCGGCGAGGAACTTCACGACGAGATCCGCCTCCTGGTCGAGCATCTTCCCTGCGAGGGGCTCAAGCTTCTTCTTGATCTTCTCCTTTAGGAGCTCGAACTTGCTGCCTTCGCCGCGGCCAGCACGAAATCCGCGCGCCAGTCGCCGCCCTCTTCGCCCGAGCAACAGGAGCACCCGCATTCGCCCTCGTCGCCGCAGCAGGATTCATCGTCTTCGCCGCAGCCGCATTCGCCCTCGTCGCCGCAGCCGCACGCATGTCCTTCTTCGTGTCCTTGTTTGTGTATCTCAAAATTACTTCTCCTTTTTTGGTCCGGGGACGGTATCTGGTATATAAACTATACTGTGTCTCCCTGGAGGACGCTTTTTCGGCCGTCGGCGGGGGCTCCAGATGGCGCCGTCATCCGGACTTCAGGAGAGGTTCCCTTTGGGTTAGGATTAAAACCGGGTTCCGGCGGGCTTCCTCCAATGGAACCGCGGATTGTGGGGGTCGGAAAGGACGCTTCCGCCGAGAGGCTTCTCCTCGCCGGCCTGCGCTCGATAGGCCATTCCCCGGTGAAGAGGAATCCGGAGATCGTCGTCTCCCTCGGGGGCGACGGATCCCTCCTCAAGGCCGAGCGGCTCTATCCTGGCGTCCCGAAGCTCCCCGTGCGCGACAGGAGCATCTGCGAGAAGTGTGGGGACGGGAGGCTCGGCGCGCTCCTCAACGCCGCCCTCTCCGGGAAGCTCGCCGTGAAGGAATATGGGAAGCTGGAGGGGCGGGTGCTTCGGAAGGGAAGGCCGGTCTTTCGCGGGATGGCTGCAAACGACGTCGTCGTGCGAAACGACAAGCCCTACCACGCACTCAGGTTCTCCCTGAGGATAAATTCAAGGCCCGTGGACGGGATAATGGTCGGCGACGGGATCGTGGTCTCAACGTCCTTCGGCTCCACGGGGTACTTCCACTCCGTAACCGGGAGGCACTTCAAGGAGGGCCTCGTCGGCGTCGCGTTCAACAACCCGATGAGGGGCCGGGCGCCCGTGATCGGGAAGGCCCTTCGCGTGCGCCTGAAAATCGAGAGGAACCCCGCCGTCGTGTGCCTCGACAACGACAGGCGCATCTTCCTCGCAAGGGAGGGGGACGTCGTCGAGGCGAGGCCCTCGAAGGGGAAGCTGAGGATCCTGGGCGGCTGGACGTTCGGGAACGGGAAGGAACCCTAGGCTAGTCCGGAAAGGCGTCGCTCGTCCCGAGGCATTCCGAATACTTCGCGAAATTGTCGGCCATGTATTTGCGCCACTGCGCGTCCGTGTAGCCGGGAAGCTTGGCGCAATAGGCGGCGCCCCCGCCGGTGGCGGATGAGGGGCGCGCCTGCTGCTTCTGCTGCGGCGCTCCGTAGGCCAGGCTCCTGTAGGAAGCGCGATACCCTCTCCCCCAGGAAAGCGCCTCCGAGGGAACCGAGCATCAGGAGGAGGAGAACTGCTACTGCGCCCGCCTTCGTGAGCAGGTCCCGTCTCACTTTCTTTCCACCGTGCCTAGCCCAGGCATTCCGCATACCGGTCCGGGTGGTGGCCCATGTGCTGTCTCCACGCAGCGTCGGTGTACCCGGCGGGGGTGGCGCACTTGTCGAGGGGGTTCTGCGCCGCGAAAGTCCGCTGCGCTTGGGCTGCCGTGTAAAGGGGCTTGGGCGCCAGAATCCCCGAAAGCGTCCAGGCGAGCGTCCCGACCGCGAAAAGGAGCAAGACTACCAGGGCTGTCGCCTTCATCGGGCCGCCGGAACTTCCCCCCCTCCCCTGCCGCCCGCCGTCTCCGTGTTCGCGCTCTTCCTTGCCCCTCCGCTCGTTCTCCATGTTTTTCATCCTCCATACCTCGCCACGTATCCTATAGCGAAAACAACCGAAATGAACGATATCGTCAGGACGACCCGCTTGGCGTACTCCAGGTCGCGCCCGAGAAGGAAGTCGAGGAAGCCGATGCCAGTCACCCTCACGCCAGCCCTCCGGACGTACGAGAGCATCATGAAGGTCCCTAGAACGTTTGAGAATATCGTAGCGAGGAGAAACGCCGGCTGGTAGCGGAAGAAGAAGAAGCTCGTCAGGGTGGAGATTCCAATGAGGGGGACGTCGGTCAGGTGGTGCGCGCAGCGGGCGACCATCGACGCGCCCGAGACTCCTGCGGAGCCCGCGAGCGGGGACGCACCGACCGCGACGAGGCCTGAAGCGTAGGAATAGATCCAGAACTGGAAGGCGGGGAGGGCCGAGATGACGAGGACGAAGGGCAGCATCTGCCTGAACTGGGCGACCGCGAGATCGAACGAGTTGAAGACGAGCATTATCGAGAAGTAGAGCGTGGGCATCGCTACCAGGCCTGCCAGGGCCGCCAGGGCCGCCAGGGCCGCGAGGATGCGCCCGGATTTGCCGGCGGCCTCCACCTTTCCCGGGCCCGCTTTCGTCCCCGCTTCCATCTCAGTGCCGATGCCTCCCCGCGCCCTTCTTCTCCTCCTCCTTCTCCTCCTTCAGCCCCCCTTCCTCGCCGCCGTGGTCGTGGCTGTGGCGGCCCTTTCCCGAGAACATCATCCAGAGGTGGAGCGCGGCCATTCCGCTTATCAGAATCATCGAGGCCGTTCCGCCGGAGATCCTCACGCCCAAGAACGGCAGGGCGACAACCGCAAGGAGCGGCGCTACGCAGGCGAAGACCATCCAGAAGCCGCTGTCGCCGTCCTTCAGGAATCCCATCTAGTGGCAGCAGTCTCCTCCGGAGTGCCCGCGGGATTCCAGCTCGACCTTGCGCTCGAATTTCTCGAGGCAGTTCTTCGAGCAGAACCATTGGCCGTGGCGCTCCGTGGCGCTCCCTTCCTTCCTCTTCCTCCCGCATATCGGGTCCTTCTTCGTCTCGAACAGTCCGAACAGTTCCCTTCTACTCAGCTCCTTCTTTCCTTTCTCGCAATCTTGCCGGCCTTGCCCGCAGCCTCGTCCTCGCCGCAGCAAGGTGATTCCGGGAACTTCCTGGCCGCTTCCGCCGCCTCGGGGTTCCTCCTGGCGAGATCCTCGAGCGTCACTTTTTCCCCGCCTCCCGGAGGAACCAGAAGAGCGCGTAGGCGTCGAGGGCGTCGGAGAAACAGTCCATCGCGGCCTTCCTGTCGCCCGCCCCGCCCCTCTTTATCCCGACCTCAAGGAGGCGCATCGTTGTCCTGAGGAGGTGCTTTGAGACGCATCACATCTCGCCGGAGGTGTTGCGCACTACTATCTGCTTCTGGTACTTGCTGCGAAGCTTCCTCACCGCGGAATAGGTGCCGCGGTAAGTGGGATCCTTGGTCTTGACGGCCGCGAAGGCGGGGTGCTCCTCGATTGACACGAGGTTCATCACCGCGACCGATATCTCCTGCAGCGTCCCGAGGTCCGACTTTTGGAAGTCTTCGCGCCTTCTTTCGTTTCCGCAACCGTGTTGCCGTTATTGTTGCCCTTCTTCGTTCTTTTCGCCATCTTGGATCACATCAGCGCCATCGGCAGTATGTAGCCGCCGATCGCCAGCATCGCGAGGCCCGCGAGGAGCGAGACCGCCCGATGGCCCGCCTTCTCCGCGCGCTCGATGTTGTCGACGACTCGCCTGTTCGCGGCGATCGCGAGTATCGCTATGAGCGGCAGGACGAACATCATCGCGTTGTAGACCATCAGGTACATGAACCCCCGGGCGGGATTGCCTATGAGCAGCGACGTTATGGAGAAGTAGATGCCTGACGTGCAGCTGGAGGAGCAGATCCCCACAAGGAGCCAAAGGAGGAAGGCCGCGGGGAGGGATGCCCTGCTCGCGAGCTTGACGAAGCGCCCCTTCTGGTATGAACATGGGCTTGAGCAGGAAGAGGAACGCGATGTAGGAGATTATCCCGACGGCTATCATGAGCGCCATCTTGGAGGGGGAGGTCTAGCTCCACGGCGGGAAGCCTGGCGGTGCCTGCCTGCCTCTTTTTTCCGGAATCCCGCTTTGTCACCCTTTTCATCCTCCCTCGCCGCGAGTTTTAAGCCTTCTTCAGCGCGGCCCTCAAATCTTCAAGCAGGTCTTCCTTCGTCTCGATCCCGACGGAGAGCCTGACGAGGCCCGGCTCGACTGCTATCTGCGAGCCCGCGGTCGACGCGTGCGTCATCGCGAGCGGCACCTCGATTAGGGACTCCACTCCCCCAAGGGACTCTGCGAGCGGGAAGAGCCGTGTGCCCTCCGCGAGCCTCCTGGCGGCCCGTGCCCCGCCCTTCATCACGACGGAGACCATCCCGCCGCCGTTCCTCATCTGCCGCTCCGCGAGGGAGTGCTGCGGATGGGACGGGAGCCCGGGGTAGAGGACGCGGGAGACCTTTGGATGGCCTTCGAGGAGCTCGGCGATTGCGAGCGCGTTCTCGGCATGCCGCTCCATCCTGACCGCGAGCGTCTTCGTCCCGCGCAGGATGAGGAAGCAGTCCATCGGGCCCGGGACCGCGCCGATGGCGTTCTGCAGGAACTTCAGGCGGGAATACATCTTCTCGTCGTTTAGGAGGAGCGCGCCCCCAACGACGTCCGAGTGGCCACCCAGGTATTTCGTCGTCGAATGGACGACGATGTCCGCCCCCAAGGAAAGGGGCCGCTGCAGGTAGGGCGTCGCGAAGGTGCTGTCGACTGCGACCTGCGGCCTCGCCCGGGACTTGCGGGCCAGATCCGATATCTCGCGTACGTCGCAGAGCGCCATGCGGGGGTTGGTCGGCGTCTCGAGCCAGACTAACTTCGTGTTCGGCAGGATGGCTTGCGCGACCGCTCCGGAATCCGATCCGTCGACATATGTGAAAGAGAGCCCGTACTGGCGCAGGACGCGCTCGAAGAGCCGGTAGGTGCCGCCGTAGACGTCGTTGCACGCGACCACGTGGCCTTCGGGTCCTACCGTGCGGAGGACCGTGTCTATCGCCGCCATCCCGGAGGAGAACGCGAGGCTGTGGCGCGCGCCCTCGAGCGCCGCGAGGTTCTTCTGAAGAGCCGTCCGCGTCGGGTTGTCCGTGCGCGAATAGTCGTATCCCTTGTGCTTCCCTATTCTTTCTTGGGCGTAGGTGGAAGTCAGGTAGACCGGCGTCATCACGGCGCCTGTCGACGGGTCGGGCGGCTGGCCCGCCCTGACTGCGAGAGTCTCGAATCCCTGTTCCTTCCCTTTCAGAATGCCCTTGTTCACGTAGGTCATGTCGTTCCCCTTCCAAGCGTCTTGCTCTTTTTCTTCTTTTTCTTCTTCTTCTTCTTCTTCTCCCGCTCTTGCTCCGCGCCCCTGTTGCCGCGGAAACGCAGGACATGGGCCGCCAAAACTATCACGAGCAGGAGGAGGGCGCCCCCTAGCACCTTAGGATAGGGCCCGGAGGAAGAGGAGAGCGCCCTGCCCTGCACCGAATAGAAGTACTGCTTGAGGTGGAGGAAATCCCAGGTGTTGACGACGGAAGTCCCCCTGAATACGACAAACGACAGGCCGATGAGCGCGAGGAACGCGCCCGACACCAGGTTCGTCGTGTGCAGCAGCAGGTCCTTCCCGAACAGGCGGACGCGCACCTCTTTTCCCCTGATAAGCGGGCTCTTCGCGAGGCCTGTGGAATCGTAGAAGACAGACAGGATGAAGAGCGGGGCGAAGATGCCCAGGGAATACGCGCCCATAAGGAGGCTAGCGTAGAGGACGTTCCCGAGGAGCGCCGCGACGGAGAGAATCCCGCTCAGTATCGGCCCGACGCAGGCGGTCCAGCCCAGGGCGAAAAGGGTGCCGGAGACGAAGACCCCCGCGACGCCGTCGCCGCCGGGAGCCGGGGCGGTTCTCGGCCGGATGAAGGAGGAGAATCCCTTGCCGAGGGCGGTCATGATTCCCATCGCCATCAGGACGAGCCCCGCCACGAGGACGAGCTCCGGCCTCTGGAGCTTCAGGAGCGATTGCTCGCCGACGAATCCGGCGACCGCGCCGAACGCCATGAAAACCACCGCGACCCCTAGCGAGAACGCGAGGGTCATCTTCGTCACTTCCGTTTTGCCTCCCGGCCGGAAGGTGTAAGAGAAGTACGCGGGAAGGAGCGGGAGGACGCAGGGAGAGAGGAGTGTGAGGGCGCCGGCAAAGAACGCGATGAGGAAGGAGATCTTCGCCTGGAAGTCCCTGGCATAGCCCTGGTTATAGTCCTTTATCTTCTGGAGGGCCGGCGGGAGAGCCGATGCGTCCGCCGCGAGGGCGGGCGCCAGGAGGACGAGCGCCAGCAGCGCCCGGCCCAGATCCATCCTATCCATCCTATCAGTTCACCGCCAAGGTTCCCCTCATCAAGCTGTGCCCGGAGCCGCAGGGGCGGTTGCAGAAGAATGCGAAACGCCCCTGCCTGTCCGCGGTGAACTCGACGACGACCGGCGCGTCCCCGGGGGAGAAGGACTGCGTCGCAACCCCATAGTCGGGAAGGGTGGGGCCGTGCGTCCCCGACGTGCTTGTTAGAACGAGCCTAACGCGGTCTCCCTGGCTCACGGTTGTGGTCGACGAGTTCCAGCCGAAGGAGTATGCCTCGACCTTTATCTCCTTCATGGGCGCCTGGCCCGCCGTCGAGGAGGTGGGCGAGCTGGAGGATGAAGAGGAGGGGGATGAAGAGGAGAGGGATGAAGAGGAAGGGGATGAAGAGGAGGGGGATGAAGAGCCCTGCGAGCTTGATGTCGAACTGGATGGACTTCCTGAGCCAGCCGAAGGCATCCCCGCGTCCTGCGCTGGCCCCGTCACGCATCCCGCGACCAGGACCGCCGCCGCCAGCAGAACGGCCGCCACAACCGCAAAGGAGGCGGCCGTCTCGGGCATAGCCTTCCCGATGTTTCCCCTGAATCCCGATGCGTATCCCATTTCCGTCCTTTCATCCTCCCGTTCTTATCTCTTTCCCGCCGTCCCGTTCGGAACCACGACCGAGCCGTCGGACAGGTTCCTATACGGCAGGCTGAATATCTCGACCGTCTGGAAGACGTACGTCCCGTCCCGCTCGACCGTCCCAACGTACTTCCAAGAGCCGTTCAGCGCCGGATACGCATCCACGTCGCCGTTCAGGATCGCCGTAGGGACGAGGAGTATCCCGTAGCGCGAGAGAAGCTCCTTCCCCCTCAGCCGAGAATATGTCGACGGATTTCTCGGCTTGCACGGCCGCCCCGACCTTGGCCAAGACCTTCTTGTGTATGGGCCCGGGATCGTAGCAGGACGCGCACGAGGCGTCGCGGACTATCGTGAGGTTGACGTACCCGACGGCCCGCCCGAGGGAAGCGTCGTAGTAAGGCGGAAGGGGTTTCTCGGCCACGTAGGCGGAACCGTCGGCTGAGAGGGGGGCCGTGCTGAAGATTCCGGGAAGGATGCCCTCGTACGCCGAAAGCTCCCCTGAGAGGACGACAGCGGGGAATTTCGAGAGGGAATACTCGAGCGCGAGCGAGCGTCCTTTGGGGGAAGACAGGTTCACCTGGCTGATGCTTCCCAAGCCCACCCCAGCTAGGCGCAGCTGGCTTAGGAACGGAAGGGAGCCCGCGCAGGACAGGGCATAGATTACGGAAACGTTCACTATTCCTGCGACCGACCCGCTAGAGACGTCGAAGTAGAAGGGGTCTGGAGAGGAAAACACGATTGCGTCGCCAGAAAGCCTTCCGCCGGGAACCGCTTGCAGGGATTTCGCCTTCCCTATCTCGCCCGTCACGATCACCGCCGGAAGACGCGTTATCCCGTACCTGGAGATTAGGGGAGCAACCAGGGAGGAGCCGAAATCCAGGTCGTCTTGCGATGCCACCCGCACTCCGGCGGACTTGCGTATGGAATCTGCCAGGGCCGCGGGCGATGAGCACCTGCCGCAGTCGGCCTTGACTACTATGGTAGTCATGGAGACGTCCGCCGGGAGGGGCGCTCCTGCTCGGTTCGGACGGCCGAGCCCAGGATTCTGGAGAGCGAGGAGGACGAGAGGAGGTCAACGGACGCGAACATGACGAGGGCCGCCGCGAGGGCGAGTACGAGGCCTTCCCTCCTAAAAACCCCGGGAGGCTCCGGCCCGCGCGATTCCGCTGCCTGCCTACTGCTCCGCCTCGTCTCCATCGCCATCTCGCAAGTATTGTGCCCCGGGGGGCGCGCTCTCTTGATTCCTGAATAGAACAAAGGAAGGGTCTTTTTTTGGGAAACGGAAATAATCCCTCTGACGCCCTAAACTAACAGCCACCCACCTGCTGGGGAAGACTCGCAAGGCTCTTGGGAACCGAGCCTCCCGACGCCGCGGCGATGCCTCCGCTGTTGCTGCCTGCGGCCTCGGACGCTGCGAAGAGCTCCCCGAGGGAAACCTTCCCGTCCGAGACCTTCGTCCTAAGCTCGTTCAGCTGGAACGTCTGCGCCGCGGAGACTACCACGAACACCGCGAGAATCGCCGCGAGTATCTTCGTCTGGTCCATCTTTTTTCGACACCTCCTTGTCTTTCTTCTTTCCTGATCTGATTAGCTTAACACCCGCCGACCTGGCTCGGGAGGCTCGCGGCGCCCGGCCCCGCGTCCCCGCCCGCCACATTGAGACCCAAGGTAACCATGTCCTTGGGGAAGAACAGGGTCTTCCACTTCATCGCCTCGTAGAGTATCTGCCCGTCGGAGTAGTTCGGCCTGTTCGCCGAGAGCCAGAGGGCCACGGAGAGCATCGCCGGGTTGTGCTGGCAGCCGCAGAGCGAGTTGCCGTTGGAGTCAGCTCCGGTCGGCCCTATCCCGCAACAGTACTCGCAGGAAATGCCGACCGGCTTGGTAGCGAAGCCTATGAACCTCTGGAACGCCTCAGGGTTGTTCTTCTTTACGTCGTCCTTGAGGCTCGGATAGGATTTCGCGAGGAGGTCGAGCGACTTTATCGGGTCGTCGAAGCTCACTCCCATCTCGGTGCCGTACTCGGGGGTGCCCGTCGGGAACATCGCCGCCATCGCCCCATCGGCCGTCTTCATCTTGTCGAGGGGGAAGACCGCGGCGATCGTGTCGGCCGTGGATTTTATCTTCGAGACGTCAACCTTGGAGAGGTCAGCTCCGTCGGAGCTCCCGGCCTGGAGGACGCTCGAGAGAAACCCTATCGAGGGCCCTTTGGCCCCGCCGCTGCCGTAGAGGGCGCCGGATATCGCGAATATCTGGGCCTGGTTGACTGCGAGGAGTATCGCCGCTATGACAATGAGCGCTATCACCGGGGCGCCCAGCCTCATCGCGCCGGATTCCCTCTCTGCCGCCCCCTTCTCGGGAGCTGCCTTGGCCGCAGTAGCTTGCGTAGCATGATGCCTTTCCGCCATTTTCGGTCCGGTCGAGAACGCTGCCCCTATATTTAAAAGGGGGGAAATAACCGTGAAAAAACAGTGAAAGAAGGGGAAAACCAGCCTGCCGCGCAGCAGCGGGGCGTTTTCGCGAGCCAGAGGTCGGTCCTGGCGCTCTCCTTGGCGCTCCTCCTGATGGGCGCGGTGGTCCTGGTGAACTTCCTGTCCTTCTCCAAGGTCGGGGGGGTTATGGAAAGCCAGCTCCTGGACCGCCAGCAGATAGCGGCCGACTACGCGGCGTCAAGGATCGAGGAGCACATCCATCAGGTCAGTATGGAGGTGACGACGCTTTCCAGCTTCCCCGCGCTGAAGAACCTCGACCTGAGCCAGTGCAGCGGGGACGTGAAAATAATACACCCCAGCCTCGAGGGCAAGACGAAGGTACTCCTGCGGGTTGACGCTCTCGGGAACATCGTGGAATGCTCGTCCCCGAATTACAAGGGATACGTTGGCTTGAACGTCAGGAACAAGGACTATTTCAAAGTCCCGGCCGAGACGGGGGCTTCCTATGTCTCGGGCCTCGCGAGGGACGGGAGCGACTACAATGTCTTCGTCTCCGCCCCCATCTTCGAGGGGGGGTCTGGAGGAACATACCCCAATAACGGCGAGTTCGGGGGAATACTCCTAAGCATCGTGGGCCTCCAGGACCTCTACGACCTCTACATACACCCAATAGGGCCGATGGGCAGGGACCTCTTCGTCCTCGCGAGCGTGGATGCGGGCGACACCGTGATGAAAAGCCAGGGCGCCCCTGACCTGGGCGGCCTCGGCAAGGTGCACGAGATAAGGGATTATGCCGGGACGGGCAGGACCATAGCCGTCTCCTCCGACCTCTCCCTCGGGAGCGAGAAGTTTCGCCTCTTCATCCTCACACCCCTCGCCAACGCAGACAAGGAGATACGGGACGTCAGAGCGGGCTACCTGTTCTCCCTGTTCTTGGCCGTTTCGGCCATCCTGGGCGCCCTCCTTCTCGCGGCTTCGGCGTACCTGTCGCGCGAGAGGATAAGGACGCAGCTCGCGCGGACCACAGAGACGCTCGAGAGCCTCGGGATCACGGTCGAGACGGAACGGAGCGGATATTCTCCTACCGACATCGTCCTCGAGCCCCACAAGGTCTACCTCCTTAAGGAGGACGGGGAGACGAGCCCCCACGACCTCTTCATTGGGATGCTCTCACATGGCTTCGCGGGCCTCGGCATAGTGAGGGACGACCCCAGGGAGCTGCGGAAGAAGTACAGCCTCAAGAAGACTTCGTTCATATGGCTCTCGGAGGCGGGCGGGGGCCGGGGCGTCCCGGCCGAGACCAAGATCGAGACGCTCCTCGGCCTCGCCAGGGAGTTTGTGGAGAGGAGCGAGAAGAGCGTCATATTGATAGACCGGCTCGACTACCTGATATTCGAGAACGGCTTCGAGCGGGTCCTCAAGGCGGTGTACGCCCTCCGCGACCTCGTCGCGAGGAGGAAGTGCGTCGTGATAATCTCGGCCAACCCCGCGGTCATACCCAAGGAGCAGATGGAGGCGTTCAGCGCGGAGACGATCGACCTCTTCGGCGGCAGGGCCGGGGCCGGCCTCTCCAAGGACGAGGCCGAGCTGCTCTCGTTCGTGAACGAGGGGAACGTCGCGAGCAGGCTCGTCTCCTACACGGACGTGACGGAGCAGCTTGGGATAACGAAGCCCACCGCCCGAGCCAAGATCCGGCGCCTGCAGGACGCGGGCTTCCTCTCCGTCGAGAAGGTCGGGCGGGTGAAGGCCGTGCGGATAACGTCCCTGGGCAGGAAAATCATTTCCTGACATTCTCGGCGGTTTGCCGGCGGCTTTTCACTGTTTTTTCACGGTTGTTTCGCCTTGCTTTAATATGGTGCTTTCTCCGTTCCCCGCATGGAAAACGAAAGCAAGGCCGCAATCCCGGTGCTCGCCGTTGCCGCGCTCGCGGTATTATTGGCGCTCTTCGCGCTCCCCCTCGCGGGGGCGTATGCGTACGAGGGGAACTTCACCAAGGAGGCTCTCGCGATAATAGCGGCGAATGTGTCGTGCGGCTCGATAACCGAAGCACAGCTCGAGACCCTGGGCGAATACTACAAGGAGCTCATGCATCCGGGCGCGGCCCACGAGGCTATGGACCAGATGATGGGTGGCGAGGGGTCTGAGTCCCTGCGGCAGGCGCACGTCGGAATGGGCCGGGCGTTCCACTGCGGCGCTTCGGGAAGCTTCAGGGGGATGATGGGCCTCGGCTACAGGATGGGCATGATGGGCGGTCCTTATTACGGGGGATACACCGGCTACGGCGGGGGGATGATGGGCGCGTCCTATGCTACTCCTTGGTATCTGGTGCTCGTCAACGTCCTCTACTTGCTCCTCCTCCTGGGTGCGGTGATTTTGGTCTTCATCTGGGTCGTGCGGTCCTGGAGGGCGCTCAACAGCGGCGCCCGGCAGGAAGCCGGGAGCGGCCCGGTAAGGAAGCCTGCGAGGCGGAAATAAGTTGGGCGGAACGGACGGAAAGGCGGCGGACGCCGTCTTCTACGCAATACTCATCGTTGCGGCTGCCGGGGCGACGGGAATAGCCATCCTGTCGGCATTACAGCCTCCCTCCCCGGCAGCCCCAACTTCATTCGGCCCGCGCGCAACGAAGCTCACCTCATTCGACATATCGCTCGCGCAGGGGATGATGGACAGAAACGGCGACGGGAAATGCGATTCCATGGGATCGTCGGTCGAGGGCGAGATCCTCGCGAACAGGCTCCAGTGCATGGGCGACCCCAACGCGACGATAGGGCAGCTCGGCTCCTCGCACCACCACGCGGACTTCAAGGTCTACGTAAACGGGCTGCCGACGGATTTCAACGACCCGAAATACTTCGTCAGGAGCTCGTTCGCCCATGTGGAGCCCGACGAGGTTTTGGGGGCGACCGGGACCGTCTTGCACCTCCACGCGACGGGAGTCCCGTTATGGGTCTTCTTTAAGAGTGTGGGGATGGACCTGGACGGGGCGAAGATCCTCGTGAACGGCGCGGAGAGTGGTCTGCTAGGGGACTATGCGCCGTCAAACGGCGACAGGATACTGGTGTCTTACGGAAACGCTACGCAAGGGGAACTGAAGAGAGAAATGGACAGCGTCACTGACTACGCGGCGATGGGGAGGGTCTGAAAATGACTTCCACTGGCGCCTACATTTTCTCGTACCTGCTCTATATGGCGGTGCTCTCGGGCGCCGCCCTCTACGTCTGGAAGTACAGGAAGGGCCTCGACGAGATGTACGGCATGATGATGGGAATGACGTTTGGCACGGTCGCAGGTCTTGCGACCGGCCTCTTCTACGCCCTCCCGAGCGGCGACTTTGTCGGCGGGGCGATTGTCGGGACCGTGGCCGGGCTCCTCTTCGGGATACTGCTAGGGGTGATCGGCGGGCCCCTCGGGATAATGGAGGGCGTTATGGGCGCCTTCATGGGGGGCTTCATGGGCTCGATGACGGGGCAGATGGCGCGCCCGTTCCCGCTGGGCGCGTTCTCTCCGGTCTTCGCGGCGATATTCCTCGCGATGATGGCGGGGATCACCTATGCCGCGGAAACGGGCAAGACCTGCTGCGCTCCCGCGGGGGGTAAGCCGGAGGCGCCCGAGAGGCCGAAGCTGGTGAACCCGTCGGGCAAGTTCGTCGCCACGTGGACAGTCGTCGCCGCAATCCTCCTCTTCGCGAGCTTCGCGATAGACCTCTCGCCGTACTCCGCACAGGGCGCCCAGTCGACTGGCACGCAGAGCACGGCTCTTCCGGCGTCGCTTCGGGCGCTCACGGAGGAGCAGCAGACCCAGGCAGTCCAAAAGGACGGCTACCAGGAAGCGTCATTTAGGGTGACCGCGGGGAGGTACACGCCTAACGTCATAGTCGTCAAGGCTGGGACGCCGCTTAGGCTGAACATCGCAGCAGACAGGAACGCCGGATGCGGGACTGACATCGTCTTCCCGGATCTCAGGGTGCGCTCGCTCATCCCCCCGGGGACGTCCAAGACGGTCGAGGTGGGGACCCCGTCCGCGGGGAACCATTCGTTCTCCTGCTCCATGGGCATGTTCCGCGGAAAAATCGTCGCGGTCGGTTAGTCAGTTAAAAAGAGGTAAAGGGGGAGAAGAGTGAAAATGGCGATGGAAAAGGATCCTATATGCGGCATGAATGTCGACCCGCGGACCGCGAGGTTCAAGGGCGAGAAGAGTGGGAGGACATACTACTTCTGCAGCAAGTCCTGCATGGACGCTTTCCTGGGGGGCGGCGAGGAGGGCGTGGGGGAAGAGGGGCGCCATCGCGGCGACGGGGAACCGGAATCCGGGAAGGAAGAAGGACTCCCGCAAAAAGGCCCGCCGAAGAGGATGTTCAGGATAAAGGGCATGCACTGCGCTAGCTGCGCGATAACGATAGAGAACAACCTCAAGAAGCTCCCAGACACCAGGGCGAGCGTCAACTACGCCTCCGAGAAGGCCTATGTCGAGGGGCCCGCGACCGACGCGCGGGTCATGGCGCGCGTGAAGGAGGCTGGCTACGAGGCGATCCCGGCTTCCGACAGGCCGGGGGAGATGGTCCTTGAGATATCCGGGATGGATTCCATGCACTGCGTCGGGATCGTCGAGAGCTCGCTCAAGCGCGTGCACGGGGTCTCCGAAGTCAAGGTCAACCTCGCCACGGGCAAGGCGAGGGTCGCGTTCGACCCGGCAAGGGCCCATGCAAGCGACCTCGTCAAGGCTGTGAAAGCCGTCGGCTACGGCGCGATGGCGTCTAGCGAGAAGCGCGACGAGCACGCCGAGGAGCAGCGGGCGGAGATACGCTCCTACCTCTCCCGGATAGCGGTATCTTTCTTCTTCGCAATCCCTCTCCTCTACCTCTCGATGGGGATGCTCGTGGGCCTCCCGGTGCCGGAGTTCAAACCGTTCGAGCTGGGGCTCCTGGAGCTGGCGCTCGCTACGCCTGTGATAGTCGCGGGCCGGGGCTTCTACACGCGCGGCTTCAAGTCGCTCGCGAACCTCACGCCCAACATGGATTCTCTCGTCGCCATAGGGACGGGGGCTGCATACGTCTACAGCGTCTACGGCGTCGTCTCAGCGTACTACGGCGCGTCGCCGGAATACTATTTCGAGGTATCCGCGCTCCTGATAGCTTTCATACTCCTCGGGAAATACCTGGAATCGGCCGCAAAGGGCAGGACGTCGGAAGCGATAAAGAAGCTAATCGGCCGGCAGGCCAAGACGGCGACCGTCGTCCATCACGGAGTCGAGACCGAGATCCCAATAGAGGAAGTGGCGATCGGCGACATCGTCATCGTCAAGCCCGGCCAGAAGATACCTGTGGACGGGACCGTCACCGAAGGGAGGTCCACCGTCGACGAGAGCATGATAACGGGCGAGAGCGTCCCCGTCGGGAAGGGCCCGGGGGACGCCGTGATAGGTGCGACGATGAATAAGACCGGCGCCTTCAGGTTCAAGGCAGAGAAGATAGGCGCCGACACGATGCTCGCGCAGATAGTGCGGATGGTTGAGGAGGCTCAGGGATCCAAGGCGCCGATACAGGCGCTCGCCGACAGGGTCTCGGCCTATTTCGTCCCGGCGGTCGTCGGAATCGCCCTCGTATCTTTCCTCGCGTGGCTCTTCCTCGCGGGCAAGCCGTTCCCGTTCGCCCTCACGATATTCATATCCGTCCTGATAATCGCCTGTCCCTGCGCCCTGGGCCTCGCGACGCCCACGGCCGTGATGATGGGGACGGAGAAGGGGGCCGAGAACGGGATACTCATCAAGACGGCCGAGGCCCTGCAGATGGCCGGGAGCGTCGGAACGGTCGTCTTCGACAAGACCGGGACTCTCACAAAGGGCGAGCCTTCCGTGCCGGACGTCGCAACGGTCGCAGGCGGCGAGGAGAACGACGCCCTCGACTACGCGGCGGCCATAGAGAAGAACTCCGAGCATCCCCTGGGCGAAGCGATAGTGAGGTTCGCCGCCGAGAAGGGCATAAGGCCGGAGGCCGTGAACGAGTTCAGCTCGATCACGGGGAAGGGCATCAAGGCGTTCTACAGGAACAAGCTAGTGCACCTGGGCAACAGGGCGCTCATGGATTCGGAGGGGATCCCCTACCGCGCGTACGAGGACAAGACGTCCGGGCTCGAGGGCGAGGGGAAGACAGTCATGTTCCTCGCGGTCGACAGGAAGGTGATCTCGCTCATCGCGGTCGCGGACACCCTCAAGGAGCATTCGAAGGAGGCCGTCGCCGAGCTCGGGAGGCTCGGGATAGAGACGGCCATGATAACGGGCGACAACGAGCGGACGGCCAAGGCGATAGCCTCGCAGGTCGGGATAAAGACCGTCCTCGCGCAGGTCCTTCCCGGCGAGAAGGCCGAGAAGGTGAAGAGCCTCCAGGAGGGGGGGAAGCGCAAGGTCGCGATGGTCGGGGACGGGATAAACGACGCGCCCGCGCTCACCCAGGCAGACGTGGGGATAGCGATAGGCTCAGGGACCGACGTCGCGATCGAGTCAGGGGGGATAGTCCTCGTCAAGGACGACCTGCGCGACGTCGTGAAGGCGATACGCCTGAGCAAGTACACGATGGGGAAGATCAGGCAGAACCTCTTCTGGGCGTTCTTCTACAACCTGATCGGGATTCCGGTGGCCGCGGGCGCGCTCTTCCCGTTCACGGGCGGGCTGCTCAACCCCGTGGTAGCCGGCGCCGCCATGGCTTTCAGCAGCGTGAGCGTTGTCACGAACACGCTGACTATGAAGGGGTTCAAGTTGTAGTAAGGGCCGCCCGCATCGGGCTAGCCCCGTTTTTTCTTCTTCTTGGCGGGAGATCTGCTCTGCTTCCCCTTCCGCCCGATGAACCTCGTCGAATACGCGACGGTCGCCGCGAGGGAGACTGCGATAGGTATCACGACGATCGGCATCGCGAAGGCGGGCGGGATGATCGCCGCTATCGGCGGGAAAAGCGCTGAGAAATAGAGCCCAAGGGCGCCGGCCTTCTGCGTCCCCGCCCACGCGTCCTCGTTTCCCTTTATCCAGGGGAAGCGGAAGCCGAGGGCCGGGTTTTCCGGCGCGGATTGGACGCACCAGCCCAGGTATGCGAGGGCTGCCGAGAAGAGGAGGAGGAAAGCCAGGGGCGTCCTCTCGTTCCCCGCGAGGATCGCAATCACCTGGTCGTTGGCTATTATCACGAGGAGGAGGAACATCAGCTCCAAGTTCCTTAGCGAGGAGACAACCCCTTCGGGAAGGAGCTCCTTCCTTTTCCTGCCCTTGAGCCGGAAGAGGAGGAACACCGCGATCGCCGCGGCCGGGGCGGCGAAGAGCAGGGGGCTTGCGAGGCCGGCTGCGAAGCGGAGGCGGAAATAGATGGAGGATGCGAGCGGGAAGAGCGCGAGGAAGGCGGAGAGGAGAAGGTACGCGAAGGCGGCCATCTATTCCCCCCTTGCGCCCTTCTTCGTCTTCTTCTTCGCCGCCTTGGGGAAGAACCCCGGAAGCGCCGCGTACGCGAGGACCGAGAAGGCTATCACGGCGAGGGCGGCGAATGCGGGCGTTGAGACGGGCGCCTCGGAGAGGAGGAGCTCAAGGCCCCCGGTGGGGACCCTTGGCGGGCCGGGCTTCTCGCTTTGCGTCAGGAGGAATATGAAGATGAAGGCGAACGCCGCTATCAGGAGGACGAATATCAGGAGGAACAGCTGCTTTGTCTTGGACATTCTCCTGTCTCGCCTCCACCCCAAGCGCGTCACCCCTGCTTATATCCCTTTTCGGCAGACGGCCTTCTCGCGGCGACCGCGGCCTTCACCGGGCAGGGGCAGCACCGGTAGCAGGGGTCGCAGTAGGGGCCGGGAGCGCTCTTCCCGGGGTCGAGGATCGCTCCGCCCGCCTCCCTCGCGTTCAGGTCCGCCTTTATAGAAAGGCAGTACGTTCCCGCGTCCGTCGGGCAGGTGCAAATCCTGGGGACCAAATAGAGTATCGGCGCGCGCGCCGCCCGCCCGTGCCCTTCCCTCCCGAAGGGACGCACAGTTCCCCCTTCCCGGGGCCCTGTGGCCTTAAAACGTTTCCAGCCCTCGCGCGTATCTTCAGGCCGGGCCGCCGTAGGAGGAGACTATCTTTGCAATCCGCCTCGCCGTCTCGGTCTGCGTGATGTCGGTCACGTCCAGGATGTGGACGTCCGGGAGCGCGATTGTCCTGCCGTCGCCACAATCCAGGCTCCTTGCCTGCGCGGCGAGGCGGAAGTACTTGTCCGTGAGCTCAAGCCTGCGCGTGTCGCTCTCATTCCACCTCTCGGCCGTCCCGGCGTCGCGCTTCCCGTCCTTCACGCGCTCCACAATGCGCTTGCGGTTCTCCTCGACGGTGGACACGAGTATTATCTCGGCACGCGGGAGTATTATCCCGCCCGACTCGACGGCCGAATACATGCTGTCCAGCGTCGGGCGCACCTTCTCGTCGGCCCATCCGTACTCCTCCTGCATCACGCGCAGGTACACCCAGACATCAAGGTACCCGCTCCTGTCCGAAAAGACGGTGGAATTCGGTGGGGCGGCGGCTAGCATGGCGGACCTCTCCCTGTGCTGGCGTATCAGCTCCTCCTCCCCTTTCAGGCTCCCTAGGAAGGGGTTGAGGGGCTCCTCGAGATAGAGCGCCCAGGGGACGAGCCTTACGAGTTCCGCCAGGGTCTCGGTTTTGCCCACGCCGTGGGAGCCGTTCACCGAAAAATAAAGTCCGTGCGTTTTCTGCGGCGACACCCTCCGGCCGGAACTTGCCCAATAAAAAGGAGATGGCAACGGCGGGCGCGCTATCGGCCGGGCCGCGGCGGGGTCTGGAGGGCGCCGAACGAAGAGAGGGGCCCGGAACGGCCGGGCCGCGGCGGGGTCTGGAGGGCGCCGAACGAAGAGAGGGGCCCGGAACGGGAATCGAACCCGTGTTTGGGGATCCACAGTCCCCCAGTCTGCCACTAACTTATCCAGGCCACGATCGACTGCGAAGACTCCTGGAAGGCGCTTTATAAAAGTTAGATGCCCCGCGCTTCCTGCCGCGGCGCGCCATTTCGCCGGGCTTGGCTAGCTCCACTGCGCACAGCATCCAGAAGGCCGCCGCGCAGATGAGGAGGGCCTCCGCGAGCAGTATCAGCCAGTCGGACCCGATCCCGCGCGCGAAGGCGCGCGTCGCGGCCGCCGTCCATAGGAGGATGACGAAGAAGACGACGCCGGAATAGCCCGGCCGAAGATCCCCCCGCTGCCCCTGAGCGCCCGGACGCCCGCGACGATGGAATATGCCATGAGGCCGCCGCCGCGAGCCCGAGGAAAAGTATCGAAACAGTCAGGATGCCGCCCGTCCCCCTGCAAGCCGGCAGCGCTCAGTTTAAGGGTTCTGCCGGAAGACCCGGAACGTTATAAATGCCGGGCGGGGCCCCGCCCCCGTGCTAGGGACCAATATCGCCCTCGCGGCCGAAGCGGTGATGTCCAACTTCAGGAGGCCCGCCTTTCCATACAAGCTCACATTCGCCGTCACCTACAACTGCAACTCGCGCTGCAAGACGTGCAACATCTGGCAGAACAGGAGCACGGGCGAGCTGACGCTCGGGGAGATAGACTCGTTCCTCAGGAAGAACGGTGGCTTCCGCTGGGTCGCCATAACGGGCGGGGAGCCGTTCCTGCGCCGCGACCTCCCCGAGATCTGTGAATCGTTCGCGAAGAACTGCCCGCTCCAGATACTCACAATAACGACCAATTCCCTCCTCCCGACGCTCCAGATAGAGGGGATAAGGAAGATAGCGAAGCTCAAAATCCCCAGGCTCATCGTCACGCTGAGCTGCGACGGGGCGGGCAAGCTGCACGACGAGATACGCGGCGTGCCTGGGAACTTCGAGAAGCTCTGCCGGATATACTCGGAGCTGCGCGGCCTGCAGGACAGCCACTTCCGGATTTTCTTCGGGATGACGCTCTCGTCCTTCAACGTCGGGAAATTCGATGAGCTCTACAGGGAGCTGCATTCGCGCTTCCCGGAGATCGGGTACGACAGGATCCACGTGAACGTCTTCCACACCTCGAGCCACTTCTACAGTAACGCTGAGGGCGGCGCCGAGGAGAAGAGGGAGAAATGGAAGAGGGCGGCGATAGCGGAGATGAGGAACGTCCTCTTGAAGAGGAGGTTCTCCCCCTTCGATTCCCTCGGGTTCCTCGAGCGTAGGTACATCAAGGGCTCGATAAGATATATGAAGACGGGCAGGTCGCCGATGTCCTGCCTCTCGCTCTCGAGCTCGATGTTCCTCGACCCGCACGGGAACCTCTATCCCTGCACAATATGGAACAGGAAGATGGCGAGCATCCGCGAGAACAAGGATTTGAGGAAGCTGTGGAACTCGCGCGAGTTTCGGGAGACCGCGCGCCTCGCCCGCGAGCTCAAATGCCCCAACTGCTGGACCCCTTGCGAGGCGTATCAGACGATACTCGGGAATCTTCTCTAAAAAGGGCCCAAGGGACGTTTCTGCGTAATGTCATGAGTAACAGTTAAAAACTCCTTGCCAGTTATACCGCACCGGGGGAATACCAGAATGTCAACTAGTGATAGCAGAAAGTCTCTCCCGTGCATTTTGACCTCTAGTCCGAAGGCGCCTAAGGGGGGAAGCGGTATCAAGCTTCCGGGCGTTCCCAAGGGCCCGGTGCCCTACGTCGTTGGCGTGGGGGCCTTCCTGACGATGGTGCTCGCCGGATACCAGAGTTTGGCATACAGCCCGCCGGATTCCCCGGACTTCGAAGTCGACAGGCTAGTTGACCCCTACGCCAGGGACCTCGCTAAGACCAAGACGCAGGGCACGATAGCTGAACTTATCTACTACCGGCTCGCGGCGCTCCCGACCTACCTGACCGTGAAGGGCGCGATAGATGAGTGCAAGACCAGTCCCCCCCCAGCCGAGGAGACCGCCTTCCTACACAATGCGGCGTGTGTTGATGCGGCCCTCGCGAGCTACCAAGCAGGCCTTAATCAGGTCATCGCCGACATGGGGAACCCGGCATCCGTCGTCTACACACCCGTCGGGAGCGCGATGGGAGGGGTTGAGGGCAGGCTCTCCCTCCTAGACAGGCAGATCGCCGCGGCGAGGGCAGGGATCGCAGAGACCGGGGAAGCGTACAGGAACGGCGTGGACACCCTCGGCCGCCTCACCGCCGAGCGGGCCGGGATACAGCGCGAGCAGGACGAGAGGAGCGACGAGCTCACGCAGGCCACCTACGACAGGATGCAGGTGGAACAGCAACTCGCTGCCCTCACGGCCTACAACGTGGGGGAGGACGTGCCGCTCTCCGGCGTGAGGCGCTGGGCCGAGGACTTGTGGGAGCTGCCAACCGCGATCGGCCTCAAGGGCCAGCTCTCCGAGAAAGCGGCAGCCGAAGCGCAGGCGCAGGCGACCTTGGATTCCACGAACATCAGGGCGAAGGCGACGGACCTGGAGATCAAGGCGACAGAGAGCGTCCTCTCCAACGGGGAGAATATTGTCAAGGCCGCGTACGTTGATCCGACGCTGACCCTCCTGGGCGACTTCATGGGATATTCCGGCGCGAACGACGCAAGGGACGCGCAGGTCGTAAGCGTCCCGGAGGAACTAGATAACATCCGGCAGCTCTCCCGCGACTCGATACTGCAGGATTCGCAGGCGTTCGTGGAGGCTGCCCTCGCCGACGCAAGGGACGATGCGGCAAGGAACAAGCCGAACCCCTTGGCCGGCCCCATAGCGACGGCGATCGGAGGCACTATCCTGACCCTGACGATTGCCGGAGCCACGCTCCTGGGTAGGAAGAGCAGGGGCTGAACAGAGAAGTAGGAAGGCAGCAGCTCCCTAGCAAGAGGGCTCAGTCCTCGTACTGGCTCCGGGATATCTCCCAGCCTATTGCGGCGCTAGCAAGGAGCGCGGCGACGGTGAGGACGGTGACCGGCACCGCCAGCGCGAGCATCCGGTAGGCGGGAGTCAGGATCCCGAAGAGGAACAGAGCGAGCAGCGCGACGGAAGCGAAGGTGAGCATTATCCCGCTGAGGTTCCCGGCCTGCGGGCCCTGCGGCCCCTTCTTCCCCCCTTTTTCCGGGGCAGCCCCTTTGTAATCCTTCCTGCTCGAGCGAGGCATATTCGGAAGCCTGGATGGAGAGGCGGTTTAAAATCGTTTTCGGAGAGGGCTGCTGTGCGGGGCTCCGGAACGGCGGGGGTGGGGGGCAGGAAACCTTCCTTCTGGGATTTTCCCTTCCCGGGCAGCTAGGGCCGGGCGGCCCTGCAATGCCTCGTGGGAAACGGGAGTGCAGTTCTCTTGTCGCCCTCTCGCATCCCCTTTTCCGGAGCCCTCAATCATTCGGCTTGCGCGCCTGGCGGTTATGCTTCCGATATCCTCACATGCGCGGGGCTTCCCCGCAATCCTCCTTGCCCGTCCTCCCGCGCGCCCTGCGGATAACGATTGGGGGAGGGCTTTTCCGCTAATGCTTTTATCTCGGGAATGCTCTCCCGGGAAGGAACATAATGGCGCTCTCCGACACCAAGAAGAAGGCCGCGCGCGAGATGGTCCTCGCGGCCCTGGGGAACAAGGGGAGGGATGGCGCCAGGTTCTCCGAGCTCTTCTTGATTGCGCGGCGCTCCATCGACCCCTCCGAGCTCAAGCTCCTCCTCTTCGAGATGCAGCTGGCAGGCGAGGTCGAGGAGATTGTCCCGACGCTCTTTCGCCTTGCCGACAGGAAGCCGCCGCCAAAGGAGAAGGAGCCCGAGAAGCCGACCTTCAAGTGCAGGATCTGCGGCCTCACCTACGCCGACGAGAAGTGGTGGAAGAAGTGCGAGTTGTGGTGCGCGACGCACCCGGCATGCAACCTGCAGATAGGGCAGCACTCGCTCGAGGGCCGCGGCGAGAAGGAGTCGGACCTGGAGCATTAGCAGGCACCCGAGGCCGTCCCGAGGGACGGGCGCTTTTCTTCCGAAGAGGATGGAGGGCCCGTTCTTTTCGCAAAAGAAGGGGGGTTCTGGTGCAGGAGGCCGGGCTCCGAAGAGTCCGGTTTTGTTGCACCATCTGAGGATGGTGCAGGAGGCCGGATTCGAACCGACGAACCCTCTAGGGGAGCAGATCTTGAGTCTGCCGCGTTTGACCGCTCCGCCACTCCTGCGAAGGAGAGGCCGGCGCGACTCATTTAAAACCCTTGCATGGCTTTCCGAAAAGAGGGGAGAGCGAGACCAGGGCAGACCTGTCCGCGAGAAAGACGAAGGCGCTTGTCGCGATTTCCGAAGAGCTCTCGCGCGCGCCGGCGTCGAGAAGTGGTGCCTCATAGGGAGTTGCGCCCTCTTCGCGCGCGGCGTGACGCAGAAGGAGCCAAACGATATCGACATCCTGACCGACCTCCCGGGGGCAAGGACTGCCGGGCGCGCCCTCGCCGGGATGGTCGTGTCTTCCAAGGAAACTCCAAAAGAAGGCGCCCAGCCGCTCATGCTTTCCGTCGTCCTGTTGATCGGGGGCTGCGAGGTCGAGATCATCGGCGAGGAGCCTGCGCCGGACCTGTCGCATCTGGAATGGATCGCTGCGGGAGGGGGCCGGTCGTCCCGCTCCGGCCGGCAGAGGAGGAGCTGGCCCTCTATGAGCGGCTCGGGAGGGGGGAGCGCGTCGGGGAGATTAGAGTGTGGCTCGCCCGCGCGAGGGTGTGGGCCCTGAAGCTGGTCTGCGCGAGGCTTGGGGGGTTGGGAATAAGGTGGGCGCTCGTGGGAAGCAGCGGCCTCGCGCTGCGGGGCGTGGACGTTGAGCCGCACGACATCGACATCCTCACGGACGAGGGTGGGGCATACGGAATTGACCGGCTGCTCTCCGAATTTTCTCCGTCCGCAAGGTCTCGTTCTCCGAGACCACCCGGTTCAGGTCGCACTTCAGGGAGCTGAGGATGGACGGCGTCAAGGTCGAGATTATAGGGGATCTCCGGACGCGGGAGCCTGGCGGAAAGTGGTCCGAAATCGGGGACCTCTCCAAGGGCATGCAGGAGGGCGCTCCTCGCGGACAAGACGAGGGTTCCCGTGAGGCCCTTTGAGTCCTACCTGCGGATGAGGCGAAAGGAAACGACGGAAGCTATAACGTGCAGGCTCTCTAGGAGCTCCGGTTGAGCTTGTTTATCTCCTCGCGGATCTTCCTTATCCTGTCTTCTATTCCGTCTATCTCCTCGGGAGCCATCTTCTTGACCGACTCGTAGCGCGAGCCGCTCACCCGCTCCTGCACGTCCTCGAGGCGGCCGAGGATCTTGTCCAGCTTTATCTGCGAGCGCTCGAGCTCCTTCATCAGGCCGTCGAGGATCGAGACCGAGTCAAGCTGCACCTCGCGCACGAGGCTGAAGACCTCCGCGAGGTTCTTGATGTTGTTCATCGTCGCCTTCATGTCGGAGAGCTCGGTGAGTATCTCCTCGTACTTGTCGATCTTGACGAACACCGGGGCGTCCGGGTTGCTCGCGACGACCGTCGGCTGTAGGTCGCGCTCCGTCGAGTCGCGCTGGACCTGCACTATGACCGGCTGCCGCTCGGGAGGATACATCTGCTGGGACATCTGCTGCTGGAACTGCGGCTGCTGCGGCTGCGGGGGCTGGGGCGCGGGCCTGGGGGCCTGCTGCTGGGTGACGACGTGCACCGTGACGGGGACGGGAGGAGTGTAGTTGGACGGAAGAGAGGCCGCCCTCTGAGGGGGCATCCAGCCGGGGCTTGCGGGCTGCTGCTGGGGCATCCCCAGGGGCGATTTTAGCGGTACCGTCTGGGGCTGCATGGAATTCGCGGCCGTCGGCTTGGGTTTCGTGAATATTCCCATTGCGTATAGTTTCACTCCACTTGGTGGTGACAGGATGGAGGGCGACTTTCTTTAAAAAGGTTCTTTATCCGGCGGGCCCCCTAGACAAGGAAGCTCACGTATCCCTTGCGCCCGGCCCATTTCAGGGCTTCGTAGGCGACGAGCACGCTCGAAGCAGTCAGGAACGCGAAGACCCAGTCGAGGGGGCCAAGGGCGACCGTCCGGAAGATCCTCTGCAGGAACGGGACGTACACTATCAGGACGTGCGCCGACATCAGGACGGCGATGGATGTCACGCCGACCCTGTTCGTGAGGATCCCTATCTTGAAGGCGGACTCGTCGAAGGAGCGGCAGTTAAGGACGTTGAAGACCTGGAAGATGGCGAACGTCGTGAAGGCCACGGTGGTCGCGCGCGTCTGGTCGCCCGCGAGGAAGTAGGCCCAGAATATGGAGAGGGTCCCTAGCGCCATTATCAAGCCCGTTATCGCCATGTTGATCAGCATGTTCCTGGATATCAGCGGCTCGCGCATCCCCCTGGGCTTCCTGGACATCAGGTTCCGCGCGCGCGTGGGCTCCAGGCCCAAGGAGAGGGCAGGGGGCCCGTCGATCGAGAGGTTTATCCACAGGAGCTGGACGGGGAGTATCGGGAGTGGGAGGGAGATGGCGATGCTCAGAAGTATCAGGAGGATCGCGCCGATGTTGGTCGAGAGCTGGTAGCGGATGAACTTCCTGATGTTCTCGTATATCGCCCGCCCCTCCTCGACGGCCCCCACGATGCTCGCGAAATTGTCCTCTGTGAGGACCATCGCAGAGGCCTCCTTCGCCACGTCCGTCCCCGTGAGGCCCATGGAGATCCCGATGTCTGCCTTCCTGAGGGCGGGCGCGTCGTTCACGCCGTCCCCCGTCATCGCGACGACGTAGTCCTTCTGCTGCAGGGCCTTCACGATCTTGAGCTTGTGCTCGGGCGAGACGCGGGCGTAGATGACCATCTCCTCGACGATGTCCTCCAGGGACGTGACCTCGTCTATCTCGCGGCCAGTGAGGACCTTGGGCTCCAGGCCCAGGGACTTGGCTATGGCGATCGCCGTGCCGGCGTGGTCGCCCGTTATCATGACGACCTTTATCCCCGCGCGCATGCACCTCTCTATCGCGCCCTTCACCTCCTCGCGCAGGGGGTCCATCATCGCCTGCAGGCCCACGAACACGAGGTTTTCCTCGTGCAGGTGCTCGCCGGGGAAGAGGGGCTTGTATGCGAAACCGAGGATCCTGAGGCCCTCGGAGGAGAAGACGTCGTTCGCCTCCAGGGCCTCCTTCCTGTGGCGCTCAGTCATCTGGAACTCGCGGCCGCCGTAGAGTATCTTTGTGCACTTGGCTATCACATCGTCGGGCGCGCCCTTGACTAGGAGCATGGGGTTTGCCCCGAGGAGGTTCACCGTGCTCATGAGCTTCCTCTCGCTCGTGAACTCGAACTCATCTATCCTCTTGAAGACGCGCTCCAGCTCCTCCTTGTGTATCTCGCCCTTGGCGGCGCTCACGATGAGCGCAATCTCCGTCGGGTCCCCCGAGACCTTGTCGTGGAAGAAGGAGGCGTTGTTGCAGAGGGCTCCTATCTGGAGGAGCATCTCGAGGGCGGGCGTGCGGTCGCCAAGGATCTTGCCGTGGACGTTGTAGCCCTGGCCTGATACCTCACACGTGCGCCCGTCGTAGAAGACCTTGGTCACGGTCATCTGGTTCTTCGTGAGGGTCCCCGTCTTGTCCGTGCAGATGACGTTCACGCACCCGAGGGTCTCAATGGACGCGAGCCTGCGCACGAGGACGTGGCGGTGGACCATCCTCCTTATCCCGACGGCGAAGGTTATCGTCATCACGATGGGCAGGCCCTCGGGGAGCGCGGCGACTATCATCGCGACGGATGTGAGGAGGACGTCCAGGAACGGCCACTTCTTGACGAACAGGAGGAAGCCGAAGACGAGGACGGAGAGCGCGAGGATCCCGTAGGAGAGCTGCTTGCTCATCCTGTCTATGCTCTTCTGGAGGGGCGTGCTCTCGAACTCTATCCCCTCTATGAGCTTGGCGATCTTGCCTATCTCCGTGCGGGGGCCCGTCTCGACGACGACCGCCGCGGCCCGCCCGGTCGCGACGACCGTGCCCGAATAGGCCATGTTCTTCCTCTCCGCAAGGGGCGTGTCCTTGTGCAGCGTCTCGGCGTGCTTCCGGGACGGCGACGATTCGCCCGTGAGCGCGGCCTCTAGGACGGAGAAGGAATGATGCTCGGTGATCCTCGCGTCCGCCGGGACGCGGTCGCCCGTCTCCAGGAATATGATGTCGCCGCGCACGAGCTGGGGTGCCTCTGCTAGCTGCTTGAGGCCGTCGCGCAGGACCTTCACCTTGAGCGCGGACATCCTCTTGAGGGCCGCTATCGCGTTCTCGGCGTTCCTCTCCTGCGCGAAGCCTATCACGGCGTTTATGAGGAGAATCAGGGCGATCGCGAGGGACTCGGCCCGGTCGCCGAGGATGAACGAGAGGACGGATGCGGCGAGGAGCAGGAGGACGGGGAGGCTCTTGAACTGCTCGAGGAAGAGCACTGCGTCGTGGCGGCGCTTGGCCTCCGCGAGGAGGTTCCTCCCCTCCGCGGAAAGGCGCCTGGAAGCCTCGGCCGACGAGAGCCCCTCCTTCCCGGTCCCAAGCTCCGCAAGGAGGACGTCGATGTCCTTCGCATGATGCGACATTATTGTCGGGAAGGACCCGCAAATCGGCGTTAATAATGGTTTGTTTTGTGGGGAACGGCCGGTGGGCCGACCGGAAGCGGCCCTCGGACCGCAGAGAAGTCCGCCGATTTCCGGCCAGACCTGTCACTAGTTGAGAAATTGGTGGGGTCGTAGGGATTTGAACCCTAATAAGCAGGTTTCTCCGAAACCAGCCGGAATCTCAAACCCGCTGTCCTGGCCTCCCGCTTCGAGGCGGGATTGTGCCATTCCTTCCTTTCTTTTCAGTCATCGTCTCGTGGTCCGCTGACCACTCGACTCTTAGCTCCAAGATTTCCCTGGAGCCTGCCGTAATGCCTAGTTATACGACGACCCCTTGCTTTGGGTGAGAACCGGGGAGACTTTATATAAAACTTGGTGCCGGGGGGAGATGAGGGCAAAATGGCAGAGGCACGGGGAGCGATCAACACCTTCTTTGACCCCAAGACAATAGCGGTCGTCGGGGTCTCCTCCACTGAGGAGGAAGGGCCGGGCCGGATAATATTCAAGAACCTCTCCTCGGGCTTTCCTGGGAAGGTCTATGCTGTCAACCCCCGGGCCGCGCAGATAGAGGGGGCGCGCTGCTACCCGTCCGTCGGGGAGATACCCGGGCCCGTCGACCTGTGCGTGATAGCGACGCCCGCCGCGGTCGTCCCGCAGATACTCGAGGACTGCGGCCGCAAGGGGACGCGCAACGCGATAATAGTGTCCGGCGGCTTCGGCGAGGTCGGGAACACGGACCTGGAGGCGCGCCTCGAGGAGGCCTCAGTCAAGCACGGGATCAGGATAATAGGCCCAAACTGCCTGGGGATCTACGACTCGCATTCCAAGATAAACGCGTTCTTCCTCCCCAGCTACAGGATACGCGTGCCGAAGCCTGGGAACGTCGCGTTCATCAGCCAGAGCGGCGCGGTCGCCGGCGGGGGCCTGGACTGGGCGGCCGCCGAGAACATCGGGATCTCCAAGATCGTCTCCTACGGCAACAAGCTGGACGTAGGGGAGTGCGAGATGCTCGAATACCTGGAGCGCGACGACCGCACGAAGGTCATAATGGTGTACCTGGAGGGCCTCAAGGACGGGAGGCGGTTCGTGAGGATAGCCCGCAGGGTCTCCAGGAAGAAGCCTATAATAGTCCTCAAGGTCGGGAACACCTCCAGGGGCGCGGCCGCGGTCAAGAGCCACACCGGGTCCCTCGCGGGCGACTCCAAGGTCTACGCCGGCGCCTTCGCCCAGGCGGGCATCGTCCAGGCGAGGACCCTGGAGGAGCTCTTCGACTTCGCGAAGGCGTTCTCCCTCCAGCAGCCGGGCGCGGGCCCGCGCGTCCAGGTGATAACTAGCGGCGGGGGCTTCGGCGTCATGGGGACGGACGCGATAGAGGAGAACGCTCTCGTCATGGCCGAGATGGGGGAGGAGAGGCGGGCTGCCCTGCGCGCCCAGCTCCCGGCGCATTGCGTGATCGTAAACCCGCTGGACGTCACGGGGGACTCGGACGCCGAAAGGTACAAGCTCGCGACGGACGCGGCGATAGATGACCCTGCGGTCGACGCGATCCTCCTGATCTTCCTCTTCCAGCTCCCGAAGCTCTCGACGGAGGTCGTGAAGATAATGGCCCTCGCCGACAGGCGCACCGACAAGCCGATAGTCGCCGTCGCGATAGGGTCGGAATTCACGCACCTGCACCGGGTCACGATGGAAGCCGAGGGGATCCCGGTCTACGACACGCCCGAGCGGGCGGTGCGCGCGATGAAGGCGCTCGTCGACGCGGGACGCCTCCGCGCCGCGCCATGACCGCGGGCGTGCCCTGGAACGGGAAGGTCAGGTTCATAATATCGGACGTCGACGAGACCGTCGCCGACGTCTACAGGAAGGCCTCGCCTAATCTCGTCAAGCGGATAGAGGACGTCCTCTCGGGTGGGCGCTCGATCCTCTTCATATCGGGCCAGGGCAAGGAGGGCATACACGAGAGAATTACGGGAATGCTCGAGCCGGCGCTGCGCCAGAGAACCCTCGTCGGCGGATGCCTGGGCGCGGAGGTCTGGGGCTTCGGGGCGGACGGCAGGTTCCTCGGGCGCCCCCTCTATAGCCTCTACGACGCCCTGACGGGCCAGCAGAAGAGGAAGTGGCGCGAGATCGTGGGCAGGGTGGCTGGCGAGTTCTCCCTCAGGATCTTCCCGCCGATGCCCTTTGCCGACTTCAAGAAGAAGGCGGGCGGGAACCCGCGGGCAGTCATGCTCGCCGACAGGGGCGCGCAGATAACCCTCGAGGTCGTGAACAAGAGCCTTGCGCCTGGGATACCCGACATGCGGGTCCCCATCGCTAGGAGGCTCAAGGCGCTTCTGTCCGCGGCGAGGCTCCCCGTCAGGCCGACGTTCGGCGGGGCGTTCGCCCTAGACATGCGCCTCGCCGGGGCGTCCAAGGGCCTCGCGGTGAGGCGCGTCGTCTCCGACGAGAGGGTCCTCTCCGCGGTGGGCCTCTCCAGGAGGGAAATCCTCCCTATGCGCGAGCGCGTGGAGGTGTGGGGCGATAGGTTCGAGGGCGGGGGCGTCGATTCGGAGATAAGCAGGGCCCTTCCGCCGGCGGTCAGGTCAATCGACTTCCGTGCCGAGGACCCGGCTCGCTTCCCAAAGGGGCGAAACATCGTCCTCTGGGACGGGCGGCGTAGGCTCCACGACGGCCTCCTGCAATACCTCTCCTCCCGGCAGCCGCGAAAAGGGCATATTAATTAACCGGCCCCTCGGGCCACCCGGGCAAGGGAAAGAGAAGTATGGGAATACGCCTCTACAACACGCTCACGAGGAAGGTCGAGGAGTTCTCGCCGATGGGCGAGACGGTCGGCCTCTACACCTGCGGCCCGACGATATACAACTTCGCGCACATCGGGAACTTCCGCGCCTACGTCTGCCAGGACGTCCTCAAGCGCCACCTGCGCCACAGGGGCTTTGCCGTGCGCCACGTCATGAACCTCACGGACGTCGACGACAAGACGATACGCGACTCGCAGAAGGAGGGCGTCGTCTTGAAGGCCTTCACGGACAGGTACAAGAAGGCGTTCTTCGAGGACATCGCGGCGCTCAGCATCGTCCCCGCCGAGGCCTATCCCGAGGCGACCGCCTACATCGAGGACATGATCTCCCTCATCGAGTCGCTAATGAGGAAGGGCGTCGCGTACCGGGGCGAGGACGGCTCGGTCTACTACAACATAAGGAAGTTCCCGGAGTATGGTAAGCTCTCCAAAATAAACCTCGAGGGGCTCCTCGCCGGCGCGAGGGTCAAGCAGGACGAGTATTCCAAGGAGCAAGCCAACGACTTCGCGCTCTGGAAGGCGTACGACCCCCCGGACGGGATGGTCTACTGGGAGAGCCCCTGGGGCAGGGGGCGCCCCGGCTGGCACATCGAATGCTCCGTGATGAGCATGAGGAACCTCGGGGAGACCTTCGACATACACTGCGGGGGGATAGACCTCATCTTCCCCCACCACGAGGACGAGATAGCGCAGAGCGAGGCCGCCACAGGGAAGAAGTTCGCGAACTACTGGGTACACAACGAGCACCTCCTCGTCAACGGGAAGAAGATGTCCAAGTCCATGGGGAACTTCTACACCCTGCGCGACGTCCTTTCCAGGGGCTACTCGGGGAAGAGTGTGAGATACCTCCTCATCTCGACGCAATACCGTCAGCAGCTGAATTTCACCTTCCAGGCCCTGGACGCCGCGCAGGCGGCCGTCGGCAGCCTCGAGGAGCTCGTGAGGAACCTGAAGGCGCGCGAGGAGGCGGGAAGGGGTGCGGCTAGGTCGGACATGCTCCCCGCGCTCGTCGAATCCTCTAGGCGCGCGTTCGATTCCGCGATGGACGCCGACCTCAACACCCCCGAGGCGCTCTCCGCGGTGTTCGCGTTCGCGCACGAGATGAACAGGCTCATGGGCTCCCTTTCGGCCGAGGACGCGCAGGACGCCCTGAGGCTCCTCTCGGAGTTCGACTCCGTCCTGGGGGTCCTGGGGGAGGCGTTCTCGGAGAAGGAGGCCCTCCCGCCGGAGGTGGAGGAGCTCGTCGCGAAGCGCGAGGAGGCGCGGGCCGGCAGGGACTGGAAGATGGCCGACTCCTTCCGCGCCCAGATAGAGGCTTTCGGCTATGCAGTGCAGGACCGCAAGGACGGGGCGCCCGCAGTCAGGAAAATACGACCCGAACGTCGCTAGGCGGCCGGGGCTTCCAGGAGGAGACCTCCTTGTGCAGCCTGTCGAGGAGGTCGCGCGCCTCGGGGCCTATGTATTGCAGCTCGACTGACAGGCGCGTGGGCTCGAAGGTCGCCGAGACGAGCGGCTGGCTGTTGTAGAAGTTGGACCAGGTCATCCTCGCTATCGCCTTGTGCGGACGCTCCTCGGAGAGCTGGTCCGAGTACATCGCGACCAGGCCCTCGCGGTCGATAGGCTTGGCCAGGTCCTTGTAGTGGATTATCTTGGAATATTGCGGGTAGAATGCCATGCCTGCCTGCGGCTCGGTCGTGACGTCGTGGCGGAACTCCAGGACGTGCACCTGCTCGGGCTCGCCGAGTATCGAGAGGAGGCGTCTGAGGAATTCGGGGTGCCATGCGACGGGGCTCTTCACCATGCGGGTGCGGAATCAAGCCCCCTTCTTCGGCTCGTCCTTCTTCTTCCACATGCGCGGATAGGTGCCGCCGGGCATGACGACCCTCACGGGGCTCGCCGCCCAGCCCCTGCTTGCGGACGCCATCTGCCGGGCGTCGCACATCGACGTCGCGAGGGAGACTAACTCCTCCTTGCCGCTTATGACCGCGATGAGCTCGCCCGGGACGATTCCTGCATCGATCTTCGTCAGCCCCACGCTCGCTAGGTTTGCCCCACAGCAGACGGCCTCGATCGCGCCGTCCTTCACCCAGACCTTCGGGAGGTGGGAGACTGCGGATTCCACCGGGAGCACGGCCTTCCTGATCCTCGCCTCCTCGCCGGACTCCATCGCGTCGGCAAGGTCCTGGAGCGTCACGCTGTCCGCCTCCATGAACGGCCCGGCGCGCGTGCGCCGCAGCTCCGTCATGTTGGCGCCCCCCAGCTTCCTCCCGAGGTCGTGGCACAGCTTCCTGATGTAGGTTCCGGCCTCCACGCTCGTCCTGAACAGGGCGTCCTGGCCCTCGATCTCCGTTATCTCCAGGGAATACACGCGCCTGGGCCTGATCTCGCGCTTCACCGCCGAGCGCACAGGGGGCTTCTGCATTATCGTCCCGACGAACCCCGCGGCCGCGGAGCGCAGGGCGGCCTCGTCGACCGGATGGTGCAGGTGCATAACCCCGACGTACTCCTTCCCCGCCGGAAGGAGGGCGTAGAGGACCTTCGTCGCGTCGTTTATCGCGGTCGGGAGGACGCCCGTGACGTTAGGGTCCAGGGTCCCTGAATGGCCCGCGCGCGCGGCCGAGAGCATGTCCCTCACCCAGGAGGCAACCTCGTGGCTCGTCGGGCCCGCGGGCTTGTTCAGGTTTATCACGCCGAAGCGCATGAGCTCCTTCATCGGCCGCGCGTCGGGGAAAATGCCGAACTTCTGGTCGGACTCCTCGGAAGATGCGCCTTCGCGGGAAAGGAACTCGCCGGTCTTGGGCATTGTGCTCAGCCGGAGTGCGCGGCCCCCTCTTTTAAAACCGCGCCGCCCGCCGCTCCCGGGCCGCCTAGATCTCTATCTCGAAAAAGTCGCGCACGATGAGGCTCGCGACGACCGCTATGTAGAAGTACCACCAGAACCAGGAGAGGCTGGACACGAAGGCTATCGGGGGCATCTTCCAGACGAGGATCGGGATGGGCATGGGCGTCGGTATCTGCAGCGTCGCGTACGCCTTCTGGGCCCAGCCGAGGAGGAAGATGAAGATGAAGGACGAGATGAGGTTGGGCTTCATCGTGAGGGAGAGGCGCCTCATGGAGAGCTCGTTCACCTTCCCCAGGGCCCCCTCGAGCTTCTTGGGCTCCTTCGTCTTCTGCGCCTCCTTCATCTTGGCCTGGGCGTGCTCCAGCTGCTTCTTGAGCTCGCGCAGCGCCGTCTGGTCGGAGAGCTTCTTGAAGAGGAGGTTCTGTATTACCACCGCGGCGAACGCTATCGCGATTATCTCAAGGGCCTTGAGGGCGACTTCGGAGACCATCCTAGGGCCCCCTCACTTGCTCCCGGCGACGAAGCCTTTGAGCATCGGGGCCATGTCGACGAGGTGCTGCTTGACGACGCTCTCGTACATCTTGTAGACTATCATGACCGTAAGGAGTATCCCCGTGCCCCCGCCTATCGCCTGCGTGAAGTCGGCGAACGCCGCGAGGAGGCCGACGGCCGCCCCGCCTATCACGGTGAGGTAGGGGATGTAGCGGTCCAGGATCATCTCTATCACGCGCGGGTCGCTCCTGAAGCCTCTCACCTGCATCCCGGCCTGGTTGATCTGCGCGGCGACCGACTTTGTGTCCTGGCCACTAGTCTTCACCCAGAAGATGGAGAAGAGGACGGAACCCACGACCATGAAGACTGTGTACGTGAAGGCCTGCAGGAGCATCGTGAGGTATATCAGGTTGTAGAAGTTGGCCGCCCCGCCGGCGACGAAGAGTGATGACACGTCGCGCGCGACCCCCCCGAAGAAGGCGAAGGGGTTGAGGAGGTATGTTATGAAGTTCGTCGGGGGCGTGAGGAAGAATATCAGGCCCGTCGCCGGGGCGTTGTTTGTCACGGTCCCCAGGAAGGCGAACCCCGCGTTCTGCGCGAGGCGCGCCCAGAGCTGGAGGTTTGCTATCAGCGCCGCGACGAGGATGACGGGGATGTTCCCCGTGTAGAAGAGGTTGAGCGGCCAGCGCGTCGTCATCCCCGCGATCCTGCCGAACGCGAGGGGGATCTCGACGTTTATCGACTGGGCGTAGACCGCGATGAAGAAGACGATGATCGTGAACACTATCGGGACGAGGACGTAGAGGGCCTGCGTCGGGTCGCCCTGGCCGAGGAACTGTAGGGCAGCGGGTATCCGGCCGGCCGCGATCGTCGGGTTCTGCGGGTTGGGGAGCGGGTTGAGGGCAGCGACCATCACTTCCGTCGCGACGCCCGCCGCTATGAACAGGCTTATGCCCGAGACGAACCCCCATTTCTGGCAGAGCTCGTCGAGGAGGGCTATCAGCATCGTGCCCATGAAGAGCTGGGCCACGAGGAGCATCTTGAGGGTCGGGTCGTTGTTGAGCGCCGGAAGGCCGCCCATGTAGACGTAGATCCCCGCCTCGAAGAGGGCGACGACGATCGTGAGGACCTGCGAGAGGCCCTGGAAGATCTGCTTGTCGCGCGGCTTGCTCATATCCAGCGGCAGGAGCTTGACGCCGACAAGGAGCTGCAGGATTATCCCGGCGGTGACTATCGGGCCTATTCCCAGGGTTATTATGGACCCGAAGCGCCCGGCTATTATCGCCCTGACCGCCTGGAAGAAATCCACTTCCCACTGGGGGTCCAGGCCGTAGAGGGGGATCATGCCTAGGACGTAGTAGATGAGGAGGGCTATGGCGGTCCATTTCAGCTTCTCGTTGAATCCGAGGCGGAGGGTCGGCTTCTTTATCGCTGGGATGTATTTCAGGACTTCCTCTATTCCCGGCATCTGTGTTTCGAATCCTTCCCTTCAGTTCCCCGGCCGACCGCGCGGCCCGCGCCTTCCGGCTATTCCTTCTTCCCGGGGGGAGCCGCTATGCTCCCGCCCGCGGATTCCACCTTCTCCTTCGCGGATTCGGTGAAAGATGTGCAGTTCGTGAGTATCAGGGGGCGTGTGACCTTGCCGCTCCCCAGGACCTTCCCTATGCCGAGCTTGGCGCAGTCGATCTCGACGGACGCGCCGCGCATCGACGCCAGCTTCTCCGCGACGAGCTTCTCTGCCATCGCGTCGAGGAGCCCGACGTTCGCGGTCTCGGGCCTGTTCGCGACCTGGCCGGGCGTGTGGAAGCCGCACTTCCCGAAGTGGCCGGGGTCGTACTTGAGGCTCCAGACCCACAGGTGCTTGTCCCAGGCGTATCCCTTGCCGCCCTTGTTGCCCTTGCCGCGGTGCTTCTTCCCCGCCCCGTAGCCATGGGTCCTGTGGCCGCGCTCCTTCCTGGAGCGCTTCGGAAACCTCTTTGCCATGATGTGACTAACTATGCCTCGCCTGCAAGCCGTTTTTGGGTGTTTATAAAACTTGGGTGGAGGCCGCGAGGCGCCTGACGGCGGCCTGCCTGCGGCTTGCCATTGGAAAGGGCTAAACAAGAAATTTATACAAGGTCGGGCCCTCCTGCGCGTGGCCTACGAGAACGAGGACGACCTTTCCGCCGCCGAGCGGGCCCGCCTCGGGATAAGCTTCTCGCACAAGGTCTACATCATGAGGGACACGACGGGCGAAGCCGTGGCGGTGAAGACCGTGGACCCGATGGCCAACAAGGAGAGCGTCATAGACCTCAAGGTCGCGATGCCCAAGGAGGGGCGCGGGACGCTCCTCGAGATCGTGAAGGGTGTCTATTCGGGGATGCGCAGACTCCCTCAGAACTACGCCACCTACATGGCGCCCGACGGCATGCTCACCCGCGCGCAGAGGAGCGGGGTCGTCGGATACTCGGCCGAGAGGAGCCTTGAGGAGAACGGCCGGGTCGCGCAGTTCGTCGTGGGGAATTCCTCCGCGATGCAGGCGTTCATAGGGCGGAAGCGCGCCGCCGCGTCGGACGCGTACGGCGCCGGATCGTCGGACGGGTACAAGGGGGATTCCAGCGCCGATTCCTACGGGCGCGGCGGCGAGGCGGAGCTCTGGGCGGGGCACAAGAAGGACGATGATGCATCCTCCCTGGCCGCGGGCGGGAAGAAGGCGGGGAAAGACCGGACCATCCAAGCCGGCCCTGCCGCCCGGCATCGCCGCGGGCGGGGCGCCGGAGCTGCTGCCCGGCGGGGAAAAGGGCCTCAGGAAGAGGGTGGTAGGAACGTGCGGGCCCCGTCCCCGTTTGCCACGGCAGACTTCCTGGAGATAGAGCTACTTCTTACCGAAACCGCCGCGGCCACGACATACCTGCAGCGAGAGCCGCCGTCTGCGGGCCCCGTCAGATCATCCTTTCGAGGAGCGCGCCCATCCCGGCCTTCCTGTAGCCGGCCTCGCCCTTGGAGGAGACCTGCCGCTTGAGGCTCTTCTTGAAGCCCCCCGCGGGGGGGTGGAGGCGCATGTGCCTCTTGATCCCGTAGTCCTGAAGCTTCTTCCCCGAGAAGAGGCCCGCCGAGGCGTCCTTGGCCTTGGCCTCGTCGACGCGCGCATCCCCAGGGAGCCTTCCGCGCCTGGCGACGACCTTGGCGACCGTCTCCTGGTCCACTGGCCCCCACGCGACGTAGTCCTTGGCTATCTGGAGCATCGCGCGCGACGTCGGCGTGTCCGGCAGGAGCATGCAAGTGTTTATCCGATGGAGGTTGAGTATCACAAGGGTCCTCCTCGCGTCGGGCTTGGAGCCTATCGGCGACTTTATGAGGACCGCCGCGACCACTCCTCCGGCCGCCGGCGACTTTTCGTCTTTCTTGGGTATCTTCATCTCAGATCGTTTCTCCTTCCTTGCCTTTCACTTGAGGCCCCATTTCTCCGCGAATTCCTTGGGGACCGAGAGCGTGCTCGTCTGCTTGAGCGCCTCGAATGTGGCGTAGCCAAGGTTTATCCTGTTCCTCGTCTCTCCATCTATCCTTGACCAGGCATCCGTTATCCCGGCGAGCGCGAGGATCCTCTTCGCCTCCGGGTGCACGACCAAGCCCGTTCCCCGCGGGGCGGGGATGAGCTCGACCATGACGCTCGAGGACTTGCCGCGTATCTTGAAGGGGACGCTGTGGGGCTTTCCGCACCCGCATTCCCACGATCCGCACGCGCGAAGGACCCTCACCATATTGAGCTTGGCCGCCTTCGTCGAGGACTCCTTTGCAGGGAGGGATTCCCTCGACGAGCCCTTGCCCATGCCGATGTACCCGTCGTTGTTCCCGACGATCGCAAGGTACGAGAACTTGGTCCTCGCGCCCTCGCGCACCTTCTTCTGGGTGTTCTTGTACACCCTGCGCGCGCCGCCGCCGAACTTGCCCTTGGACTGGCCGATCATGACGAAGTCCACGGCGAGCTGCGGGAAGAAATAGTCGACGATCTCAGGCTCCATGACCTTGATGCCCTTGGAGAGTATCTCGTCGAAGCTCTTCACCTTGCCCGCAAGGACGTCTCGCCCGAGAGCCGTCTTGGGGATCCAGATCTTGGGCGCCGCGTCCTCGTCGCGCCTGTATCCTCCGGCCGCGCCCTTGCGCCTTCCCCGGCCCCTGCCTCCGCCGAAACCTCCGCGTCCGCCGGGCCTTCCGCCCGCTGATGGTCCTGCCATTTTCAATCGCTACCTCCGTCGTCGTTCCTGCTCTTCTCTATCCTGCCCTTCACTTCCGCGAAGTTGGCCGGTATCTGCGACGGCTCCAGGCCGTGCTTCTTGTAGTCGGAGAACGTCGACGGCGCGCCCTTGATGTGCGCGCCCTCTAGGCGCTCCTTGGACGGGA
Source organism: Candidatus Micrarchaeum sp. (assembly GCA_020723935.1). Taxonomy (GTDB): domain Archaea; phylum SpSt-1190; class SpSt-1190; order DYHY01; family DYHY01; genus DYHY01. The sequence goes on from DYHY01000004.1 coordinate 47,088, forward strand.
AGACCCCTTCGTCGCATTCGACAAGGAGGCCTGCGTCTATCGCGCCCTTGAGCGCCGCGAAGATCCTGCCGCCCTTGGCCGGGCGCTGCAGGCCCACGTCCAGGATCGCCTTCTGCGCCTTGCCGGCGGAGCGCTTCCCGACGAGGTAGCCCACGAGGTACGCCGTGGGGATGTTCCCGAGGTTCCCCTTCCATCCCAGCTTCCTGATGTCCGCCCCGGACGCCGCCGCGACCGTCGTGTCGCCTTCCGGCCTGAACTCGACGAGCTGCGCGTAGACGTTGGAGAGGCTCTTCCTCACGACGAGCCGTGTCATCCCCGACCTCACTGCCGCAAGCCTGCGGCGGTAGTCGGTCTTCCCTTCCCGCCTCCTCCTGAAGCGGACCCGGTATATCGGTGAATCTGCCATCTTACTGCTTCGCGCTCCCTTCCTTGTTCCTCGCTTCCGCGCCCTTGCCCAGGTGCAGCTTCAAGTGCGTCTTACTCCTGAAGTACCCCCCGCGCGCCTTGGCATAGAGGTCGGTGTACTCCTTCTTGGAGACCTCGCCCTTGGAAAGCATCGCCTTGAGCAGGCGCCTTATCGGGCGGATCGTGTTTATCCAATCGCGCTTGTCGGACACTGAGGAGCCCCTCCTCGTCGCCGCGCCGCGGGGGCGGCCCTTGCGCCGCTTCTCGCCGCGCGCCCGGGCCCTCGCCCTAGAGGTCCCCAGCTCGTCGCGCTTCCCTATGATCCCTTTCTCTATCAGGCGCCTCACGTCGTCGCGGGTTATCGCCGCGGAGACCTTCTTCCCCGCATCCGGGTCTATCCAGACGCGGTTGATCCCTACCTTGAGTATCTCCGACGCCATCCTTCTCTGAGAGTATACGTCCGTCATTGCTGCTTCTTCTCCTCCTCCGCCTTGCCCCCGGCGGGCGCGGCCTCGGCCTTCTGCGCCGTCTTGGCCTGCGCCTTCTTCCTCGCCTTCGCCGGGTTGAAGACCTTTATCCCTGCCTTCTTCGCAGCCTCGGTGATCGCCACCTTGTTCCTCCGGGAGAGGTTCCCCGAGATTCTCGCGCCCTCGCCCTTCTTGTCAAGGAGCGACAGGTCCGCTATCCTGAAGACCATGATTTCCGCAAGGCCCGTAGGATGCAGCCCGCGCAGGGCCGCGGCCTTCCCGAACCCCGCGTCCACGACGCGCGGGTTGCCCTTCCTGTGCTCGCGCATCTTGCTGTGGTGGCCGCGCGGCTTCCTCCAGGAGGGATCGTGCGCGACCCTCTTGTACCTGTGGTGCTCCTGCTTGAGAAACTTTACTCTTCCTGCCATTTCCTTTTCAGGCTCCTTCCACCCCTTTCGGGCGGACCTTCTTGTCGATTATGTAGACCCCGTCCTGGAACGTGCGGTGGTCCTTCCTCTTTATCTTCGTGGCGTCCTCTATCTTCTGGGCGCTCTTCCCCAGGGCCTCAACGTCGGATCCGGAGAGCGTCAGGGACTTGCCGCCGACCTTGGCCTTCACCCCGGGCTCGATTTTGACGACCCGCGGGGATTTCTCCCCGATGAAGTTCTCGATCCTGACCTCCGAGCCCGCCGCCGTGACCTTTATCGGGAAGTGGCTCTGGACTACCTCCAGCCTGTACTCGAAGCCGTTCAGGACGCCCTCGGCCATGTTGGCTATGTGCGCCTGGATCGTCTCCAGGGTGGCCTTGGCCTTCCTGTTCTGGGACCTTGCGACGAGGATTATCTTCCCTCTGTCCACCGACACGGCGACGAACGGGCTCACCATCGCGCGGGAGACGGATCCCTTGGGCCCCCTCATCGTGAGGCGCCCCTCCTTCATTTCCGCGGACAGACCGCTTCCGAGGGACTCGATCCCTATTTCCCTCGTGACCTTGTGCGTAGCTTCTGTTGCCATGTTGTTCTCTTTCCTGCGTCCGTCTAGTAGACGAACGCTATGAGCTTCCCTCCCACCTTCTTCTTCTTGGCTTCCTCGTGGGTTATGACGCCCGCCGAGGTTGTCAGGATGAGTATGCCGAAGCCCTGGGCCGGGAGGTAGCGCTTCTCCCATTTCTCTATCTCAAAGACTCTCACCGGGGTCCTCGGGCTTATCGCCCCGCAGTTGTTCACGGTGTGTGGGAGCTTCAGGCGGTAGACCTTGCCCCTGCCGTCGTCTATCGTCTCGAACTCCCCGACGTAGCCGTTCTTCTGCATGAGCTGCAGCACCGCGGTACAGACCGCCGACGTGGGCCGGACGAGCGCCTCGCTCTTCCCGCTATTTGCGGCGTTCTTCACCGTCGCCATCATGTTCGAAAGCGTTGTCATTTTCTCTTCGTTCTCCTTCCTTGGTTCGTCATTCGTACTGCTTGAAGCCGAGGTCCTTGGAGACCTCCCTGAAGCACTGCCTGCAGACGTTGAGGCCGTACTTGCGTATGAGGGCGTTGTGGTTCCCGCATATCCTGCACTGCCTCGACCCCTTGCCGAAAGCGCGCTGCACCTTCTGGTTCTTGACCATGTCGGACTACTATTCCTCCTCCTTGCCCTCTTCGCGGCTCGATATCTTGGCCCCGAAGCGCTTCGCGAACTCCATCGCGTCCTCCCTGGACACCCTGTGATGTAGCCCCACCTTCGCCGGCCTCATCCGCCTCCACTTGACGCGGTAGCCCGGACGCTTGAGCGTGACGCACACGTCCATCCCTATTATCCCGAGGCTCGGGTCGTACTTGACGTCGGGGAGGTCGATGTACTCCTTTATCCCGAACGCGAAGTTCCCCTCGTTGTCGAAGCTCGTCTCGCGGACGGTGTTCTCGGCCGCCGCAAGCGCCCGCTTGAGGAACTTCTCCGCGGCCTCGCCGCGCAGCGTCAGCTTGCAGCCTATGACGGTGTTGGGGCGCACGCCGAAGTCCGGGATCCTCTTCGTCGTCATGGTCTTGACGGGGGTCCTGCCCACGACCTTCTTGAGGACGTTTATCGCGTTCTCCAGCTTCGCGCCGCCTTCGCCGACGCCGACGTTTATCGTCACCTTCTCTATCGCGACCTGCTGCATCGGGTTGGTCTTGGCCATCTCTAGGCTGCCTCCTTCTTGCCCTCGGAAACCGTGAGCTCGGGCTTGCCCACGCCGACAGCTATCACATACTCCTTGAGCGTCTCGAGGGACTTCCTGCCGGCTTCGAGGAGCACCGTCGGGGGGGAGTTCGCCGTCCCGCTCCTGAACTCCGATATCTCGAAGACCTTGCCCGTGTGCGCGCCGTCGTAGACGACGACGATGGTCCTCTTGTCGAGGGGTATGTACTTGGCGACCTTGCCGCTCTTCAGGTCGAAGAGCACCGAGAAGCCGGTCTTGACGGACCCGGCCGCCGCGGCGTCAAGGAGGAGGGTCCTCCCGTCGTGGAAGGCGACCTGCGTCTTCCCGCCGCCGATCGTGCGCTTCCCCGTGACCTTGAGGATCTTGAGGAGCGCCTCCTTCTCCGGTATTTCGACCAGGCCCAGGCCCTTCCCCAAGGGGACCACCCGGTAGTGCTTGCCGACGGTCTTGAATGTGATCGTGTCCATGAGCCCCACCGCGAGCGAGCCCTTCATGCACGCCTTGCCGTCGACGAGGACCTCCTTGGCCCCCAGGATCGCGTTGACCTCCCTTGCGGTCCGTCCCAGCTTCAGGACGTCGCGCATCACGACGAGGAGCGGCAGCGACCTGTCCTTCGGGTGCCTGCCCGGCTTGGGCGTGACGACCCAGTACGCGGTCTTCTTGCCCGTCTTCCAGTAGGACGGGGATATTATGCGTTTCAGATGCGCCATGACTATTTCTTCCTCCCTGCTGCCGTCGCCCTTTCGAGTGCCTTCTTCCTCATCTTGTCGTCCCCGGATATCTCCAGGATGATGAGGTTGGACGGGTGGAGCGGGACGCGGACCTTGGACCCGTTGACCTTCTGCACCGTGACGCCCTCCAAGTAGGCCCTGGACCTGACGAGGTCCACTTCCTCAACCTTGGCGACGGTCCCGTTGAACTCGCCGCGCACGACCTTGACCTTGTCGCCCTTCCTCAGCTGGATCGCGCGCTTCCCTATCTTCGCCTTCAGGTCCTTGGAGACGTGCGCGTGCACGAGCGACTGCCGCTTGTGCATCGGCGCGTTGTAGAGGGCTTTGTGCTGGTTTCGCCTAAGGGCGGATCTCGTGAGCACCATCTAGACAACAATCCTCGCGACCTTGCCTATCTTGTTCCAGCGCTCGATCGCCTCCTTGGCAATCGCCGCCTTGACCTCGGAGCCCTTGGGGCCCCCCTCGTCGTCGACGATGACGCAGGTGTTCTCCTCGAATTTGATCCTCGTCCCGTCGGCGCGCCTGAACTCCTTCCTCATGGAAGTGATGACCGCCTTGGCCAGCTTCTTCCTGTATTCAGGCGTGCCGCTCTTGACCGCGACGAAGACCATGTCCCCGATCGTCGCGCGCGGAGCGCGGCCCCTGACCCCGTGGTAGCCCTTGATCGCGGCTATCTCGCAGATCTTGGCTCCGGAGTTGTCTATGCACTTGATCCTGCTCCCCGTGTTGAGGCCCCGCGTCGTCTTGATCGTCAGGGGCCTCTTGCCCGAAACCTTTACACGTCGTTGTCCCATCTAGAAAATCATGCCCCTTCCTTCTTCTTCGCTGCCGCCGGTGTCGCCGCGGCGGCGGCTCGGACGTGCTCCGCCCGCTTGATCACCGCTGTGACTATGAAGTTCATCGTCTTGGAGAGCTTCCTCGTCTCCTCGATCCTGACCGTGTCGCCGGACCGCGCGCCGAGGCCCTCGGGGTTCCTCGCCTTAACCCTGCTGGAGAGCCTCTTGAACCTGTTGTACTTGGGGACCCAGACGACGCGCGGCCACTCCACAATGACCGAGCCGTGCATCTTGTCGGACACGACCGTCCCCTCGAAAAACTTGCCCCTGGTCCTTACTGCCAGGGCTCCCGCCACGCCGAAAGCACCCTTTGGAGCCGCTTTGTGCGCTCCTCCGGTCTTGCCATGATCGCCCATCCTTCGATATCCACCTTCGTTGTTCTTTTGCTGCTTCCCTTCTTTCCCTCGCCGGCGGGAATCGAGAAGCGGAACACGGCCCCTTTCTTCGGGACCTTCGTCTCCCGCTGCTTCCTCTTCCCGCTAGCGCTCTCAATCACCAAAAGGCGCTCCGTTTCCCACGCGACCGTCCCCGACAGGCCGACGAGGCCAGGGTCCGTCGCGCGCACGACTTTTACAGGAATCCCTGCGAACTCGTGACCCGCAAGGTTCCGAGGTGTGACAGGCATAACGTCTGCTGGAAGTAGGGGGCCAGGTTCCCCGGCCGTTTATAAGAGTTCCGGATGACCCTTCCTGAGGGAAAAGGGCCCCCTGTGGGAGCAAATCAGAAATAGGGGTATTGCGGCCCGCCCGAGGTAGAGGGCGGTGAGGACGAGGACTGCGCACGTGAGCAGGCCCATCTTCCACCTGCGCGGGACGTCCTCGAGGGCCGTGTCCAGGAAGTCTAGGAACAGGAGGAGGGCGAGGGCGCAGCCCACGAGGAGGATGAGGAAGTTCGCCCCTTGAGAAAAGTCCGCGCGCATCTTGAAGGAGAAGGCGTTGTAGCCGGAGTCCCCCTAGTTGGCGACCGCGTAGGAGAGGAGCACGAGGGCTAGGAGGAGGCTGGCAAAATAGAGCTTTATGTCTGCCACGGTATTCCTACTAGGCGGGCAAAATAAAGCTTTCCCTGCGCGGGCTGCCCTCAGTCGTTGTCCTTGACCTCGACCGATTCGGGGGGGAACCCGGCCGCGGCCAGGGCGGGGAGTATCCTCTTCCTGTGGTCGCCCTGCAGCTCTATTATCGCGTCCTTCCCGGTGCCGCCGCAGGCGAGGCGCTCCTTGAGTTTCTTTGTCACGTCCTCAATGTTGACGTCCTTGGGGTTTATCCCCTCGACGAGCGTCACCATCTTCTTGAACCTGCGCTTCTCGACCCGCACGACGATCTTCTGGACCTCGCGGGAAATGCTCTCGCAGACGCAGAAATCCTTAGGTAGTCCGCACTTCTTGCATACTTCCATTTGCGACTATTTGCCCATGACCTTCTTGGATGAGGAGACGGTGAGAAGCTTGGCGATGGCGCGGCGGATGTTCTTGATGCTCGACGGCTTCGTCGGCGCTCTCCCGGTCGCCCTCTTGGACATCTCCTTCACTAGTTCCGCCCTGAGCTCTTTTAACCTTTTGCCGGCTTCCGCCGCTCCGAGGCCCGCGAGCTCCTTCTTCTTGATGATCGCCATCCCTACTGTACCTCCCCGGCCGATGCCGCCGCCGGCGCGGCCTGCGGCTGCTGCGGCTGCTGCGGCTGCTGCGGCTGAGCCGGTTTCTGGGCCGCCGCGCTCGCCGCGATGTTCTCGGCGATCAGGACCTCGTCCGGGAAGCCGACGTTCTGGGGCATTATCCTCACGCGCACGCCGACGACTCCCGGCTTGAGCTGGGCGTCGTAGTATCCGACGAGGACGCTGTCCTTGACCACCTGCCCGCAGTGCCTGATGTAGCCCTTCTTGAATATCCAGTCCTTGGCCCTGGCGCTAGGGACCTTGCCCGAGATTCGGATCTCGGCGCCCCTCGCCCCGGCGAGCATTATGCTGTCAAGGACCCTGTGGGCGACCTTCTTGAAATAGTAGCCGCGCTCCAGGAACCCGCCGACCTTCGCCGCCTGAAGCTGCGCGTCAACGTCGGGGTTGTCTATCGTCTTCACCTCAACCTGCGGGTTGTCTATCTTGAAGTCGGTCTTGAGCTTCTCCGTGAGCTCCTTGATGCTCTCGCCGCTCCTGCCGATGACGAGGCCCGGGCGCATCGCGTAGATTATGACGCGCGTGCCCATGGGCGTGCGCTTTATCTCGGTGTGCGAGTAGCCGGCGCGCCTAAGGTTGCGCGCTAGCATCCTCATCACTTCCAGCTCCTTCATCTTCTCCGACACGAAGAACTTTTCGACTGTCATCTTAGCGCACCCTCTCCTCCAGAACTATCTCCACGCTCGCCCTTCTGCTTCTGTTGGACGGGCCCTTGGCGAAGGCGCGGGCGGTGCCGGGCCTCTTGTGGACCGACCTGTTTGCGACCGCGCTCACGACGTAGAGCCTCTTCTCGTCCAGGCCCTTGGCCTTGGCGTTGCCCTTGGCGTTGAGGAGGATCGTGAGGACTTCCTGCGCGGCGTTCACCGGGAAGCGCGCGGGCCCGATGCCCGGCTTGTGCCCGACCTCGGTGTTGTACCTGCGGAACCTTATCGGGGTCTTCACGTAGATCACCTTGCTGAGGACGTCCTCTGCCTGGGCGACCGGGAGGCCCCGGATGTTCCAGACAACCTCGACTGCGTCCTTTGCGGATATGTGCAGCGCCATCGCGTGGGCCTTGGCAACCTTCGCCCCGTTGGGCGCTTCGTAGGAATATTTCCTTGGCACGTGTGTTGTCCTTCCTCCTTCTTACTTGAGCGGGATGAACATGCTGCTCTTCGTCGCGCCGATTCCCGGAGCCCCGTGCTGGACGCGGTGCCTCGTGAGCGCGAACTCACCCATCCTGTGGCCCACCTGCTCGGCGGTTATCTCGAACGTCACGAACTCCTTGCCCGCGTGGACGGCGACCAGGGCGCCCACCATCTGCGGGGTGATTATCACATCTCTGTAGTGCGTGCGCACCGGGTTTTTGTCCTTGTTCTTGGCCGCGTTCAGGACGTCGAAGACGAACTTCTTCTCCGCGGGCGAAAATCCGCGAAGAAGGCGCCTCCGGGCCCTGGCCGGGACCAGCTTCGAGAACTCCTGCAGCGTCAGCTTCTGGAGCTCCTCTATCGTCTTTCCTCGGTATTTGAAGATCCTTGCCATCTGGTGAGCGTGTTCCTCCTGTGCCTATTCCTTCTTCTTCTTCTCCTGCTGCTGCCCGGAGTCCTGCTGGCCTCCGGAGCCTCCGCTTACTATCTGGGACTCCTTCTTCTTGGAGGAGCCGCGGCCCATCGAGCGCGCGGCGATGCTCCCGACCTTCCTTCCGGGCGGCGCGTTGTGGCTCACCGTCTGGGACTTACCCAGGTGCTGGTGGCCTCCGCCCCCGAACGGGTGGTCGACGGGGTTCCTCGCGGACGCCGAGCTCCTCGGCCAGCGCAGGTTCCTCGCGTGCTTCTTGTGATGCATCTTCCCAGCCTTTGCGAACGGCTTGAGTATGCGCCCGGATCCGGCGGCGATCCCTATTGTCGCGCGGCACTGGGGAAGGAGCGTCCTCATCTCCCCGGACGCGAGGCGGATGTTTATGATCCCCCTGTCCTTGGCGACGATGAACGCGTAGCTTCCGGAGGAGCGGCCGATCTTGCCGCCGTCGCCGGGCCTAAACTCGATGTTGAAGACGGGGATCGTCTCGGGGATCATCCCGAGCGGGAGGACGTTGCCCTCCTTCGCCTCGGCCTGCGAGCCTATGAAGACCTTCTGCCCGACGAGCAGGCCTTCCTTGGCCGGCACGAGGGCTTCGGCCGGGCCCCGCCTGATCACCGCGACCGGGACGTTGTGCCCGACGGAGTGGATGATGTCTGAGACCGTCCATTCCTCGGCCGCGCCGTCGGCGGAGGGCTCCGGATAGGCGAGCGTCCCCGCGTACCTGTGCGAGGGCGCCCTGAAAGTCGGCAGGTTCTTACCGCGTCTCTGTTGGATGAGTCGTTTTCCCATTTTTCCTTCACAGCATCCCGAGTTTCGATGCGAGGTCGGAGGCGGAGGATTCGGGCGACAGGTCTATGTACGCCTTCTTCTTGCCGTTCGCGGCGTTCTGCGTCCTCACGGCCGCCACCTTCACGCCGTAGAGCGATTCCATCGCCATGCGCACCGTCCCCTTCGTGGCCGTGCGGGCCACAATGAAAGTTATCGTGTTGAGCGCAGTCATCCTGACCGCCTTTTCGGTCGTGTAGGGATAAAGGAGGACCTCCTCGGGCCTGAAGGTTCCCGGGAATGCCTTCGCCTTCCCCTTGCCTTTCCCCTCGGCGCCCGCCGGCGACGCGCCGGGCTTCTTCCTGGGGGATTTCATGGGTTTCTTGACCTGCTGGGGTTCAGCCGTTTCAGCCATGGTAGTAGAGTTTCTCCTCCTTGAGTTTCGCGATCGCGCCCTCGCTCCAGACTGTGAGCCTTCCCGGCACCGTCCCGGGCGCGAGAAGCTCGGCGTTGAGCTGGTTGACCGTGACTGCGTCAACACCGGGGATGTTCCTCGCGGCCCTGAGCGCGGCCGCGCCGGGCTTGGATAGGATGAGGAGGACCGACTTCTTGGCCTTGTAGGGCCGCCCCCTCATCTTCCCGACGCCCGCACGGGTCTTCCTCTTGGAAACGCGCTCTAGGTCCGAGCCCAGGCCCAGCTTCTGGAGAAGCGTCTCCATCTCCTTTGCCTTGGAGATCTCCTCCGCGCCGTCCTCGACGATTATCGGGAGCTCCAGCTCCTTCGCTATCCTGTGGCCGCGCGCCTGGACGAGCATTATCTGCGCCGTCGCGGCGATCGCGCTCCTGATCGCAAGGAGCCTCTCCTTGCGGTTGATCCGCTCCGTGAAGTTCTTCTCGGGGGTGGGGGCGTGCACCGACCTTCCGCCCACCGCCTGCGGGACGATCTTGGCCTGGCCGACGCGCCTTCCGCCCTTCTTTATCAGGAGGCGTGGGATCCTGGCCTGCCCGTATCCGTAGGAATGGCCCCAGCCCTTCCTCGTGCCCTTGTAGCGGGCGGACGAGCGCTTGCCGCTCTTGGGGTCCGGGCCGTAGGGCTGCCGCCTCGCGTTCTGCGAGGAGATGACGGCGCGCGCTATGACGTCGGGCCTCACGCTTTCGGAGAACTGCGACGGGAGATCGGACCTTGCGGAGGTCTTCTCGCCCGACTTCGAATATACTGGAACCTTGCTCATTGCCTGATCACTCCTTCCATCGCGACATTGTCTACCTTCCTCGCGGGGTAGACCTTTTCAGGTATGCGCATGGCGAACCTCAGGCGCACGAGCCTCTTGGATGGCCCGGGGACCGAGCCCGCGATGAGGAGATAGTCGCCCTCGACCTTGCCTCCGTAGCCCGTGATTCCGCCGGGGACGTCCAGGCCCTTGTCGGACATGAAGACGACCTGCTTGTTGAACTCGCAGCGCTGGTTGTATCCGGCCTTGCCGGGCATCGGCGTCTGCCAGAGGACCCTCTTGGGGCGCCAGCTGCCGATGTTGCCCGGCCGCCTCCTTGAGCGCTTGGTCTTAGGGGGCTGGAGCGGGACGTTGTGCCTAGCGACGGGGCCCAGGAACCCGTGGCCCTTGGTGACCGCGAAGACGTCGATGTAATCGCCGACAGTGAGGACGTCGGATGCCCTGATGTCCTTCCCCAGGAGCTCTTCGGCCTTCTTCTTCTGCTCCTCAGGGGTGCCGGCGACCGCCACTTCCATCACTTCCGGCTTCTTCTTCCCGAAGCCTGCGATGCGTGGCTGCGTCGCGACGAGGATCACCACCTTGTCGAACTTCTCCGGGGCCTTGCCCTCGGCGGCCTTCTTGGGAAGGGGCCTCATCGTCCTCGCGAGGTCCTTGGGGAGGCTTGATGCCATCACCTGGCCCGTCTTCTTCTTCCCCTTGTAGAACACGGCGCCTATCGCCTTCAGGGGCGGCGTGTGGAGGACGGTGAGTGCCTCCTGGCGCGGCTGGTTCACGAGGATGCTCTTGGGATTGTTCTCTATGAGCTGGCCGTGGGTTATCGCAACCTTGTATCCCGAAAAGCCGAGGATCGACTTGCCCTCGGGAGCGACCCATGTCCGGATGCGAGGTATCTCGCTGTCCGCGCGTGCACGGGGATTGAACTGCCTGCTTCCCCTTCTAGGATGGCTGAATTTGCCCATGTTGGTATCGGGAAGGGGCCTTCTTGAGCCGTTTATAATGTTTTAGGGGTTTAAAAGGGGGCCTGGAACGCCCCGGGGCGCCCTTGCGTCAGTGTTTAATATGTGGGACAGGGCTCCTGCCGGGGAGGTCCGCAAAGGCGGTCCTTGCCAACAGGGGGTTCTTCCTGCAAATAGCCGGCGCCCTCACAATCCCCTCTGTCGTCCTCTCGTTCTACTATTCCGAGACGCATGCGACAATAGCGCTCCTCGTCACCGCTCTCCTCTTCCTCCTCGCCGGCTTCGGCCTGAACAGCCTCGCCGAGAAGAGGGATCTCAACGTGCGGGAGGCCTCCGCCCTCCTCGTGACCGCTTTCGCAGCCATGGCCCTCATCAGCTCCTTCCCGTTCCTCTATCTCAACTCCACCGGCGGGGCGGGCATGGCCGAAAGGGTGACGAACGCCTATTTCGAGGGCGTCTCCGGCTACACGACGACGGGCTTCTCGTTCATAGCCGACGAGAGCATCCTGCCGCGCTCCGTGCAGACCCACCGGGCGATGATAGAGTTCGTCATGGGGATCGGCCTCGTCTTCATGCTCCTCTCGTTCCTCTACCCGGAGAAGTCGATCAAGGGGTTCTTCGAGACCGTCGGCAGGGAGCGCCTCGGGAACTCGAGCATGCCGAGGACGTATTTCGAGATCGCGTCCGTCTACGCCCTCTACATTGCGGCGGCCGTGATAACGTTCTACGTGCTCGGCTTCCGGGGGCGGCTCATGATGTTCGCGTTCGCGACCCACATACTGACCGGGGGTTTCACCCCCGCGCCGGAGACGCTTGCCAGGTACCTGGCCTGCCCCGGCGCCGCGATAATCGTGGTGACGATGCTCGCGGGCTCCGTGAGCTTCGTCTTCCACAACTCGCTCCTCGGCAGGAGGATAAGGAAGGCTCTGACCGCGGAGGTCTTCGCCTATTTCCTCGTCATCCTCGCGGGCGCCCTCGCCTTCCTCGGGACTTCCCCGGTGTGGGCGCTCTTCAACACCCTGAGCTTCTCGTCGGGGACGGGGGTGACTAGCGCCCTCCAGATGACCGAGCAGGTGAAGGTCGTCCTAATAGCCTTGCTGTTTGTCGGCGGCTGCGGCTTCTCGCTCGCCGGCGGGATCAAGATATTCAGGCTGGTGCTGATGGTGAAGTCCGTCCTCGCGAGGTATTCGGGGGGTGACCTGGACTTCGCCGAGACGCCCAAGAGCCACAGGAAGACCACCGACCTCCTGGTCGCGATGCTCTCGGTGCTCGCCGGGATGGCGATCGTCTTTTCCGCGGCGGCGGTCTTCGCAGTCGCGCTGGGAATACCGTTCGTCGACGCGCTCTTCGAGTCCGTGTCCGCCTATTCCACGACCGGCGCGACCCTGGGCAGCATATCGGCGGCGGTGCCCATCGGCCTCGAATGGCTCGTCATGGCGCTCATGGCAGTCGGGCGGCTCAAGATAATCTTCTTCATGGTCGCCCTCTTCGCGCTGGGCATGAGGATCGGCCGCAGCCTGATGGGCGGGGCGGCGGACGGGCTCCTCGCGGTTGAGATAATGCCCTCTGGAAAAGGGGACAAGACTGAGAAGGCCGGGCCGCAAAAGGGGACCCTTGACGATCCCTGAGCGCTTCAGCCCTTCACTACACCTATCGGCCGCATCCGCGCGACGAGGCGCCCTATCCCCGCCTCGTGGGACACGCGCGCGACCTCGTCAATGTCCTTGTAGCAGTCCGGCGCCTCCTCCGCGATCGATCTCCAGGAATCGCAGCGAACGAGTATCCCGCGGGCGCCTAGCTCCTTCACTATCTCCTCGCCGCGGTGCCTCCTGAGCGCCTCGCCGCGGCTCATCATCCTCCCGGCGCCGTGGGCGGTCGAGCCGAAGGTGCGCTCCATCGCGGTCTCGCTCCCGACGAGGACGTAGCTAGCAGTCCCCATGCTTCCGGGCAGGAGCACCGGCTGGCCGACGCGCCTATATGCCTGCGGGACCTCCTTCCGTCCCGGGCCGAAGGCGCGGGTCGCGCCCTTCCTGTGCACGAAGCACTTCCTGGCGTGGTGCTCCTCTATCTTGGCGATGTTGTGGGCGACGTCGTAGAGGAGGCTCATCCCGAGGTCCTCGGGCGTCCTCCCGAACACGCGCGAGAAGGCGCCGCGCACCGAATGCATTATCGCTTGCCTGTTCGTGAAGGCGAAATTGACGGCGCAAGCCATCGCGGAGAAGTAATCGTCGGCTTCCCTGGTCCCTGCCGGCGCGTAGGCGAGCTCGCGGTCGGGCAGGCCCGAGATCTCCTCCTTGAACTTGTCCTCCATCACGCGCAGGTAGTCGGAGCATACCTGGTGGCCGAAGCCGCGCGAGCCGCAGTGGATCATCACTACTGCCTTCCCCTTCTCAAGGCCGAAGGCCTCCGCTTCCGGGCCGAACGTCTCGCCGATCTCCTGCACCTCGAGGAAATGGTTCCCTGCTCCAAGAGTCCCTACCTGGCTCTTCCCCCTGTCGCGCGCCTCCGCCGACACCTTCTCGGGCCTAGCGCCGGGAAGGCTCCCTCCCTCCTCGCAGTGCTCGAGGTCCTCCTTCCAGCCCTGGCCGATTCTCACGGCGGCTTTCGCGCCGTCTACCAGGACCGCGTCAAGTTCGGAGGGCGAGAGCTTCCTCTTGGTCGCCCTTCCGACACCGCTGGGCACCGAATCGTGTATCTTGTCAAGCAATTGCTTGATTTTCGGGCGCACCTCGGCCGCGGAAAGGTTCGTCCTTATCAGGCGCACGCCGCAGTTGATGTCGTAGCCTATGCCGCCCGGGGAGATCCCTCCCGTCTCGCAGTCGAGGGCGACGACGCCGCCTATGGGAAAGCCGTATCCCTCATGGCTGTCTGGCATCGAGATCGGGAATTTGACTATCCCGGGGAGGCAGGCGACGTTCGCGAGCTGGCGCAGGGTCCTGTCCGTCCGGATCTTCTCCAGGAGCGCCTTGCTTGCGATTATGCGCGCCGGCGTCTTCATCTGGGCGACCGTTCCCATCGGTATCTCCCATTCCACCGGCCCTATGCGGTCCAGTTTCAGGGCCCGGGTGTCGAGGTCCGCGTGGGCGTGAGGGGAATCTTCCATCTTCGGCCGGTTTCCAGGGCTTGCGGGGCAGTATAAAAAATAGCGCTTATTAGACGTCCAGGACGACCCGGCAGACGAACCGGCCGGCGCGCTTCGTTATCGCCATCTCGTGATAGGTGACCGACTTCACCAGGGAGAACGTCGGGTGTTTCCGGGATATGGGCTCGCCCCGCGCGACGGCGGAAAGGCCCGCCTTGGTGATCCTCACCGAGAACGAGGAGAAGAACATCCCCTTCGCGTCGTAGAGGTAGACGAGCCTGTCGAGGAAATCGTAGAGGAGGGCGACATCGTCGGAGCGGCGGGGGACGGAAACCCGGACCGCCTTCTTCCTGGCGACCTCGGACAGATCGGTCATCGAGGCGAAGGTGGCTTTCCCGGCGTTCGCGAAAGCCCGGGAAAGCGTGCGTCCGTAGGATTCGAACTCGACGTCCGTCGTGTGGGGGAGGAATCTGAAGCCGGAATCCTCAGTCATATGGCTGGGTGGAAAAAGACGGAAAATAAAAGAAGATTGGTGGCCCGCCGGGGCCACCGTTCTTGCCTGCTTGCTCCGCTTGCCTAGCGCTTCTTGCGCCTGGGCGCGGGCCTCTTGGGCGCGGGCCTCTTGGACTCGAACTTCTCCTCCTGGCCTGCGACGACGTCCGCGATGTGGGACGTGTACTTGGAAAGATCCTTGTAGAGGATCTTCCCGGCGGCCCAGAAGAGGGCGAGGGACACCGCGACGATGAACCAGATTGATATCGTTGCTAGCATCTGCCCGACGACCGGTATCAGCGCCAGCATCCCAGGCAGGAACGGCGTCAGGAGGATGAGGACCAAGGCGAGGACTATCTCCTTTATCGCCTTCTTGAGGTCCGCAGCCTCGCTCCCCCTAACGAGGGGCGCGTAGCCGACAATTGTCTCCGCTGCCGTGTCCGCGAGAGCGAGTACATCCTGGATGACTGCTATCGCGAAGTACAGCATGACCACGATCAGCGACGCGATCACGAGGAATCCCGTCGAGATCTGGGCGCCTGGAATCACCGAGCCGAGCGATTGCACGGCCGGGGACACGAGGGTCGCTATGAACCACACGGAGAACAGAACCGCGAGGTTCAGTATAATCCTTGGTAGTTTCTGTCTTATCCTATTGCCTAGTTCGGTCATTCTTTCGAATGTCACCAGAGCTAGTGGTAACTAACTACGTATTTATGGGTTGGTAGGGGTTTAGCCTATTTTCGGACCAAAAGGGAGATACCGAGGTGGAATCTGCGAATTTCAATCGTTTTTTCGGCTTGAAGGAGTTGAGCTGGAAGTGGGGGCCGGAGGTCTGAGCCATCCGGTCCGTGAAAGTTAGGCGAGGGCTGAAAGTCCGACTCGCCCTGCGAGGGATAGATAAGGGAGGGGCCTCCCCCGTGGCGGTCAGGAAAGCCCCAAGGCTCAGTTGCGCCACGTCCCCGGGGGCGAGAACCGATATCGCCCCGCAGGAAGCGCAGTGGTGAACCCACGTCCTATCCATGGTAGAGCCGCCCGAGAGGAACCAGTACCTGCCGCACCTGTTGCAAGTCTGCATCCTCGGGCTTCTTTCCATGGGGAAGCTTCCCCCGCGGAAAGGTAAAGGTGTTTGCAGGCACCTCCCTTCCGGTATTTTTTTATCCGGCGCGGGCGGCGGAGCGCGGGAAGCGAAGCGGACCAAAAGCCTGAAGACTGGAAGAAGCGCCTGACGCCGCAGGAGGTCTACGAGCCGCAGGAGGATTCCGAGCTCCTGCTCTCCGTCATCAGGAAGCTGGGCCTCTCGGGGAAGCTCGCCTGCGACATGGGGACGGGCTCCGGGATCCTCGCAAACGAGCTTGCGAAGGGGTTCGGGGCCGTCGTCGCGGCGGACGTGAACCCCGCGGCGCTCGATCCTAAGAACTTCGCAGCGAAAAACATCCGTCCGGTCGAAAGCGACCTGTTCTCCGGCATTCCGGAGCGCAGGTTTGACTTGGTAGTCTTCAACTCCCCCTACCTTCCAGGCGACGAGGATGCGAGGTGGTCGTGCGGGCCGGACGCAAAGGTGGTCGCCGATTTCCTCGCGCGGGCGGCGGGGAGGCTTTCCGAAAAAGGGGAGATACTCCTCCTCATCTCGAGCCTCACGCCGCCGCAGGCGTCCGCTGCGGCGCGCAGGCTCTTTCGCAGGGTCGAGATCGCCGGCGAGCGCAGGCTCCCGGGCTTCGAAACCCTCTTCGTGCTAAGGCTTTCTGGACCCAAGGGCCCTCATGCCGATTGAGCCCTTGATCTTCGCGAGGATCCTGCCCTTGAACGAGTTCCTCCTCCTGCCGCGGGAAGCCCCGATGGCGCGGGCGGCGGCGACTATCAGGGCGGCCACCTGGTCGGCGTTGAGGTTGTCCGTGTTTATCTCGATGTCGACTTGCGGCCGCGCCCCGACGTCCACGCCGTAGAGCCTCTTGTAGCGGGCGATGTTCTTCTCGTCGCGCATCTTCGTGAAGTAGAGAGCGCGCTCCATGGGGACCCCGTCCTCCTTCGCCCTGCGGGCCGCGCGCACTTCCACGGAAGCAGAGAGCCAGACATAGAGGTCGGCGTCGACGAGCCAGCACGCGAGGCGCGAGCCGGTTATCGAGTTCCTGCTCCTGTCGGAGCGCGTTATCAGGCGGCCGTCGACGAGGTAGTCTATCCGGTCGTCCTTCTCGGCCTCCGCCTGGATCGTCTCGAACGGGACGCCCCGCTCCTCGGCTATCTGCCTCAACGTGTAGTTGACGACCTGCAGGCCTATGGCCTTCGCGACCTTGTTGCACGCGGTCGTCGTGCCCGCCCCGGAAAGGCTCGATATCGCTATTTTCATGTGGGGGGTCCGGAAAGGAAGGTAAAAAAACTTTTTGGTTCCCCTCAGGCCGGGAGCAGGTAATAGGAGAACTGGCCCGTCGGGTCTGTGGCCATGAGCTTTGCCGCGGGGTTCTTGTCCATTATCTGCCTGCACTGGCCGCCCTTGAACGGCGGGACGGTGCACCAGAAGCCGTAGTCGAAGATCGCGCACGGCGCCTTCTCCAGGGCCTTGGCGCGCAGCGCCGGGTCCTGCAGGTACCAGGGCTGGGCGGAAGTCCTCCCCAGGTCTATGTGCAGGGAAGTCACGTGCGAGAAGATCGTGCAGTTCTCCGGGAGCCGGACGTCGCGCGCGAACTCCGCGTAGGACCTCGCCTGGTTGGCCTCCGCTATCCTCGGGGCGGGCGTGGAGACCGAGGGGTAGAACGCGACGAGGAAATATGCGCAGAGCAGGACCGAGAACGCCGCAAGGTGCCTTCCCGAGGGGAGGAGTAGGGCGAAGGCGGACGCCGCGATCGCGAACGGGGCGTAGTAGGAGACCACGTAGCGCACGTCCGTGCCGTACCTCACGCTTCCGGCGTAGAAGGCGGCGTAGAGGAGGAAGAGGGAGAGGAACCAGAGCAGGAGGACGAGTGCGGCCCTCCTGCGGCCGCCAGCCAGGAGGACGAGCGTCCCTGCGACCGCGAGGGCGGAGAGGAGGAGCGGGTGCTCTATCGCCGGATAGCCGAAGAGGAAGAACCCCGCGTTCACCGGGAGGTTCTGGCCGAAGTACTCCCGGGAGAACTTGGCGCCCGTCGCGCCCCAGGAGCTCTTCGTCGCGCCCAGGTAGACGTGGAGGAGGTGGGGCGCGGAGAGGAGGAGAACGAGGGCTGCCGACGCGTAGAAGGCCGGCTTCAGGAGGGTCGCGCGCGGGCCGGCGAGGATCGCGGCGGCCAGGTAGAAGAGAGGCAGGAGGACGCCCGTCTCGGCCTTGGACTGGATCGCCATCGCGAGGGTCGTTCCCAGGAGGAGGAGGAAAACCTGCTCCTTCCCCTCGGAAAAGAGGAGGAGGGAAAGGAAGGAGAGGAGGGAGAGGAAAAGGAACGTCGTCTCGGCGGCGATCGTGTTGGACCATACGATCGCGACCGGGAGGAGGTTGATGAGGAGGGCGGAGAGGAGGGCGGGGCGCTCCCTCTTCCCGAAGAGGAGGTAGGTGCAGAGGAACATCAGGAAGCCGGAGGCGAGGAATGCCGCCTGGGAATATGCGAAGCCCGCGGCCCTCGACGGGCCGAAGGCGTGGAAGACGAGGGCCATCAGGAAGGGATGGGCGGCCGGAGCCTTGTTGATGATGCAGTCGTAGCAGGCCGAAGCGTCTCCCCAGTTGCACATGCACGACCGCCCCTCGAGGAGGACGTTCCTCGCCATGTTCTCGTAGAGATCCTCGTCGAAATAGACGCGGTTCGTCAGCGGCACGAAGGCGAGGCGGAACGCGAGGGACGCGAAGAGGATGAGCACCAGGGCGAGCCAGGCTTTCCTCGAGACGCGGGAGAAGGCGGCGCGGATCTTCCTCCAGGACAGGGCGGCGAGGAGGATCGTGAGCCCGAGGGCAGCCCACATGGAAATCACGGTGCCGTATTCGATTATGTTAAGCTGCAGGGGTGTCGTCGCCATGAGCTCGCCCGACATTCCAGTCCCTCCTACCTCCCGGCGCCTGGCGCGCGGGCCCCTTGTTTCCTCACTTCGTGCGCCCCTTGCTCTTGCCCTTCTTCGCGCCCGCGGCCTCCTTCCTGCAGGTTATGTGGACGCCTTCCGCGAACAGGTGCTCGGCGCGCGTCTTCTCCATCATGTCGAGTGCGTCGTCTATCGAGGAGACTATCGGGTCCCCGTGGAGGTTGAAGGATGTGTTGAGCACTATCCCGTATCCCGTGCGCTTCCTGACGCGCGATATCAGGGCGCGGTATTCCCTGTTCTCGCCCCCGACCATCTGCGGGCGCGCGGAGCCGTCGACATGCGTGACGGCAGCAAGGTCGGCCTTCTTCTCGGGCCGGCACATGTAGCCCATCGTCATGAACCTGTCGGGGATCCTGTCGTAATCCGAGAAGAGCCTGGCGGCGTCCTCCTCAAGGAGCGAGGGGCAGAAGGGCTGGAACCAGTTCCTGGACTTTATGCGCAGGTTCAGCTCGTCCTTCACCGCCAGGGACGACGCCGGGGCGACTATGCTCCTGTTCCCGAGGGCCCGGGGGCCGTATTCCATCCCGCCCTGGAACCAGAAGACGTACTTCTCCTCGTCCTCGACGATGTCAGCGGCCTCGGAGGCGAAGCCCCTCTCCTCGCTTGCGCGAAGGCCTGGCCTCTTCTTCACCGCCGCGAGCACCGATCCCTTGGTCTCGCCGGGGCCGAAGTAGGCAAGGGGCATTTTCTTCCCGTGTGGGACGCCCGCTATCTGCAGGGCCGCCCCGAGGGCGAGGCCCCCGTCCCCCATGTGCGGGAAGACGAACCAGTCTTCGGGCGACAGCTCCGCGCGTATGCGCATGTTGAGCTTGATGTTGGACGCCACCCCACCGCTCCAGCAGATGCGCCTCATCCCGGTCTCGGCGACGGCGTTCCTGAAGAGCTGCAGGAGGTGCTTTTCCAGCGTCCGCTGCGCCATCGAGGCGAAATCCTCCGGCGGCGTGCGCCAGGCCAGGCGCTCGAGGAGCGCGTACTGGGTTATCGGGTCGTGCTTCGCGCGCACCGCAAGGCCGCGCACGGAGAAGAAGTCCTCTAGCTTGTTCTCCTTCTTGTGGCTGTAGTCAGCGAGGCTCATAACCTTGCCCTCGTCCTCCAGCTCGCGCATCCCGAGGATCGTCGTCACCTGCTCGAAGAATATCCCGATCGAATCGCGGGCGGGGATCGCGGAGATCCTCCTTATCCTCCCGTCCTCGCACACGTTCACGGAGCCCGAGAGGCCGTCGCCCACGCCGTCGACCGTTATGCACAGGGCGTCCCCCATGCCGCTGGGGTAGTAGGCGCTCGCCGCGTGCGCCGCGTGGTGGTCGACGTAGGAGAGCCTCGCTTGCGCGAAGCCCTCGCGCCGCACGAGGGAGGCGAAATATCCCTCGTTCACCCTCCTCAGGATCCAGCGGGGGCGATCGACCGTCGTCAGGACGAACTTTGCCGCCCGCCTCAGGCCCACGAGGGGCGGCCGGTCGATCTTCCTCCTGCGGAACTTGTAGTAGTTCCTCCCGATGCCGGGAAAGAAGCGCGACGACGTCTTGGCGACGTCGACTGTTGTGAACGCGACGTCCGTGATCTCCGGGCGTGAGAGCCCGGCTATCCGCAGGCACGCCTCGACCGAGTGGGCCGGGTATCCGATGTCCAGCTTCTTCCTTGAGAGCCTCTCCTCGTTCACGGCCGAAAGGACCCTCCCTTCCCCGTCGACGATCGCCGCCCCGGCATCGTGCCCGTCCCAGATCCCCAGTATCGCGTGTCCCGCCATCCTATCCCGAAATCCTCCTTTCCTCTTGCTTTCCGCCAGCCATTCTTTTGAAGATCAGCTCCCTGACTATCGTCTTGAGTATGAGGAATCCGTCCTTGAAGGTGCCCAGCCTGCTCTCGCCGTGGAGGCGGGGCTTCTCGGTGCTCGGGACCTCGATCGTGCGCAGGCCCGCCTTGGCGCAGCGGATGGATATCTCCGTCTCTATGCCGAAGCCCTTGCTGGAGAGGGCGAGCCTCCCGAC
Source organism: Candidatus Micrarchaeum sp. (assembly GCA_020723935.1). GTDB lineage: Archaea > SpSt-1190 > SpSt-1190 > DYHY01 > DYHY01 > DYHY01. The sequence goes on from DYHY01000004.1 coordinate 67,483, forward strand.
CGCGCTCCGCCTCATCGAGCGATAGCCGTAGCACAGGTCAGTGTACCTCGTCCCCCAGAAGAGATTGACGAGGGCGACGAAGAGCTTGTTCCCGACGTAGCGCAGGGGCGTTATGTCCTCGCTCCCGCCGCCACGCATGAAGCGCGAGCCCATGCAGACGTCGTATCCGCCGCTCTCGACCTTCGATATCAGGACGGGGAGCTCGTCTGCCGTGTGCGAGCAGTCGGCATCCATTATCACGATGACCGGCGCCTGGCACGCCCCCAGGCCCGCTATTATCGCCGAGCCCTTGCCCACGGAGTCGAAGATCACTCGCGCCCCCGCGCGCCTGGCGATCGCGACCGTCCCGTCCTTCGAGTGGCCGTCGACGATTATGATCTCGGTCCTGCGGCCGCTCCGCTTGGAGAAGGACCTGACGTCCGAGAGCACGCGGGGGAGATTGCGCTCCTCGTTTATCGTCGGGATCACGATGGAGACCGAGGGCCTAGGTGACGTAGAAGCTCTTGGCAAAGCCGTTGTTGAAAACCTCCCGGAACCTCCTGGACGGGCCCCCGTCCAGTATGAAGGTCTCCGTGAAAACGCTCCCCGCGGCGTCGTCGGGCATCAGGAACGCGGTCGGGCCGGCGGCGTAGACGGCTCCGGGCGTCTTGGTCTGGTTCCCGAAATCCACGTCGAGGACGCCCTCGCGGGTCACGATCTTGCTCAGAACCCCGTACCCCGGCTGGCCCGAGCTCCCTATGAGGGGGATTGTCGTCCCGTTGGCGTCGACCATCGCTATGAAATAATGCTGCGCGGCATAGACCTTGGCCGGCCCCAAGGGCGTGTCGCGGTCGCCGACGAGCTGGAAGGAGAGGTACTGTGTGGGCCGCCCGCCTATCCTGGACGCCCAGTACATCTTCCCTATCATCGTCGCGTCGTGGGTCATGAGGTGGGGTATTGCTATCCTGAATCCCGTAGAGTTGTACCCGAAGGAAAGGAGGCCGCCGGGAGAGAGCTCCAGGAACGGGGCTATCACGGTCCCGTCCTTCTGCGCAAGGTAGTCCTGGAAGACTGCGTAGCCTTCCTCGAGCGTGCTTTCCGAGAGTACGCCCCCCGCGGTGTCCAGGCTCGCGGCGAGGTGGTGGGTCATCCCGCGGTACGTGACGTAGAAGTCAAGGCGGTACTTTCCGGGAAGGAGGGTCGCCGAGACGTTCTGGACGAAGCCGGGGCAGACCTTGGGTATCGGCGTGGACGGATCCCTGCAGGTTGCGACGGCCAGGTGGCTGTCCGGTATGAAATTGGCGTAGTATTCGGGCGCGAAGACGCCGTTGTCGAAGGTCGTAACCTCTTCTCCCGAGGGCTTGGAGACGACGAGCTTCACCTCGGGGTAGGGGAGGGAGAGCATCCAGGCCGCAGCCTTGTCCTCGTTCGTCTCGGTGAACATGAGCCCGAGCTCCTCGTCCATCTTGAGGATCCGGTTGCCCCCGTCGGCGACGGAGGGGCGCCTGGCGAAATACTGTATCCAGTAGCCGTAGTCCCACCACGCGACCACGGGGCTCTCCGCCCTCATGTTGAGGTCGGTCCACTTGAAGTTCTCGAACCATTCCTCGTTCACGGACGTGTGTATGCCCCTCGCCTGCGCGAGGATCCCGGGCGCGCCCATCCCGACGTATATCTGGGCGAAGGCGGCCATGACGAGGATCACCGAGGCCGCCTTGATGTATCCCCTGATTCCCTGCGGCCCGAAGCCTGCGCGGAACAGGAACGCTATCGCCTGCCCGGCGGCGAACGCGGCGATGGGCATGAGGTTCATGAACAGGCGCATCCCGCGCGAGGCCGCGTAGATGTTGAAGCCGAGGAAGAACGCAGTCAGGATGTCCTCGTCGCGCTTCGTGAAGAGGGGTATCGTGAGGGTGAGGAGCGCGATCGGGAAGACGAGCTTCATCTGCTCCCAGTAGGCGTTCCCGCCCTGCCAGAAGAAGGGCTCCCAGGGCCATGCCCAGCTCGTCGGCTGGTTCTCGCCGACCGAGGAGCCGTGGACGCTGGAGCGCAGGGGGTCGGCAACCTCCGAGAAGACCCGCCCGACGATCGAGGCGGGCGCCTGCCCCTTCGCCGCGGCCGCGAGGAAGGCGATCGCGACGGTCACGACGACCGCCGCCGCGAGCCTGTAGGCCCGCTCGTTCCCCTTCCCCGACAGGAACGGCATCCTGAGCCTCAGGACGAAATAGGAGATGATGAGGAAGGCCGCCGAGCCCATGAGTATGAGGTTCCTGGAGTCGGAGAACTGCCACAGGCCGCCCGCGGAGCCGTACCCCGCCTTCATCAGCATCGGCAGGAGGACGAGCACAGCCGTCCCGAACACGTCCTTCCCTGCGCGGTAGCGGAAGATCACCTGGAAGATGTGGAAGAGGACGACGGGGACGACGAAGAGGATGTAGCTGGAAAGGCTCATCGCCCCCAGGCCCATCGCGACCCCGGCGAGGATGCTGTAGAGGAGGACCGGCGCGAGGCGCTCCCTCTCCTGGACGTACCTGTAGACGAAATAGGTGGCGAGGACCATGAAGAAGAACGCGGCTGTGTCCTTGTCAGAGAAGCCAGCGACCGACCTGAAGAGGGCGCCAGGGACTATCGCGAAGAGGAGGCCCCCGACGAACCAGTCGCGGCCCGCCCGGTGCCCGAGGTAGAAGAGGGTGATGATCGTGAGGAACGTGAAGATCGGCGCGTACCATTTCGCGGCGGACTTCACCCCCTCGAACGTCTCTAGGCAGAACGGGTTGATCTTGCAGAGGAGCGCGATGGAATACGTCGGGACGTGCAGGTCCCCCCCGTCGTAGAGGAGCGGATAGTACCTGTCCTCCTCGACGCGCGGGAGCTCCCCGCCCGTGACGATCCTTTCCGCCGCGTTGTGGAAGTAGACGGTGTCAAACTCGAGCATGTGCGGGTCGCCGAGGCTCTGGAGGCGCGTCCCGAACGCTATCCAGAGGACGAGGAAGATGGCTGCTAGCGCCAGTATCCCTGCCGCCAGCTTCTTCGCGTCCTGCACGGCAGGGAGGACCGGCGGAGCGTTTTAAACCTTTTCCGGCGCCGCGCGCGGCGAGAGAGTTTTAAACATGCGGGGCGGCCGCATCCCGAAGGACATGCCCCAAAAGCGCCGCGGAAGGCCTGGGATAACGATCATCTGCACTGTCAGGAACGAGGCGGGCTCCGTCGGGGAGCTCGTCTCATCCGTCCTCTCGGGCGAGAGGAAGCCGGACGCGTTCATAATAGTGGACGGCGGATCGACCGACGGCACCCCCGCCATCCTGCGCAGGAGGTTCGGGAGGAGGGTGCGGGTCATAGTGGCGCCCGGCGCAAACATAGCGGCGGGGAGGAACGCGGCGGTGCGCGCCGCGGGGACGGAGTGGATAGCCTCCATCGACGGAGGGTGCGTGGCGAGGCCGGGATGGCTTTCCGCCCTCGAGAGGGGGTTTGCGGGCGCTGACGTAGTCTCGGGCGCCTACGTGCCCCTCGCGAGGAGCGCCTTCGAGCGCGCGCAGGGAAGGATCGTGTGCAAGGACCCGGAAAGCCTCGGGGAAGGTTTCCTTCCCTCTTCGCGCTCCGTCGCCTTCAGGAAGTCCGCCTGGGAGAAGGCTGGCGGATATCCGGAAGGGACATACACCGCCGAGGACACGCTCTTTGACATCAATCTGCGCAAGACTGGGGCGCGGTTTTCCTTCGCGAGGGACGCGATAGTCGAATGGAGGATGCGCCCCGACATCAGGTCCTTCGAAAGGCAGTTCTACAACTACGGCCTGGGGGACGGAAGGACGGGCCTCGTCCTCGGCATGCCGGGCAACCTCCTCCTCGTCCTCGCTTTCAAGGCGGCCGTCTGGGGCCTGCTCCTCAGCATGTCGGCAAACCCCCTCCTCCTGTTCCTCGCCGCCCCGTTCGCGCTCCTCGTCCTCGCCGAGAGCGCATATCACGCCCTCCGGGACCCCGCGCACTTCCACGACTATTTCGTCCTGGTCCTCGCCAAGCGCGCGGGATATTCCCTCGGCGCGTCCATCGGGCTCTTCAGGGGGCTCTCGCCTTGGTGACCCTTCCCGCGCCCCTAGAGAGGCTGCTGCCGCGCGGCGGCAGGAAGAGGGCGACGGCCTTCCTTTCAGCTGCAAGCCTCTATTCCTACGCGATGACGATGCTAGCGGGCATCGCCGTCGCAAGGATGCTCGCCCCCGCAGACTACGCGGTGAAGGTCCTCGTCGTCTTGATAGTGAACCTGGGCGCGATGGCGGTCGCGGGCCTGCCAGGCGCCGCGCTCAAGATCGCGAGTGCCGAGACGGACAAGGAAGCCAAGGACACTGTGGCCACGGGGCTGCTCACGTCCCTCCTGCTGTCCGGGGCGGTAAACCTGATCCTCTTCAGTCTCGCCCTCGCGGGCCTGTTCAACCGGTTGTACGGCGCCGAGATGACCGCCCTGATAGGCCTCATGTGCCTCGCCGGGTTCGTCCAGACCTTCAGCTTCGCGGTGAACTACTGGGTTTCCAGGAAGGACTACCGAAGGCTCTATGTGGTGAACTTCGCCTACGGGACGTTCTACCTCCTTGCGACGGTCGGCCTCACCAAGGCATTCCGCCTTGCCGGGGTCTTCTACGCCCTGATCCTCAGCTTCGCCTTCCAGGCAGCGATCTGCCTGTGGGACTTCCCGATTCCCTCCGCCGGCGCGCTCGGGCGCGTGGGAGCGCGGCTTCACGCCAAGGCCCGGAAGCTCGCGCCTCTCGCGACGACCCTTGGCGTGCAGAACATCCTCGCCTACGGGTCGCAGGTCTACGACAAGCTGGTCCTTGGCGCGTTCGTCGCCAAGGCCGACCTCGCCTATTACGCCCTGGCGGGGATGCCCATAGCGCCCATGCTGTTCGTCTGGAACGCGGTGAACCAGGTCGCGTTCCCGGAGATGTCCAGGTCCTTTGCCGATCGCAGGGGCGCCGCCCTTTCGGCCCTGTTCCGGCGGACGGTGAAATACTCGCTTGCCACTTTCGCGATCCTCGGCGCGGGGATTGCCGCCGCGTTCGTGGTCCTAACTAAGACGTTCCTCGTGAAATACGCGCCAGCAAACGGCTACCTGTTCCTCCTCCTCCCACCCATGATACTGGAGAGCGCGTTCACAATGAACGCCCTTTCCCTTCTCACCGCGGCGAACAGGGCTCGGGACGCGACGAAGGTGAGGCTCAAGCAGCTGGCGTTCGTCGTCGCCGCAGGCTTCGTCTTGATGGCCCTCTTCGGAATACGGGGCGCCATCGCGATGATGTGGTCCTCGGCGACCTTCGCCGCCATCCTCGCCTACCTGGCGGTGAAGCCGATCGTCTCCCCGGGAAGGTAGCCCGCTTTCCCTTCTTTCTCAGATCCCGCCTTCGTAGCCCATCTGCGTCGGGTACCGCCAGTCGCTCCCGAAGGAGCGCGAGCTTATCTTCACCGTCACGGGCGGGTTCTTCTTATGCTGGGAGGTGGCGACCATCCTCACTATTTTCCTTGCGGAATCCGCGGGTATCCCGTAGGCCTCGGTGATTCTCGCCTCGGAGAGCTGCTTCTCGAAGAAGGCCCAGAGGAACGTGTCGACGAGCTCGTAGCTCATCCCGAACTCCTCCTCGGCCGTCTGGTTGGGCCAGAGGTTGGGTGAGGAGGGCTTGGTGTAGACGCGCGGTGGGAGCGCGAGCTCCTTGGCAAGGCGCCTCACCTGCGTCTTGTAGAGGTCCCCTATGGGAAGGAGGTCCGTGCCCCCGTCCCCGTACTTGGTGAAATACCCGATGCATATCTCGGACTTGTCGCCCGTCCCCACGACGAGCGAGTCGGTCCTGGCGGCGATGTCGTGGAGGATTGTCATCCTCGCGCGGGCCGATATATTCCCCCGCTCCAGGGGACCGCGCTCGCGGCCGGTCCCGGCCAGGGCTATAGCGGATTCGAACGAGGAAACAATAGGGTCTATCGGGACGTCGAAAGTCCTGATTCCGAGGAGCTTTGCCACCTCTCTCGCGTCGGAGATGTCCTCCTTGCTTGTCACGTGGGTGGGCATGAGGACGCACGTCACGCTGTCCTTGCCAAGGGCTCTCGCGCATAGCGCGGCGACGACGGCCGAGTCCAGGCCTCCGGAGAGCCCGACGATCGCGCCCTTCTTCCCGGCCTTCCCGACGTAGTCGGCTATCCACGACTTTATCGTCTCCACGATCCTCGCATAGTCCAGCTCTATCATCTCGGCCGGCAGGAGCCGTCCTTGCGCCGCCGCCTTGTCCTGTGTCATTTCTTGCTCGCCTTCCAGAGGAACTCGTTTAGCTCGGGACGCGCGTCCCTGAATGAGCTGAATATGCGCGACGTCCTCACCTCGTCAAGGTTGAGGTCCGCGACGACGAAATCCTCGGCGTCCACCCCGGCGCTCGCGATGATCGAGCCGGAGGGGGACGCGACGAACGAGCCTCCGTAGAAGCCCTCCGCGTCCTGCGAGCCCGCGTTGTTGGCGCAGGCGAAGAACACGTTGTTTATGATCGCGTGGGCCGCGCCCAGGGAAAGCCAGGAGCGCTGTATCCCCAGGAGACCGTCGGCCGCGGCCTGGAAGCCCCTTGCGGGCGACGCCGCGGGGCAGAGGATGACGTCGGCGCCCAGGGAGGAGAGTATCGCCGGCGGCTGGAAATGCCAGGCGTCCTCGCAGATGCACACGCCGAAGGTCCCGGCCTTGGATTCGACGGCCGAGATCCTGTCGGTCTCCCCCTCCTTGAAATAGCGCTTCTCCTCGAAGAGGCCGTAGGTGGGGAGGAAGAGCTTGCGGGAGACGGAGATCACCTTGCCCTCGTGGAGCACGGCAGCCGAGTTGTAGAGTATCCCGCGCCGGCCCTCCTCGACGAAGCCGGCGACCGCGTATATCCCCCTGCACTCCTCAGATAGCTCGGCGAGCGCCTTCCTGCAGGGCTCGGGCATGTGGTATGCGAGGTCCTTGAGGGTG
>DYHY01000039.1 GCA_020723935.1 Candidatus Micrarchaeum sp.
AGTTAGAAGAGGGTTTAAGTCTGATGAAACAACACAGCAATGGAATAATGCATTTAGGCTTTACCATAATTTCATTAAGAAGCACATGGCTCTAAATGGAGCTACACCTTTTCAGATAGCAGAGATTGACATTCAACTTGAAAGAAACAAGTGGCTGAGCTTACTAAAACAAAGCCTCAATCACCCGAATACGACAAAAAAGGAGGTAATATTAAAATGACCCTTTAATACGACAGAGAGGCAAGGCGGGGGCGCCGGAAGCCCGTGGCCCCCCGCCGGAGCCCCCTTGGCGGAGCAATGCGCCGCTGGCGCGGTTCCGGGAAGGACGGAGGGGGCCGGGCGCAGGAGGGCCCGCGGCGCATCCGCCCGGGAGCTCCCCGGCCGTGCGAAGCTATTTAAACAGATGTGATTCCTACTTTCACTAGTGATTGTGATAATCATTACCAAGCGAAAGGAGACTGAAGAGAACATGGCCACGGTGCATTTGACGGAGGAGAACTTCGCGCAGGAAGTCGAGAAGAGCAAGGTCCCGGTGATGGTGGATTTCTGGGCCGAGTGGTGCGGCCCGTGCAAGATGATGGCGCCGGTGTTCGAGAAGCTCTCGGGCGAGTACGCGGGGAAGCTCAGGTTCGCGAAGGTGGAGACGGACGAGAACCCGAAGCTCGCGGCGCGCTTCGGCATAGTGAGCATCCCGACGCTTATGGTCTTCAAGGGCGGAAAGCCCGTCGAGCAGCTCGTGGGCTTCCGGCCTGAGGCGGTTTTCAGGAAGGACGTCGAAGCCCTCCTGAAGAGGCTCTGATCGGGATGGCCGAAGGGTTCCTCGGCTGGGCCAACAGGAATTTCGACCTCGCGGCCGACGCGTGCGGCCTCTCCCCCTCGACGAGGAGGATCCTCTTGGAGCCGGAGCGCTTCCTGCACGTCGCGATCCCCGTCAAGATGGACGACGGGCGCGTCGAGGTCTTCACGGGCTTCCGGAGCCAGCACTCGACCTCAAGGGGCCCGGCCAAGGGCGGCATAAGGTACCACCCGCTTGTCTCGGCCGACGAGGTGCGCGCCCTCTCCATCCTCATGAGCTGGAAATGCGCGGTCGTCGGGATCCCGTTCGGCGGGGGGAAGGGCGGGGTGATCTGCGACCCGTCCAAGCTCTCCAAGGGGGAGCTGGAGCGCCTTTCCCGCGGATACATCAGGGCCATCTCCAAGATCATCGGCCCCGCCTCCGACATCCCGGCGCCCGACGTCTACACGGACGCCCAAATAATGGCGTGGATGGAGGACGAGTACGAACGGATCTCCGGGAAGAAGAGCTTCTCCCTGATAACCGGCAAGCCCGTCGAGGTTGGCGGCTCCCTGGGGCGGGGCGAGGCGACCGCGCGCGGCGGCTATTTCGTCCTGGAGGAGGCCCTCGGCGACGGGGACTATCCGGCGAAGCTCTCGGTCGCCATCCAGGGCTTCGGCAACGCGGGCGCGACGCTCGCAAGGATCCTTTCCAAGGACGGCCGCTTCTTGGTGGTGGCGGTCTCCGATTCCAAGGGCGCGATCCGCTCCGAGACGGGCCTGGACGTCCCGGCCCTCCTCGCGCACAAGGAGAGGACGGGCTCGGTCCTGGGCTTCCCAGGCGCAAAGGAGCTTTCCAACGGCGAGCTCCTGGAGCTTCCGGTCGACGTCCTCGTCCCCGCGGCCCTCGAGGGCCAGATAACCAAGGAGAACGCGGGGGCGGTCGGGGCGAAGATAATACTTGAGCTTGCGAACGGCCCGACGACGCCGGACGCGGACGAGATCCTGCGCAAGGCAGGAATCCTCGTGATCCCCGACATACTCGCGAACGCCGGGGGCGTCACCGTCAGCTATTTCGAATGGGTGCAGAACAATTCCGGCGACGTCTGGACCGAGGGCCAGGTGAATTCGCGCCTCGAGGGCGTGATGCAGGACTCCTACCGCGCGGTGCGCGGCATCGCCAAGGACAGGTCGGTGGGGATGCGGGCGGCCGCATACATCCTCGCGGTGTCGCGGGTGGCGAGGGCGACGGAGCTGAGGGGCTTCTACTGAAGATGCAGAAGATCCGCGAATCCGGCGCCTTCTCCGAGATATTCTCGCGGGACGGCTCTGCCAGGATCCTAATTTCCGGCGAATGGGCCGAATCGTCCTCCCGGAAAACGGTCGCGATAGCATCTCCGGCTTCCGGCAAGGAGATCGGGCGGGTGCAGCAGACCTCGCGCGGCGAGATAGACTCGGCTTTCGCCGCCGCATCGTCCGCGCAGGAGGCCTGGGCCGCCCGTCCCGTCTTCGAGCGCTCGGAAATACTGCAGAGGGCTGCCGACATCCTGATCGAGAACAAGGACCTCATGGCGCGCTGCCTCGTCGCGGAGATAGCAAAGCCCCGCGGGCAGGCGGAGGACGAGATCGCGCGCACCGCCGACATGATACGCTACACCGCCGAGGAGGGCAAGCGCCTTCAGGGCGAGGCGATATACGGCGACAGCCTCCCGGGCTTCGGGAGGAACAAGATCTCCTTCGTCGAGCGCGTGCCCCTCGGGGTGGTCCTGGCGATCGCGCCCTTCAATTACCCCGTGAACCTCGCGGCCGCCAAGATCGCTCCTGCCCTGGTCTCCGGGAACACCGTCGTCTTCAAGCCCCCAACCCAGGGAGCGATATGCGGCCTGATGCTTGCCGAGGCTTTCAGGAAGGCGGGGGTCCCGGCAGGGGTCCTCTGCGCCGTGACCGGCCGCGGGGCGGACCTAGGCGACTATCTCGTCACGCATCCGCGCGCTTCCATGATAGCATTCACCGGCGGGACGAAGACGGGCCTGCACATCGCCGCGATCGCACGCAAGGCGCCCCTCCTCTTGGAGCTGGGAGGCAAGGACGCCGCGATCGTCTTCCCGGACGCCGAGATGGAATCCACTGCGAAGATCATCGTGAGCGGGGCGTTCTCCTATTCCGGCCAGAGATGCACCACGGTGAAGCGCGTGCTCCTGATGGACTCCCCGTCGTCCGGGGAAATAGTCAAGCGCATAGCGGAGCTTGCATCCGCCCTCAAGGTCGGCCTCCCCGAGGACAACTCGGACATAACGGCGCTCATCAACGTGGACGCGGCCGACTACGTCTGGAACATGATAGGGGAGGCGGTCAAGATGGGCGCAACGCCCCTGACGCCCCTGAAGCGGGAGGGCCCCCTCATCTGGCCCGCGGTCCTCGACAGGGTCCCGCTCGAATCGAGCGTCGCCTGGGAGGAGCCCTTCGGCCCCGTCCTTCCAATAATCCGCGTGAGGGACGAGAAGGAGGCCCTCGAGATAGCCAACAGGTCAGAATACGGCCTGCAGGCGAGCGTCTTCACGAGGGACGTCGACACCGCCTTCAGGGTTTCAAGGAAGCTGGACGTGGGCACGGTGCAGGTGAACGGCAAGCCCTCCCGCGGACCGGACCATTTCCCGTTCGTCGGGACCAAGTCCTCGGGCATCGGGACGCAGGGGATAAAGTACAGCGTCGAGGCAATGACCCGCCTCAAGGCGACCGTCATAAACCTCGGGAGCCCGGGGGACCCGCGATGATAAGGTTCGCCTGCAAGCGGGTGGAGATGCGCGACGTCGTCATGTGCAGCTTCGGCCTCGGGAGGACCGAGTACGCAGTCCTGCACGCAGTAATGGGCCGGCCCGGGACGGTCTCGCAGGTCGCATCAAAGCTGGGCCTCGAGCGCACGGGCGTGCAGAAGGCGCTCAAGGCGCTTGTGAAGAAGGGCCTCGTCGCGAGGAGGAAATCGAACCTCCCCGGCGGGGGATACTTCTTCGGCTACGCCCCCGCAGACGTCCCCTCGATAAGGAGGCTGATGAAGTCCACCGTCAGGTCCTGGGCGTCTGCCGTCGAAAGCGAGATCAATTCCTGGGGAAGGAAGACCTGACCTTGCTCCCAGGGGCGCCCCCAGGAGCCGCCTATTTGCTTTCCGCCAGAGGAAGATATGTGAAAGGCTTCGTCTCCTTGGCGGACGCGATTATCTCCGCTTCCTCTATCACCATTTTCGACCTGATGAAAACTCCCTCCTGGATGGGATCGAACCCGTAGAACTTGGCATTGAGCTTACCTTCCTGGTCGTAGCGGAACTTCTTCTCGACGCCAAGGGGCCCGTAGGACGCGAGGCTCCCCGCCCCGTTCGCGAGGGTCTGGCTGAGTATGTAGACCGGATATTTCCTCTCCCGCAGGGCGAGCACCGCCGGATCCGCCTCGTTATCCTCGAAGATGGCTCTCTTGGCCTCGTCCATCCCATGCTCGCGTATTATGAGCTCCTCGAGAGCCTTGCGCTCGTCCGGCTTCATGCTCTGGCGCAGGGCGAAAGTGAGCGCCCCGTCGCTCCTCATGCCCCTATCGGCCTTGACGACGTAGCTGTCCCCGTCGAGGAATAGCGTCTTGTATTCGTTAGGCTCGGTGTCGTCCTAGAGGTAGAGCTGCACGAGGTCGCTCCCGTCATTTATGAACAGGTATCTGCCGTGGGCCTCCCTGACGAGGCCCTCTATGTCGTCGCTGAGCCTCGCCTGTATCGCGACGATGGTGCTGCCGGTTACGAGTATCCCCCCATCTACCTCCCGACAGATAGTTTGGAACTTCTTGGCGAGGGACGCGACGTCGCCGAACCTCAGGTCGCCGTATATGGGAATCGCCCCGTACACCCCTGCCCAGGGCGTTATCGTCTCG
>DYHY01000040.1 GCA_020723935.1 Candidatus Micrarchaeum sp.
CTGACGATGAAGATGATGGCGTCAAGGTTCTCCAGGAGCGCGGGCGAGAGTGATATGGGCGGGGTTATCAGGCGGTCGACGACCCTCTGGACGTTGTCGGCGTGAAGCGTCCCCATCGCCGGGTGGCCCGTCGCCATCCCCTGGAACATGACGTTCGCCTCCACACCCCTCACTTCGCCCACTATTATGTAGTCCGGCCTCTGGCGCAGCGCCGCCTTGAGGAGGTCGAACATCTCCACCGAGCCGTACCTCTTCTCGCTGGAGATCGCGCGCGCCACCTCCGGGATCCAGTTCGGGTGCGGGAGCTGCAGTTCCGCGGTGTCCTCTATCGAGACTATCTTCTTCGATGGCTGGATGAAGAGGGATATCGCGTTGAGGATAGTCGTCTTGCCCGTCGCGGTCGCGCCCGATATCAGGATCGACTTGCCCTGCTCAACGAGGAACCAGATGTAGGCAAGGGCGTGCGGGGAGAGCGTCCCGAACTCTATGAGGTCCGTCGGCGTGAAGGGCCTCTCGGAGAACTTCCTGATCGTGAAGTTGCTGCCGCGCCTCGCGATGTCGCTCCCGAGGGTCGCCTGGAGGCGGCTCCCGTCCGGGAGGGTCGCGTCGAGGAGCGGCGTCGCGACCGAGATCGACCTGCGGCACCTCTGCGCCATCTTGACGACGAAGGAGTCCAGGTCCTGCTTGGTCTGGAATATGATGTTCGTCTTGAGCTCGCCGTATTCGGCGTTCCTGTGGACGATGTAGACAGGTATCCCCACGCCGTCGCAGGATATGTCCTCTATCTGCTGGTCGTGCATCAGGGGCTCTATCTCGTTCAAGCCCACGAAGTCGCGGAAGAGGTAGTACTCGAACCTCGCCCTCTGGTTGTCGTCCAGGTGGATGTTGAAGAGGTCCATTATCTTGTAGAAGTTCTCGTGCAGGTAGTCGTGCTGGTTGGTCTGCGTGACCATCGAGAAGTCGATGTCCAGCTTCTCCTCAAGCTTGCGCTCTATCTTATTGAGGAGGTCTATCTCCTGCGGGGTCATCGGCGGCTCGACGACCTGGTAGATCAGGGACTGGTCCTGTGGGCTCCAGAAGACCTGCACGAAGGTCATCACCTGGCCGTCGGCGGAGGCCATGAGCGGGTAGGACTCCCGGATGTTGGCCTTGCTCTTGCTCTTCCAGTCCTCGCCTATCTGGCCGGCCCCTTCCGTGCCGGCGAATCCCGTGAGCGAGATGCCCTTGAACAGCTCGTCCTCGTCCTCGCTCTTCTTCTCCTTCTCGCGCTCGAGGCGTATCGTCGTCGGCATCTGCGGGTAGGCCTGCGGCGCGTTCACGTTCACGCGTATCGACTGGCCGCGGGTCGCGGCGGAGGCGCGGATGCGCTCGGCGAGGATCCTGTTCCTCATTTTGGAGAGGGCGCCGCGGACGATCCTTCCGGAGGAAAGGGCCCTGCCCTGGCCCGCCTCGCCGTTCTTGAGCCGGTCAAGGATGCTCTTGGAAAGCTTCTTCCTCAGGATGTTCTTTCTCGCCATCTCGTCTGGTCTCTGCCCTTTTTTCCCTAGCCTACAGTCAGCCGGATTAGATTCTCATTGCTATTATATGTTACTGCCGCCCGTTGCTCCGCCGAGCCGAATATCGTCCCGTCCACCGGGCGCGACGTCCTCAGCGGCACGTACGTGATCTTCCCGGCTGCCATCGCCCGCACGCAGCTCCCCGCGGCGTCCGAGGAGACGATCTTGCACGACCCGTCCGGGTCCGTGCTGAACCTTATCTCGTAGGGCTGGCCGACGACGTCGCGCGGGAACTCCATGTATATGGTGAAGTTGGCCGTGGGGTCCCTCTGTATCAGGCCGTCGGCCTGCGCGATCGCGAGGGCCGTCTGCTGGGAGAGGGAGCCGAGGCTGTCGGATATCTGGCTCTCGCGCACTATCCCCGAGATCCTGCTGAACGTTATCGTGACGAGGGTGAGGATGAGGAAGGAGGCCGCCGAGAGGAGGGCGAACTCTATTATCTCCTTCTGGGCCCGCCGGCCGGCGGCCTTGCGGCCGGCGGCCTTGCGGGGGTCTCTGCCGGCGGTTTCGCCGGCGGCTGGAATATTGTTCCTCAAGGCAGTGCTAAGGACGATGTGGCCGCATTTAAGCTTTTTACCCTCCGCAGGGCACCCAGGGCCCATTCAAGCAACCTTCCGAAGGGGAACTATCGTGCCCCTTATTTCATCCCTATCGAGACGGTGACGGTCCGGACCTTCTGACCGTTGACGTTTGCCAGGGTCGAGCCCTCGTTCCTCAGGGTTATTATGAAGTTCCCGCGGCTCGTCGTCGAGGTGCCTTCGGCCGGGACCGCCTTTATCACGAGCCTCTCGTTGTTGGACGGATCGAAGATGTTCCTCGGCTTCAGCTTGAGGTGCGTGCGGTAGATCTTCCCTATCGCCTCGCTCTCCGCGAGGACCGCCCCGGGCTTGTCCTTCCCGAGGAGCCCGATCCCCGTCTCCATGTCGTTGGAGAGGACGCTAGCGAAGCCGTTCGCATAATCCACCTTGTCGAGGCGGTAGTTGGTCCCCTCCACTCCGGGCGAGAGCGGTCCGGTGAGGTAGTAGGAGCCCCCGCCGATGAACTTGACGGTGTTGTTGGCGCAAAGGCAGGCTTCGGGGGCAGTCACGGAGTCAGGGGCGTCAACGGCGGATGCGAAGGTGCCGTTCTTGTCGCAGTTGGCCCAGCCGCCCGTCGCAGTGTTGTTGCACGCCGTGGTCCCGGAGAGCTTCGTCGCCGAAAGCCAGGCGTCCTTCTGGACGTAGGGCGGGACGGAGTCGTCGATCGTTATCTCCTTGGGCGCGAAGAAGCGCATCCTGGTTGTGAGATAGTACGCGAGGACATAGTTGTTGGTCTGGTCCAGCTCCAGCTTGAAGTCGCCCTTGTCTATCTGCACGCTCGCCGTCGCCTGGCCGCCCTCGCGGGCGACGCGCGCGAACTCCGAGGAGAGGCGCCCGAAGACGCCCTTCACGTACTCTATCCTGTTCGCATCGCCGCTCTTCGCTATGAGGGGCATTCCCCAGGTGTAAGTCGCCGCAATCGAGCCTAGCACGAGGCCGATGAGGATGACAGTTCCAACAACTTCGGTTTGAGATTTCCTGCCTGCCGGAGCCATTTCGCCGCAAAAGGGGGCGCCGCCCATTATTAAGGCTTACTACCCGCCGGGGGGGCTACCGCTCGCCTGGGGAAAAAATAAAGCCCGCGGCCCACCCTTTCTTCCCTACTAGGAGTTCGGGTCGTACTGGTACGTCTGCGTGTCGAGGGACCCGTAGGGCGGCTGGACCTTGAGGGCGATCTTCGCGTAGATCGTGCCCGTCGGCCCGGGATAGGTCCGGTTGCACTGGATCTTCATCGCCGCGTCCGCCGGGAACCCGCCGTTCACCTGCGTGTCGAAGGTGTTGTACTGGCAGGTGTAGGGCGTGGCAGCACCGGCGCCGGTCTGGTTGGAGCCGAAGGTTATGAGCTTGCCGTCGACGTAGATCGTGGTCCTGTCGAAGTCCACGGTCGGAATGTCGTACGTGCCCGTGTTCCTGATCACGAAGAACAGGATGTTTTGGGAAGGAGCTGTCCCGTTGGGCGGCCAGGAGGGGTTGGTGGGGTTCTCGGCCCAGATCGTCTCTATCGAGAGGCGCGTGTTCTGCTTCTGCTGCTGCTGGATGAACTGCTCGGTCGCTCCGGTCGTGATTATGCTCTGCAGGCGCGTGATCCAGACGTATGCGGCTCCGGCTGCGGCAATCGTCATAAGCAGCAGCAGGATGATCGCCACTATTGGTGTTATTCCTCGCCTTCCGTTGCTCAGCCTTGAATGTGCGCGTCTTGCCCTCATTTCGATCCTTCTCCAGCCTTGGAAAGCTCCTTAGCTATGACTCCAAGGGAATTTATGAGCGCGTTGTTCTGCTCCATTATCTTGTCCAGGCGCTCGTCCGAGGCGGGGGGGCCCCCC
>DYHY01000005.1:0-3212 GCA_020723935.1 Candidatus Micrarchaeum sp.
CCCGGACGTAGACATCTCCTACCAGTACCTGACGTTCTTCGAGGAGTCCGACGAGAAGCTCGCCCAGATATACCGCGACTACAGGGCGGGGAGGATCCTCACGGGCGAGCTGAAGCTCATGCTCGTCGACAAGCTCAACGCGTTCCTGGGCGCCCACCAGAAGAGGCGGGCAGAGGCCGCCAAGAGCCTGGAAAAGTTTATGCTGCGGGACTGACGTACAAGATCAGAGCGCCGCTGCCTGCGCGATGATCTGGGGGTTGGCCATCACGTATGCCACCAGTATCCCGAGGCCGACGAGTATCGGGAGGACCGCCGAGACGATCGCGCCTAGGGTGCCGACGCCTTGCGTCTTCCTCAGGCCCACGACCTCCAAGTACACCGACCAGAAGAGGCCGAAGAAGGAGACTATGGGGATGGACGAGAACAGGAACCACGGGGCCCCCGCGTAGACAGCCGTCTTGAACGTCGTCGCGACGGGCCCCTTCGCGCCGAACAGCTTGAGCAGCAGATGGGTGAGGACCGCGCCGATTATCGTCAGGAACATGGCGAACAGGTACTGGGCCACGCCGAACGTCGTCGCTTTCATAGCATTCCCGCCGCCGAGGACGTAGGTGAGGGAGCCGTATATCGCCGGCACCGCTGCCGCGAACGTCAGGAACCCTATCGCCCCGTCCAGGCCCTTGGTCTTCCCGAGCCGCTCGAAGAAGTCGTAGGGGAAGAACATTATGTCGCGTATCCTCGACACTATGCCCTTGGCGTTGCCCGCGTTCTCGGTGCGCACGGGATAGATGTCGTCGGCGGTGAGGAGCTTCTCCTTCCTTGCCGCAGCCTTCCTAGGCATCTCCTTCTAACCCCCGAAAAGCCTCTTGAAGATCCTGGACATCCTGCGCCGGAAGGAGCTCGGGGGACGGTACGTCACCGCCGCGATGTTCGCGGCCAGCTGCTTGAACGCTATCGCCGAATCCGAATCTGGGTCGGATATGACGACGGGGTTTCGGGAAGCGACCGCCTCCTTCGTGGCCTTGTCCTCGGGGACGACCGAGATTATGTTCGTCTCAAGGAGCGTCTCAAGGCCCTTCATGTTGGGCTCTATCTTGGAGTTCGTCACCCTGTTGAGGACGACGCCCGTGACGTGCGCGCCGTATTCCTTGGCGAGGAGGATTGCCTTGAGGGCGTCCGTTATCGCCGGCCACTCGGGATTTGTGACGACTATCACCTCGTCGGAGGCCGCTATCACCGACAGCACCTCGCTCGAGAGGCCCGCCTGCGTGTCGAGGATTATGTAGTCGCCCTTGAGCTTCTCGATGAGCTTCTCGAGGCGGTGGTAGCGCGCCTTCTTCATGTCGGCGATTGCGATGCTCGCGGGTATGAACCTGAGGCCCGAGACGTGCGTGTGTATGGCCTGCTCGACGGTGTACTCGCTGGCGAGGACGTGGTGGAGCGTCGGGGTCCCCGCGGGCGTGCCGAAATGCATCGTGAGGTCCGGGGTCGTGAAGTTGGCGTCCACGAGCGTCACCTGGCGCCCGAGCTGCGCAAGGCATATTGCGAGGTTTGCTGCGGTCGTCGACTTGCCGACGCCGCCCTTCCCAGAAATTATCGCGATTCTCCTCGTCATGGCGGGAGGAAAGTCCGGCTTGCCGCTTAAAAAACCTCTGCCACGGGCTCCCCCAACGGTTTTAAAAGCACTCGCGGGAGTTGCAAACGGGGAAGAAATGGCAACCGAAGTCTCAGGGCACTCCAAGTCTGCTACCAAGCACCAGCACCACCACGATCGCGCCAAGGGGCACGAACCAGAGGCAAGGACCCTCCCGGGCGAGAGGGGGGATGCGGCCCGTCACGGCGCGCTGGAGAGCAAGGCCTTTTCCAAGAACCTCCCGGCCAAGGGGAGGAAAGGAATCCCGACGCTCTGGATATTCGCGGCGATCGTCGTCGTCGCCCTCGTCCTAGGCGGCGCGTACCTCGCGTTCGTTCCGAAGGGGCCGGCGACGAAGGCCGGCGACAGGGTCTACGTCTACTACGTGGGCAGGACCGACGACGGGAAGGTCTTTGACACGAACGTCGCGGCGGAGGCCAAGAAAGCCGGGACGTTCGACTCGGGCGCGGCGTACGCGCCACTCTCCTTCACGCTCGGGGCGGGGGAGATGATCCCGGGCTTCGACAAGGCGGTCGCCGGCATGCGCGTCGGGGAGAAGAGGATTGTGAGGATCCTCCCCGAGGACGCCTACGGCTACCCGCAGGAGAGCCTCGTCGTCAACGTGACGATCGCCAGGACAGCGGCGATACTTCTTTCCAACTTCGACGAGCAGGGCGTGGCGAAGGCGGTGGGGACGGAGGTCCCCACCCGCTTCGGCTCCGCGAAGGTGATAGCGGTGAACGCGACGCACGGGACTATAGAGTTCTCGCCCAAGGCCGACGAGACGATAGCGTTCCCCAACGGCGCCAGGGGGAAGATGGTCTCGTCGGAGCCCTCCGGGGAAAACGGCCTGATCCTGACAATAGACGCGAACCACCCGCTCGCCGGCCAGCCGCTCACATTCGACGTCACCCTCGCCTCGATCGGTGACGCCCCCGCGGCCGCATCCTCCGCCTAGGCCGCGCGGCCGCGGAGGAAGAAGAAGGAAATGACCTACGCCCTCCTTTGGCAGCAGGCATCCGCAGCGCCGCTGTCCGTCCTTCTAGGGGGGATAGCGGGCCTGCACGTCGCCTGCTACGGCGCGTACAAGGATTCGCCCCACGAGAGGTTCCGGCCGATAAGGTTCGCGCGCGAGATTTTCCTGGGCCTCTTCCTCGGGGCGGCGGCAGCCTTCGCCGGCCTGGGAGAGAAGGCGGCGGCAGTATTCCTCGCGATAATAGCCGTCTCCCGGATAGCGACGGAATCCTACAAGCTGTTCATACGCACCGAGGACCAAAGGAGGTTCCTCATCCCGACGCAGATCCACGTCCTGCGCAGGATCCCCTCCGGGCGCATCGAGCGGACGCTCCTCGGGCTCCTCTTCCTTTCGGCCCTCGCCATCGTCTTCCTCGGCGTCTCGAGGCTTTCTCCCTTCCTTCCCGGCGGGGTCTGGACCGGCCTTGCGATAGGCGCCGTGACGGGCCTTGCCACCGCCGCCGGAGGGGCGTACAAGGACGGGATGTTCGAGGGGTTCAGCCCCACGAAATTCCTGAGGAGCCCCTTCGTCGGGATGTTCTCCGGCGTGGTAGTTTCGGCGTTC
>DYHY01000005.1:3222-24059 GCA_020723935.1 Candidatus Micrarchaeum sp.
TTCCTGTTCCTGGGGACGATAGGCCTCGAGCGGATGCTCTCGGAGTTCTACAAGGGCTTCGTCAAGAAGGGGTATTCGCCCGGGAAGTTCAAGGAAGGCAGGTATTCGCATCCGGAATGGATGGAGAAGCGCAAGGCGCTGATACTCCCCTATGCCGCGACGTGGCTGGCCTTCGCGCTCCTCGTCCTGATCGGCGCCTGAAAAAAAAGGGCCTCAGCGGTTCCTTCTAAGGAGGTTCTCGGCAGTCTTCTCCCCGACGATCTCGGCGAGCCTGCGCTTCTCCGAAGTGAGGACTGCTTCCCTGTTCCTGAGGCCCGCCGACCAGAGGCGCCGCGCCTTCACCCGGCCTATCCCCGGCAGGGCGATGATTGCGAGGAGCTCCTCCTTCACGCCGTGCTCCAGGCGCATCCTTATTTTGGAGAGCTCCGAAGCGCGCCCCCGCATCCCGGAGAGTTTCGCAAGCTCCGATGCCGAGTAGGCGACCCAGTCGGCGTTCAGGAGCTTGGTCCTGAGGTCGCCGGGCGCGATCCCATAGTCCTCCATTATCTCCCTGTCGGGCTTCTCGTTCATCCAGGCCTCGAGGGCGCAGGAAAGCTTCACCGCGCGAAGGAAGACGTCCACAGCCTCAAGGTCCCAGGGCTCGGGGGGCTTTGTCAGGAACGCCTCCCTTCCCGCGCGCAGCCACAGGCCGTCCTTCTCGCACGCGCGCACGGACATCCCCAGCCTCATCTCGAAGGTGCCTGAAACCATCGCGAGGTATCCGAACGTACCCACTGCCTTCCCCTCGCCCGCCATGGCGTCCAGCATCGTCCTCGCGCTCATCGGGTCCAGATAGAGCTCCGCGACCCTCTGCCCTATCTTCGTGAGGATGAGGTCGCCGTCGGCGCCGAGACTCCCCATCTCGGCAAAGCCCCCCTTGGTTTCCCCCCGCAGCCCCCCTTCCACGAACCCCCATTCCGAGAGCTCGCGCAGGACCTCAAGGATTGTCGAGCGTATTGCGGAGATGTCCCCGTACTGGTGGGCATAGAACGTCGAGGAGAAAAAGTCCATCAGGGCGCCCCTCGTCGGAGCGAAGCCGGAGGCGATCGCGCCCAGCGCCTCCCTGCGAAGTATCGGCTGGGCGCCGAGGCGCGAATAGATGTCCTCGGACCTGCCGTTCACATATTTCGCGAAGAGGAGCTCGGCTTCCGCCTCGCTCTTGGACACCATCACGCTCTCACCGAGGGTGTCGTACGTTGGCCTCCCGGCGCGCCCGACGGCCTGCTTGTAGAGGGAGACCGGCCAGTCGCGCGGGCCGTCCTCGCCCCAGCCGACGAGGCCGCGGATTATTATCATCCTCGCCGGGAGGTTCATCCCCGCCACGAGGGTGACGGTCGCCCCGATGAACTTCACGAAGCCCTCTCTGAAAGCCTTCTCGACGAGGACCTTCTGCGAATGGACGAGGCCCGCGTGGTGGAAGGCCGTCCCGGACCGCAGGCATGCGGAGAGCTTCTCGCACTGGGCGGTAGGCGACGGCAGCGCCTCGAGGGCCTGCTCGGCAAGGCCGGAAAGGACCACCTTCTCCTCGGGCTTGAGATGGCGCGCGACCACTTCGGCCATCGTCTCCGCACTCTTCTCCGCGCTCCTCCTTGTGTTGAGGAACATTATGCTCTGGTGGCCGCCCTTAAGGCAGTCGAGGACGAGGCCCTCCTCACCCTCCCTGGGCACCGCGCGGTTCTTCCCGTCGGAGAACTCTATCTCGTCGCCGACAAGGACCCCCTCCCTCAAGGGGATGGGGCGGAAGTCGCTCTTGACGAGCCTAGCGCCCAGCCACTTGGCCATCTCCTCCGCGTTCCCGACCGTCGCGGAGAGGGCGAGGACCTGCGCCTTGGGCGCAGTCTTCCTGAACTTGACTATAACGGATTCGAGGGTCGGCCCCCTGTCGCTCCCCAGCTCGTGTATCTCGTCCACGACGAGGAGGCCTGTCCTCGCGACCCAGTCGACCCGGTGCCTCATGAGCGCGTCGAGCTTCTCCGTCGTCAGGAAGATCACGTCGTACTGGCCGAGGCGCTCGTCGGACTCGTCCAGGCCGCCTATCGAGAGCGCCGAGCGCACGGCCGGCTCGTATTTCCCGAAATCCTCGTGCTTCTCCCCCGCCAGGGCCCGCAGGGGCGTTATGTAGACGACCTTCTTCTTGGAAAGGACAGCCCTTATCGCCGCAAGCTCCGCTATGAGCGTCTTCCCGCTCCCCGTCCCGCTGCAGAGGAGGACGTTCTTCCCGTCGAGGACCCCTGCATTGAGCGCCTCGTCCTGCGGGGGATAGAGCCGCGCCAGGAGATCCCCCAGGAACGGCTCTGCGAACCGCCGGACCCCCTCAGGAATCCTGGCTAGGCCCCCGCCGCTTGCGCCGGGGGCTGGTTTCCTTTGTGCTGCGGGCATCTGGCGCTTCCAGCACGTCCCGGCTCTTTAAAAAACGGCAAGCCCGGGGAATGCCGGTACTTTCTCCCGGCCCTTTCTCAGGGAGAAACGGGCGCCGGCGCAGGGGAATAGCTTCCCACGAGGAGGGGCTGGACGAGGACCTCGTTTCCGGGCGCGACCTCGCTCACGGCGCCGTCCGTGCCCATCCTGTACGTCCGCACTTCCAGGTCCATCCCGCCGTCGCCGGGAAGGCCTTGGAACACGTAGCCGGAGAACGCCCCTATCCCGAACGGACCACCTTCCGCAGGGGGCGAGTAGGACTGCTGGGACGCGGCGTTGGCCTCCCCCCACAAGGGATCAACGAGGCCGCCTCCGTTGAGCGCCATCGCGAGGCGCGCGAGGGGCATGTCGGGGAGGCTCACGCGCGGGAAGGCCTGCGTCGAATGGACGCTGGAGACCTCGACGTATATCTCGGGCCGCCCCTCCAGGGGAACCACATATTCGGAATAGGCCGCCTGCATTGCGGAGAGGAACTTGTCGGCTATTGGCTTCCCCCCGCACTGGTTGAAGCTGAAGACGAGGCGCCTGTTCCCGGCCCCGTCGGAAACGCCCTTCGCGACGTAGCTTGCGAGGGTCTCGAACGTCACGCCCGTCTCCGAGCCGTCCGCGCCCGGCGCGAGGAGGAACCCGTGGCCGTCGCCGTGCGTGTTCATCGTGACGTAAGCGACGTTGTTGTCCCTGACGACCTGGTAGATTGCGCTGAGCGCCTCGTCCCGGCTTATCCCGGAGAACGCCTGCGCGGGGTTGGCTGCGTTCCACCGCCTCGCGAGGTCCGCGAACTGCCCGAGGCCCGAATAGTTCCCTCCGGAGCCGGAAACCAGGTATTGCTCGAGGGCGTTGTTGACCTGGACGTCCGTCCCGGTGGGGTCGGTGAGCGCGAGGACCGTTATCTCGGCGTCCGGGAAGTTGTTGAGCTTCGCGGAGAGTATGCCCATCCCCTCCACCAGGCGCGGGGAGGGTATCCTCGCGCCGCTGGCGTAGATGAACGGCCTGCCGTTGACAAGGAGTGTCTCGCTCTCGATCCCGGCCTGGCCGAGGGCAGCGGATACGTAATCCGATGCGAGCTGCGCCTCCCCCCGGGCTCACGCGGTGCAGGAGGCGTCCCTCACGGCAAGGTCGCATGACTTGGTCGCCGTGAGGACGTAGCCGCGCTGGACGCAGTAGTAGGCGTATATCCTGCTGATGGCGGTCTCGATCGTCGCGTTAGTCCTGTTCACGACCGTCCTGTTGGCTATCACGATGTCCCCGCTCCTCTTCATGAGGCTCTTCGTGAACGACGCGAAGGCATTCTCGCCCAGGACCTGGGTGTTGTTCACCTCGAAATAGCATCCGCGCCCGGCGTCGACGAAGTTGCTCCCCGCGGCCCTGTTCCCAGTCGTGTTGTAATCGATCTTGAGGTAGAACTGCGTCTTGCCCGAATCCCTGTTCCTCACCCAGTATTCCCACGTCTCCAGGTGCGTCTGCGCCTTCTGCGGCCCCGCCGGGACCGGCGCCTTGACGAGGAGCACGACCGCCGCGACCGCGACGGCGGAGAGGAGGAGGCCTATCAGGATGACCGCCCAGATGGAGATGTCCCCGCCCCTCTTCTCCCCTTCCTCCGGGGGGCCGGCCGCCGCCGGAGGGGCCTGGGGTTCGCCGGCAGGCGGCGCTGCCGCCGCAGCAATCGCGGGGATCGGGGCTCCTATCTGCGCGTCCTGGGGAGGATATGCCATCGCCCTATTGCTCCTTGCCCTCCCCGTCGTTGTCGTCGTCGGAAGAAGAAGCAGCAGCAACAACAACAACGCCCGCTATCTGGCTCTTGCCGGGCGGAAGGATTTTGTCCACTTCGTCGTCCCTTCCGGCGAAGCCCAGGCGCTCCTTTATTTCCTTTATCGCCTGCTTCCTCTCAGCGGCGCCGGGGATGAGCCTGATGGATCCGGCTGGCGCCGCGGAGGGCGGCGCGCAGGCCACCTTGCCGTCCGGGGAGACGAACACGGCCATCTCCAGGATCGTGTTCTTGAAATAGTTCTTCCTCCCCAGTATCATGAAGGCTCCCTTGGGGACGAACTCGCCCGGCGGGGCGCGCTTGGTCACCTGGTCGGGGGAGATGTGGTAGACGTCGACCGATGCGAGGCGCGCCTGCCACGCCCGCGAATAGGATGCGCAGAAGGTCGCCGCCTCGGAAAGGGTCCTCTCCCCGCACGCGCCCCTTATCACGACGAACGGGCTTCCCGACGGGTCGGCGTGGAAGATCGTGTCGCCCTTCCCGGCGTGCTTCTTCACCGCGGCCTCGTTGGTCTCCGCGTCCTTCCCCGCTATCACGAGATTCCCCTCGGAGGAGACGAAGTTCCTGAACCTGTCGAACCATTCGCGCCTGGCGTCTTTCCCCCTTTTCGGGGAAGCGGCAGTCCCCTTTCCACCCTCATCGGAGAGCGTCCTGAGGAAGCCCGCGGCTGCGCGCGCCTTCTCGCGCGCCCTCTTGGCCCTGTCGAAATACTCGGCAGCGTTCTGCCTGGCCCCCTTCTTCACGTCCACCTCCACTTCCTGCTCTCGTTCGACTCCCATTCTTACCGCCCGCGGGCCCGCGCTAATGACCGCAACAGAAAGCCAAATAAAAAGGAATCGTGCGGGGGAAGCGGGATGGCGCAGGAAAAGGGGGCGGCTATGGGGAGGTTCGCCCTCCTACTCGCGTACGACGGAGGAGGCTTCTTCGGCAGCCAGGTCCAGAACGGCACGAGAGTGCGCACCGTCGCAGGGGAGCTCTCGCGCGTCCTCGCAGGGTCGGGCTTCGCGGCGCCATCCGCGAAGGTGGCGCTCGCTTCGAGGACCGACCGCGGGGTTTCCGCGGCCATGAACGTCGCGGCTTACGACGGCGCAAGGCCGATCCTAGGGAAGATAAACCACCACCTCCCGCCCGACATGTGCGCATGGGGCTGGGCGCGCGTACCTGCCTCCTTCAGCCCGCGCCATGCCGACTGGAAGAGGTATTCATACTTCCTCCCGGACGAGGGGCAGGACGAGGACCTCCTGAGGCGCGCCCTCTCGTATTTCACGGGAGCGCACGACTTCGCCAACTTCGCCTACCATGAGAAGGCGACCGTCTCCTCCCTGGATGAGGCGTCCCTCTCGCGCGTCCCCGGCTTCTTCGTAGCCACCTTCAGGGCCGGCAAGTTCCTGCGCCTGCAGATAAGGAGGATGGTCGCCGCGGCCGATTCGGCGTCCCGCGGGAGGATGAACCTCCCGCTCCTAGATGCCCTGATCTCGGGGAAGGTGAGGAAAGGGGCGGAGACCGCCCCCGCCGAAGGCCTGGTCCTGGAGGAGGTCGATTACGGCGGGAGGGTGACGTTCGAGGAGAAGAAGCCTGTCGCCGTTTCCGAGCGCTTCTCGATGCAGGCCCGTCTGGCGAGCCAGAGGGGCGCGGCACTGAAGCGCATCGCCGGCTCGGATTAGACGCGCCTGGACATCGAGAGCTCCCCACGGAGCCTCCCCTTGTAGAGGACGCGCCCCCTGAGGACGCCTTCCCTGCGGAAGCCCAGCTTCCGGTAGAGCGCGATTGCCGGAGCGTTCCCCTCGAAGACCGTGAGGTGTAATGTCCTCATCCCCATGCGGCGCGCCTCCCTTATGGCGATCCGTCCCAGCTTCGTCCCGAGGCCCTTCCCGCGCTCGCCCCTGGCGATCGCTATCCCGAACTCTCCGGCGAGCCTCCGCCGCCACCTGCCGCGCGAGACGTTGAAGGCGGCGACTATCCTCCCGCTCGCCCCCTCCTCGACGAAATAGAGTGCCTTGTTCCCTAGGGCGATCGCCTGCAGGTTCTCCTCCAGCCACCTCGCCTCGTCGGAGACGCCGGCCCTCGAGTCCATGAGGATCATCGCGTCCTCCTCAACGAGGGCGTTCACGAAATCCGTCGCCCTCTCGGCGTCCTCCATTGTCGGGAGGCGCAGGAACAGGCCGCGGGCTATCTCCTTTCCCGCCTGTGCTTCGGCAGCCACAGCCTCGAAAGAGCCTCCCTCTCGTCCGCGTCAAGCTCCAGAGCGTCCTGTATCCCGCGGTCGGATGCGATGAGGAACATCGCCTTGCGCGCCTTGATGAACGGGAACTTGGCCTTCGCCTTCGCGGCTATGGATTTCGCGAGGCGCCTTGCTTTGACCGTCGATGCATCGTACCTGGAGGCGGGCCACACTATCCTCCCCTCGACCTTCGCCCTGCCCGCCTTCGCCGAGGAGACGCCGGCGGTCCCGAAATCCACCTGGTAGGGGAGGAGGAAATACGAGCCTATCCTCCTGTTGCGCCCCGCGGCCCTGTCCGCATCCGACAGGCTCCTGTACGCCGCGGCAAGCTCCGCCGGATCCCTGTATCTCCCCGGGAGGTTCTCGGAAAGGTAGCGCGCGAACTCGTCCTGCGGCATGTCCAGGTCGCGGAACGCCGAGCGCGCGACGCGCGGGTCGGTCGTCGAGAGGACGAGCCTCACCGCCCGCTCGACGTTCGTCCCCCTGTCCCTCCCCTCGACCGCCGAGAGGTCGTCGGGGGTGAGGCGCTTCCTGCCGCGCGAGACGGTCTCGAGCATCGTTATCGCGGCCCGCACGTCCCCGCCGGCCCTCGTGGCTATCTCGGAGAAGACGGACTCGTCCGCCGACACGCCTTCGGCCTTCGCGATGCGGGCGAGGCGGGCCGCGAGGTCCGCCGTCGTCGGCTCGGAAAATTCCACGAGCCTGCACTTGCTCCTGAGGGGCGAGAGCTTCGCGTTCCATTCCCACCAGTTCCCGCCGGCGCGCAGGGGCAGGGCGAGGAGGAGCGGCCGCGCGCCCTCGCGCTCGACCTTGGCGAGGTTAGCGTAGGTTATCGCCCAGAGCATCCTCCCGTTGAAGCCGGGCCCCGCCTCGGCGCGCATCACGTCCCTGAGGAACGAGAATATCTCGAACTTCCCCGGCTTCTTCCCACGGAACCTCTTGGCGAACTCCGCCTCCCACTTCTTTATGTCGAAGGACGCGCCGCCCTCGGAAAGTATCACTTTGTTCGCCGTGAGTATCACCGGGTACGCCGACTTGGAAATCACTTCGGAGATGGCGCCGACCCCCCCATAATCCCCCCCGCGCCCCTTGCCCGAGAGGCCGTCGACCTCGTCCACGAGGAGGAGGCGCCCGCCCCCAAGGAGGCTGGCCTGCATCCCCGCCCGGCCGAGGACGTCGTTCACCTGCTCGCGGTTCCTCAGGTTGCTTGTGTTCATCTCGACGACCTCCAGGCCCGCTTCCCTCGCGACGATGTGCGCGAGGCTCGTCTTCCCGACGCCGGGCGGGCCGTAGAGGAGGCATGCCTTCTCGCCCCTCTTCCAGGACGCGAGCCACTTCTCCACTTCCCTGACCGCGTCCCTGTTCCCGACGAGGTCCCCGGCCTTGGCGGGAGCGTGCCTGTCGACCCAAAGCATCAGGGCCCCAAGCCCAAATCAACTATTTAAATCTGCGAGGAATCCCGGCCTTCGAGATGGTGACGGTACTCTCCCTTCTTAGGTACGACACGCCCCACGCGGCCTGGGCCTCGAGGATGATACTTGGGAAGCGGCCCGCGGTCGTGGCCCTTGAGCTGCCCGCCGACTTCCAGGGCGCGATAGACTCGTTCCTTTCCGGCAGGTCCTCGGAGAAGAGGTTCCTCTCCGACTTCGGCAGGATGCTCGGGCGCGAGGTTAGGATAGACAGGAGGATCCTCAAGGCGGGCGAGCCGCCGGAATACAAGCGCTCGGACGACGCCGCCCTCTACTTCGTCCTTGCTGCAAAGCAGGTCGGCGCGAAGGTCTACGCGGTCGACGCGTCCTTTTCGTCCCTCAAGGGCGAGGTGGAGAAGGCGCTCGTCGCGGGGAAGAAGGGCAGGGGCGCCGCGATGGGGCGCGCCGCCCGCTCGCTCCACGAGCCGGATCCGGGCTATCTCACGTTCGCCGAGTTCGTCCACGCGCCGTTCCACTTCTTCGAGCTCGTCGCCGGCCACCACCCCGAGGAGGGGCCGGGAAGGCACGATCCCGCCTGCCGCATATGCAGGGCGGGCGTGTCCTGGGAGAGGTTCTTCCATTCGGCGTATTCCGCTGCGACCAACGTCCTCCACCCGATAAGCGAGGCCAAGTACGTCTCTGCGCTCAACGCCTTCGACAGGCTGCGGGAGGCAAAGATCGTCGATCGCCTGGCGCGCCTCGAGCGCTTCCCGCCCAAGGGGGTCCGGGCGGACGGGGAGAAGATCCTGATAATACACCTCTGGCATGCGCCCGCGGTTGAGGCGGGGCTCAGGAAGTTGAAGATTCCGGTGTCATCTTCCTAAGGCAAAGAACTATTGGCCGCCGGGGGGCATTCTGTAGTACTGCTGCTGTTGCTGCCCTTGCTGCCCGCCCTGGCCGAGATATTGCTGCTGCGGCTGCTGGGGCGGAGCCGGATACTGCCCGGCGAACTGCTGGGGGCCCTTGCGCACGGCGGCGGGCTTCTTCCTGATCTTCGCGTAGTAGTAGAAGCCGCCCACGACCGCGACTATCCCCGCGATTATCAGGAGCGTAGCGCCGGACTGCGGGGTGACGCAGTCCTTCTCGGCCTTGTCGTATTCCGCCCGCGCCCTGTCGTATGCCGTCTTCGCGTTCGCCGCGTCGTTCCTGTCCACATAATCCTTCAGGGCGGTCAGGAGCGCGTCCAGGTTCTTGAGGCTGTAGTACTTGCAGTTCTGCCCGAGCGCGTCGGCCGAGGACCGCAGGGCGTCGCTCTGCCGCTTGAGGCGCAGTATCGCCGAGGGCACGGCGGCCGCCGCGAACTGCGAGGAGCTCGCCTCGCCCGTCGACTGGGATTTCGCGGTCAGGATCACTGGTATGTGCGCGTTCTCCGCCACATCCATGCCAAGAGTGACGGTCACGTTCACCGCTGCGCTCTCTCCGGGGCTGAGCGAGACCGTCTGGGGCGATGCCGTCCCAGGGCCGCTCACGCTGAGTTGGAACGTGTCGGCCGAGCTCCCTCCGTTCATGATCTTGAACGCTACGTACTTGGAACTCCCGATGCCAACGTTCACGCTCGCGGGGGGCGCGACCGGAAATGTTATCCTGCTAGCGACGACCGTGATCGTCAGGGCGGCCGAAGCGGACACCTGCTCGCCCGACGCGTCGGAGGTGGTCCCGACGATCTCCATCACCTGCCCCGCCTGCGCGGCTATCGTGCCGGGATCGCTCACCGAGACCTGGGCCTCCGCGCTCTGCCTGCCCGGGACCCTTATCGTGGATCCCGCCGGGAAGGAGACCCTGAACGGGGTCTGCGAGACCTTGAGGGAGACCGTCGTCTCGGCGAGGAGGTTGTTTGTTATCAGCACGGTCGCGAAAGCCGAGCCGCCCTTGGGGACTGTGAAGTTCTCCGGGCTCGCCTTCATCGAGAGGGCCTCCCCCTTCCCCTCGACGTAGACGGTCGTCTTCGGGGACTCGAAGATGCCGAGGCTCACCGTGTCGACGCCGAAGACCCCCAGATTTATCCTGTCGCCCGACCCGCTGCAGTTGGAAAGGCCCGCCGTCTCGGCGGTCGAGATCCTCGCGATGATCTGCGTCGCCATCGAGGCGGTCTTGTTCTTGGAGGCTATGAACGCCGCCACGTCCCTCGAGAACGCCGTCGCGTTCCCGTAGGTCGAGAGCGCGCTGGAGAGGCCGTCTGCGATCGCGGGATTGCTCTCTATCGCCCGCAGGATGGTCATGAGCTTGCGGTTGTAGGCGGTCCCGCCGCACCCGATCTTCTCGATGAATATCGTCCTGCTGGCGGTCGCCGAGCCGACGGAGGGCATCTTCCCGGTCGGGCTCTCGGAGAGCTTCGCCGGCGGGTCGGAGAAGACGGACCAGTACACCGTCCCGGAGGGGTTGGTGCTGGAGGTGCGGAGGACGACTGAGACGTCGAAGGGCGAGGACACCGCGACGCGCTCGGCCGAGGAGTATATCTCGGAGGCCACCGACACGAACCCGGACGGCTGGAAGGATATCGGCGCGGTCTTGGTGACGTTCGTCGTCTCCGAGGAGGCGCGCACGTAGCCGCTCGTCGCGTTCGCTCCGACGGGGGCGAGGACGTCCACGGTGATGCGGATGCGCTCCCCGGGCGCGAGGGGCTTGGTCGTCACCTTGCTGTATTCCCAGTCCAGGGGGAGGCCGGAGAAGTCGACGGAGAAGGGCTCAGTGGTCGTCCCGAGGTTCGTGATGTTGACCGCGACGTGCTCGTTCACCCCGCTCCTCACGGAGACTGTGGAGCTCTCGGGGACGACGGAGAAGTCGGTGGGCTTCAGGTTCTCCGGCGAGAACATGGCGTAGACCATCCCGGTCGCGTGGTCCGCGACGACGACGGTGAACGAGAGGGAGTCGCTGGCTGAGTAGGACCTGTTGGAGTATATCTGGAAGAACCCGCCGAAGCCTTGGGTCTTCACCTCCTCCACCGACGGGCCGTTGGTCACGAAGAAGAGTATGTCGTATGTCACGGACCCGTCAGTCTTGCACCCGTTCCCGGCGATCGCCCCCTGCAGGAGGACGCGCGATGTCGCCTCGTCGAGCTTAGAGGATATCGCGCTCTTCTGGAGGGCGCACGGGCAGGTGGACGCGTTCGTCAACGCGTTCGTCCTCCCGGCTATCCCGTTCATCGAAACCTGCGTGCCGAAGCCCCCCTTCGTCGTCCCCGGGACGGAGAAGTAGAGCGCGCTCCCGTCCTGGAAGAACGTCGTGTAGTTCGCCCCCTGGCTGGAGACGAAGGTCGCCTGCTTGTCGACGAAGTAGCCGGCGGGCGCCGCGTAATTGACGCGCACGGCCGCGGAGAGGTTCGCGGGCGCGCAAGGCAGGTGGAGGCTGCTGTGGAAGTCGAAGGGGCACGCGATGGGCGTCCCGGAGAGGGTACAGTCTATTGCATGGCCCGCGGAGGGGAGAATCAGGAGCTGCGCAAGGGCAGCGATCGCGACGATGAGGATGGCGCGCAGCAGTCTCCCTCGCCCCATCAGGTCCCGCGCTCCGTTCTCTGCGCCGACTTGGGCGAGAGGGCGCAAGCCTCCGCGAGGAACGCGTCCAGCTGTATCCGCTCGCTCGCCCCCTCCATCATCCTGAAAGCGTATTCCGAGAGGGCGCGCACGAGCGCCATCTTGGCTTGGGCGGGGAGCTCGTCGATGGAGAAAATCTCCCTGTGGAAGGCCTTCACGACCTCCTCGCCCCCGAGGCCCCCGCTGTTCACCACCTTGATGAGCTTCTCGCGCGCGGCCTGGAAGTCCCCCTCGACCGCGGCGAGGACGAGGATCTCGCGCGCCTCCTCGGGGAAGAGCGAGCGGGCGACGGAATAGATCTCCTTGCCGCTGACCTTCCTGCCGAAGGCCGCCGCGGTCTGCAGGACGTTCGTGGCCGCCCGCAGGTCCCCTTCCGAGACCTCTATTATCGCTTCCAGGGCGTCCTTCTCGGTCTTCACGCCCTCCTCCGACACGATTTTCTCCAGGTATCTGCGTATCTCCTCGTCCTTGAGGGGCAGGAACCGGAAGGTCGCGCACCTGGACTGTAGCGGGTCTATTATCTTGTTGATGTAGTTGCACGAGAGGATGAACCTGCACGTCGAGGCGTACTTCTCCATCGTCCTTCGCAGGGCGTTCTGCGCGTCGCGCGTGAGCGCGTCGCACTCGTCCAGGAATATTATCTTGTGGCTGCCGCCGACCGCAAGGGTCCTTGCGAAGTTCTTGATCTTCACCCTCACGACATCTATCCCGCGCTCGTCGGAGGCGTTGGTCTCGAGGAACCTGTCCTGCCAGCCGTCCTTGAAGAGCTCCCGGGCGATGCAGACCGCCGCGGTCGTCTTCCCGACGCCGGCCGGGCCGGAGAAGAGCATGTGCGGGACGCTTCCGGACTTCACCAGGGCTTCCAGGCGCTCGACGGTCTGCTTCTGGCCCACCATCTCCCTGAGCTTCTGAGGCCTGTATTTCTCGGTCCAGATGGCTTCCATTGAGGCCTCCCGCACTACTGTTACATTTAAAAGTTCACCCACGGGCCCTCCCCGGTATGGTCAACGCCAGAAGCCTCATTTCGCCCGCGGCGGCGGCCGGGATAGGCGTGGTTTCGCCCTTCCTGCCACGGTTCGCCGGACAGCCCTTCTTAGCCCTCGCCCTCGCGATAGTCGCCGCCTTCCTCGTCCCGGCCAAGAGCAAGGCGTACATCCTCCTCTTCATGTTCGTCTGGGTCATCGCCTTCACGGTTTCCAGCGCATTCTTCGCGGCAGGAGTCTGAGCGCGCCATGGCCCTGCGCACCAAGTACTCGGCCGAGATAACGAAGGCGGATGTCGGGAAGCGCGTAACAGTCGCCGGCTGGGTCCACGCCATCCGCGACCTCAAGGCAGTCAAGTTCGTCATCCTGCGCGACAGGACCGGGACAGTCCAGGTCGTCGCGAACAAGGCGACGCCCAAGGATCTCTTCGATGCCATCTCCGCCCTCGGGAAGGAGGACGTGGTCTCGATCGAGGCGAAGGTCGTCGAAAGCAGGCAGGCCTCGGCCGGCTACGAGCTCTCGCCCGAGAGGCTGGAGATCGTCGCAAAGTCCGCCCAGCCCCTGCCCCTCGACCCGGCGGAGAAGACGCCCGCGAACCTGGACACGCGCCTGGACTCGCGCTTCATGGACGTGAGGCGGAAGAGGATAACCGACCTCTTCGTCCTCCAGTCCGAGCTCCTCGCGGAATCGCGCAAGTTCTTCAGGGAGGGCGGCTTCGTGGAGATAGCGACCCCCAAGATCCTGGCCGCCGGGGCCGAAGGGGGCTCGACCCTCTTCCCGATAGCCTACTACGACAAGGAGGCCTTCCTCGCCCAGTCGCCGCAGCTCTACAAACAGATGATGATGTCCTCGGGCCTAGACA
Organism: Candidatus Micrarchaeum sp.; assembly: GCA_020723935.1. Lineage (GTDB taxonomy): Archaea > SpSt-1190 > SpSt-1190 > DYHY01 > DYHY01 > DYHY01. Next base: position 16,510 of record DYHY01000005.1, read on the forward strand.
GGGTCTTTGAGATAGCGCCGGCCTACCGCGCCGAGAAGAGCAACACAGTACGCCACCTCGCCGAGTTCATATCGGTGGACTGCGAGCTCTCGTTCATCAGGAGCGAGGAGGACGTGATGGACGTGATGGAGGGCTTTATCAAGGCGCTCGTCAAGCGCGCGAAGGAGGTCCTCCCGGGCGAGGAGGGCTTCCCGCGGACCGACTACAAGTTCCCGCGCATCACCTGCCAGGAGGGCGCGGGGATGCTGGGGATAGAGTTCGGCGGCGACTTTTCGAGCGAGGAGGAGAAGAGGCTCGGGACCCTCATGCGCGAGAAGGGCTTCGACTTCTTCTTCCTGACGAAATACTCGTCAGCGATAAAGCCGTTCTACATAATGGCGGATTCCACTGATCCGTCGGTCTGCAACGCGTTCGACCTGGAGTTCGACGGCCTGGAGGTCACCAGCGGCGGGCAGAGGGAGCACCGGCCCGAGATGCTGGAGGCGCGGATGCGCGCGATGGGCCTGGACCCGGAGAACTTCGGCTCCTACTTGTCAGCCTTCCGCTACGGCATGCCTCCGCACGGGGGCTTCGGCTTCGGGATAGCACGCTTCATGCAGATGCTCTTGAAGATGGACAACGTCCGCGAGGCGGTCCTCTTCCCGAGGGACCAGAACAGGCTCTCGCCCTGAAAAAGACAAATAAAGGGGAGGGGCGGCCGCAAGCCGCATGAGAATCGAAGACGAGACGAAGTTTCGCATAGCCCTCGGCATGCTGGCGATACTCGCCCTCGTCGGGACGTTCTTCTACCATTTCGTCGAGAAATGGTCGTACCTCGATGCGATATACTTCTCCGCTACGACCCTCACGACGGTCGGCTTCGGCGACCTGCATCCCACGCAGCCCATCTCCAAGATCTTCACGATATTCTACATCCTCTCGGGGGTCTCGCTCACGCTCTACAGCATATCGGAGTTCGCAAAGATCCAGCTGGAGCTAGGTTCGGGCGAGGGCAAGGTCGTAGAGAAGCTCGTGCGGCGGCCGGACGGCGACAAGAGCGAGGTCGTCTGGGCGCACCTCAAGAGGAAATAGGCGCGCGCCGGACGCGCCGGACGCGCCGGAAGAAAGGAAACGAAGGGAAAATGGCAGGGAAGAGGCGAAGGCGGGAACCCGGAAGAATGGCTTTCAAGCTTCACCCCATAAGGCGGGCGAGGAGGGTCAAGCTCGTCGTCGCCGAGAGGCACAGCCACCCGCTGAAGCTGGACAAGAGGAGCTACCTCCTCGTCAAGATTGACTACGCGAAGGGCGAGCTCGCCGTCGGGCGCTGCACCCCGGGCCACGTCCTGACCCACGAGTTCAGGGGGAAGGGCGCAAAGAGCCTCTGCAAGGCGGTCGTCGCCTCCGGCCTGATGACACGCCTAGATCACGCCGCCTACCTGGGCCGCGAGCTGCAGCGCGCCGAGATATGCCTCAAGAACAGGAAGATGAGGTACGTCCAGGACGCGGCCTAGCGCAGGGTCTCCTTGAACCAGGCAGCGGTCGCAAGGACCGCCTTCCCCACGAGCGCCGGGTCCCGGCGGACCCTCGCAAGGTCCTTCCATCCGTGGTTCCCCCCGGTGAGGACTAGCTTCTTCCTCTGCGACCCGAGCGCGCGAAGGAGCCTCTCGGACTGCCCGATCGGGACCAGGCCGTCCCTGCGCGGATGCATTATCAGGACGGGGCAGGAGATTCCGCGCGCCGCCGATAGCGGGGAGACCTTGGCAAGGTCGGAGAAGAACCTCCTCCCCAGCCGGTATTTCTCCCCGGTCCCGCGCCTCGTCAGGGTGACCCTTCCTGCCTCCTTCAACTCCCCCCTTTCCCGCGGCCCGAGGCGGTTGTAGTCGGCCCGGGTCTCCCGCGGGAACGACACCGGATACCAAAGCGCGAGCGATTCCACGCCGCGCCCCGCGCAAAGGAGGGCCACCATCCCCCCGAAGCTTGCGCCCAGCACGCCCACGCGTGCGAACCTCCGCCTGAAAAGGCGCACGAGCCTCGAGAGGTCCTCCTTCTCGGTGAGGACTGACATCCTGTGGAAGTCGCCCCATCCCGGGGGGCTAGTGTACCTGAAATCGAAGCGGAAGCTTGCGATCCGCGCCTTCGCAAGCTCGCGCGCGAGGAGCGCGAAGCCCCCACCTTCCTTCCCCTTGTCGGCGCGGAAGCCGTGCGCCATGAGGACGATCGCGCGCGAGCCGGCGGGCTCCTGGAGGAAGCCTTCCAAGCCGCAGACCCTCGCGAGGCGCTCCATCCCTCAGGCGACCACGTCCGCCCTTAGCATGACGGGGCCTGTCACGAAGGATTTGGCCTTCTCGACGCAGTCCCTTGCGACGACCACTTCGTCCGCGAGGACGTCGAAGATGTTCCCGACTATCAGGCCGTATTTCACCGGTGTTTTCCCGCCGTCCTTCCCGACGAGGAAGGAGTTCTTCATCTCCACGGAGAACTCCCCTGAGAAAGGGTTCGTCGTGTGCGTCCCGGAGAGCCAGTGCACGAGGAACAGGCCGCCCTCCGAGAGCATGTCGTCGCGCTTGGCCGAGCCGCGGCCGATGACGATGTTCGTCGGCGATATGGAGGGCCTGCCGGAAAACCCGCGGAAGCCGTTCCCCGTCGGCTTGGCTTTCGCCTGCATGGCGGTTTCCCAGTCGTAGAGGAAGCTCTTCAGGATTCCTTTGGAGACTACCTGCGTCTTCGCGCACGGGACGCCCTCGGAGTCTCCCGGGAAGCTCCCGAGGCCCCCCTTGAGGAGCCCGTCGTCGGTGATGTCGAGGTTCGCCGCGAAAACCTTCCTCCCGATCTTCCCGGCGAGCCTGCTGTTGGCGTGCAGGACGTTCTCGCCGTCTATCGCGGGGAGGAGGGTGTTGGAGAGGAGGCCCGAGACCGCCTGGGGCTCTAGGAGGATCCTCGCCGCCTTCACCCCCTCGATCTTCTGCGGGTTCCTGCCCTCGACCGCGCGGTCCGCGGCTATCCGGCCGAAGGACTCGAAATCCAGGTCGTTCTTCCTGGATTCCTTCCCCTCGAAGCCGGTGCTCCCTTCCCCGCAGCTCGCGTAGGCGCCGCCGCCTATCTCAGTGTAGGAGAATTCCATGTAGGCGCCCAGGGAGTTTGCCACCGCCTCGCGCGACGTCGTCGCCTCTATCCCGGCCCACGTCGGGCGCACCCCGACGTCCCGGAGGGTGCGCATCTCGTCGACCATCCCCTTGAGCCTCCCGAGGAGGTCGCGCCCCTCGAGGGCGTCGATCTTCTTGTCGAAGGCGCCGGGCACCCTGGCGTACTTCTCCGCACCGCCCGGGAGGCGCGGCAGGATCGTCCCGAACTTGGAGAGCGCGACGGCCTGCGCCACGACCGCGTCGAACTTGGAGACGTCGTTCCCGAACGAGAAGCCGGCGCGCCCCCTGAGGACGATGCGCACGCCGAACCCTGACTTCTCTTCCTCCGATATGTCGCTGAACGCCCCGCTTTCGGCGGACGCCGAGATGCCGCGCCCGAGCTCGCAGAACACCTCGGCCTCGCCGCCGGAGGATTTCGCCGCGCGCTTGGCGAGGGCTTCGGCATCTGGAAGGCCCTTGATCATTTCCCGGCGCCCCCTACGACCGCCCTTGCCCTGACATGGGGCCCGCCGCTTCCCACCGGGACCCACTCCCCACCCTTTCCGCACATCCCCGCCTCCGCCCTCACTTCCTTCCCCACCAGGTCTATGGAAAGGAGCGTCTTGAGCGCATTCCCGAGGAGCGCCACGTCGCGCACCCGCGCGCCGAGCTCGCCGTTACGTATCAGGAAGCCTTCGAGCGCCGAGAAGTTGAAATACCCGTCGGAGGTCATCGCCGTCCCGCCGCTGGAGCCTATCAGGTAGACGCCCTCCTTGGTCTCCTTCACCATCTCCTCGAGGGTCGAGCTCCCGCCCTCGACCAGCGTGTTTGACATCCTCACGTTGTTGAAGAGGCCCCTGCAGTTCCCGGTGGAGACGGAATCCATCTTGCCCGCCGAGTTCCTCGAATGCAGGTAGCTCCTGAGGACGCCCTTGTCCACGACGACGGTGCGCTCCGGCGCCGCGCCGTCCCGATCGAACCCTGCGGTGCCGTACCCGCCCGGGAGCGTCTTGTCCTCGACGATCGTCACGAGCTCCGAGCCTATCCTCTCCCCGATCTTCCCCTCGAGGACCGAATCGCGGTTCGTGATGTGGTCTGCCTCCGCCATGTGGCCTATCGCCTCGTGGGCGAACGTCCCGACGAGGAGGGGATCCATAAGGACCGTCATCTCCCCGGCGGGGGCCTGCTCGGCGGAGAGGAGGGCGCGGGCCCGCCTCGCGCATTCGAGGGCATAGTCGGGACGGACGGACTCCATTATCTCCCAGCCGCCTGTCTTCCTTTCGCTCTGGAACATCCTCTCTATCCTGTCGCCCCCGCGGGCGATGCATGTCAGGGAGAAGCCGCAGCGGGCGATCCTCTGTGAAGCTTCGAAGCCCTCGCTCGTGCGCAGGGAAACTTCGACGGAGGAATCCGCGTAGCTGATGTCTGTGTCTGCGATCTGCCCGGCGCCCCTGACGAGCTCACGGAGGCGCCCTATCTTGTCCTCGACGGGGATTTCGTCGGGCGGTATCCTCATGGGCGTCTCGTAGCGCTTGGCGGCGGGCCGGAACCTCCCGAGGCCGTAGGCGGAGGGGACGAGCTTGCTGAGCCGCAGGGCGCTCTTCTTCACGCGCTCCAGTATCCCCTGGACCTTGAACTCCTCAGAGGTGCTGCCGTAGGCCCAGGCGCCCCTGTGGAAGGCGCGGACGTTGAAGGAAGAGCTCATCCCGTCCTTGGCTTCCAGTATCTCGCCGTTCTTGAGACGGGCGATCGTCCCGACTCCGCTCATCCGCTCGATGTCCCAGTAATCCACTTCAGCCGAAGAAGGAGCCATTATCGGGGCGCATTCCCAGGCCAGATATTAAGCGTTTTCTGCGGTTTCCCGCCACGGGGGCCTCCTGATTCGGGGCCCGGAAGGCCCCGTCCGCCGAAGGAAGGGGAAAAACATTTAACCAGCCCTCCAAGGCAGGCTTCCGATGAAAGGCGCCAGGAAGGGCCGCGGGAAGGCTCCCGCAGCCGCAAATCGGGCGGAAGATGCCAACAGGAAGGTACTCTGCAAACTCCCCCGCTCGACGGCCGAGCTCCCTGTTCCGAAGAGCACGATAGACCAGGTGATAGGGCAGGATCGGTCGGTGGAGATCGTGCGCAAGGCCGCCCACCAGCGCCGCCACATCCTCCTGATAGGCGAGCCGGGGGTAGGAAAATCGCTTCTCGCGCAGGGGATGGCCGAGCTCATGCCCAAGGAGGAGCTTGAGGACATCGTCATACTCCCCAACCTGACGGACGAGAACACGCCGGTCGTGCGCCCGCTACGCGGCGGCCAGGGTGCGATAATCGTCCAGCGCGCACAGGCGGAAGTTAGGAACATCGAGCAGGTGAGGCGCACGATCTTCCTCGTCCTCTTCGGGGCGATCGCGGCGATAACGGGGTACTATTTCGTCATCCAGCAGCAGCCGCTTATACTCTTCGGTGGGATCACCGCCTCCGTCTTCCTCCTCATGGGCTTACAGTACACCCGCAGGGCCAAGAACATGGTGAACGTCCCGAAGGTGATAGTCTCCCACAGGCGTGGCGACAATCCCCCCTTCATCGACGCGACGGGGAGCTACGCCGGCGCGCTCCTCGGGGACGTCCGCCACGACCCGTTCCAGTCCGGCGGCCTGGAGACGCCCGCCCACGAGCGCGTCGAAGCCGGGGCGATCCACCGCGCCCACAAGGGAGTCCTCTTCATAGACGAGATAGCGACGCTCACGCGCCGCACGCAGATAGAGCTCCTCACCGCGATGCAGGAGAAGCGCTACGCGATAACCGGCAAGTCCGAGCGCTCCAGCGGGAGCATGGTCAAGACCGAGCCGGTGCCCTGCGACTTCGTCCTCGTCGCCGCGGGGAACCTCCCAACGATGAGCGCGATGAACCCGGCCCTGCGCTCGCGCATAAGGGGCTACGGCTACGAGGTCTACATGGACGACAACATGCCAGACACCCTGGAGAACGAGACGCTCCTCGTGCGCTTCATCGCCCAGGAGATAGCAAAGGACGGCAAGATCCCGGCCTTCGACTCCGGGGCCGTCCGCGACATAATCATCGAGGCGAGGAAGCGCGCCGGGAGGAAGGACCACCTGACCCTGAAGCTGCGCGAGCTCGGCGGCCTCGTGCGCGCGGCGGGCGATGTCGCCCGCTCGGAAGGGGCCAGGATCGTCACCTCCGACCACGTGGACAAGGCGAAGAAGATCGCCCGCACCCTCGAGCAGCAGGTGGCGACCAAGTTCACCGAGAGGAAGAAGGACTACGAGGTCATCCTCAACACGGGCAGGATTGTGGGCAGGGTGAACGGCCTGGCTGTCATCGGCAACGACTCGGCGATAGTCCTCCCGATAGAGGCCGAGGTCACCCCGGGCGGGGAGAAGACGGACATCGTCGCCACGGGGAAGCTGGGGGAGATTGCCAAGGAGGCGATAAGGAACGTGAACGCCGTCGTCCGTAAGATCTACGGCCAGAACATCAAGGATTCTAGCGACATCTACGTCCAGTTCCTCCAGACCTACGAGGGCGTCGAGGGCGACAGCGCCTCGGTGGCGGTCGCGACTGCGATCATATCGGCGTTCAAGCGCGTCCCGGTCGACCAGTCCGTGGCGATGACAGGATCCCTCTCCATCCGCGGCGAAGTCCTCCCGGTCGGCGGGGTCACGCCGAAGGTGGAAGCCGCGATAATGGCCGGCATGAGGAAGGTGATAGTCCCGGCGGCCAACCTCAAGGACCTGATACTCTCCAAGGATGCCCACGCGAAGATAGAAATAGTCCCCGTCTCGCGCATTGAGCAGGTGCTAAAAGAGGCCCTCGTCTCCAGGCCCAGGGGGAAGCTCGTCCTCCCCAAGATCGAGAAGGCGATAGCCTCCAAGCCCTCGACGGCCTAGGGTTGCGCCGCGTCCGAACTTTTGGCGGCCTTTCCCACCCTTCCGTCCATCGCGACAGCGCGCGCGCTCACGCTAATGCCCTAGGATCGGTCTCCCCTTTGCTCAGAACCTGAACGGGCTTCTGGGCGTCCCGCCTGGATATCCGCCGGAGGGGGGCTGGGGAGGCATCATCGGCGCGGGGGCGGGCTCGCTGGGCGCTTCGGCGCCCGCATCCTCGGAAACGTCCTCGGTGTCCTCGCTGGCCTTCCCTAGCTCGATGTTCTGAGATATTATCACAATGTCCCCGATCGCGCGGACCGCCTTGTGCGGGACGATGACCGCGCGAACGTTCGCGAGGGTCTCGCGCAGCATGCTCTGGGGCGTGCTCTTGATGACCCAGCCATGGATCATGAACTTGCCCAAGACGACGTCGCTCACCTTGCCGAAATACGCCCCGGCATCGGTGAAAACATCCTTGTCATACATCTCCGAGATCTTCATTATTGCTGCCATACCCGGTCCCTTCTCCGCCGATTATATATAACTTTTTAGCCGCTTCCGGAGCCTTTTCCGATGT
>DYHY01000005.1:24159-47095 GCA_020723935.1 Candidatus Micrarchaeum sp.
TCCCAAGGGTTCCCAAGGGTTCCCAAGGGTTCCCAAGGGTTCCCAAGGGTTCCCAAGGGTTCCCACGGGCCCGGATGCAGTTTCCCTTTTGCAAAACGATTTAAAGACCACTTCAAAGTAATGACTCTAGGAAAACGGGATGAAGATAGCAATCTCCAGCTTCTCGGGCGCCGGAACGACCACTGCCTGCGACCTCGTCTCCACCAAATTCGGAGGGCCGTTCGTCAACTACACTTTCAGGACGCTTGCGGACGACCTCAAGATCTCCCTTCGCGGAAGTCAGGCGGCGCGCGGAGAAGGACGACATTTACGACTATCTCACGGACGACAGGCTCATGAAGGCGGCCGCCGCTTCTCGGGGCGGGTTCGTCCTCGGCTCGCGCCTGTCTGTATGGATCGCCCCGGAGTACGACCTCTCTGTGTGGCTGGAAGCCTCGCCGGAAGTGAGGGCGCAGAGGATCTCCAAGCGCGAGAACAGGCTCTACGGCGAGGTGCTCGCGGAGACCATCGGCCGCGACCGGGACGACCTGGCGAGGTACGTGCGCCTCTACGGGATAGACATGCTCGACCACAATTTCGTTGACTTGGATCTGAACGCCGGGGAGATGGATGCTGAGGAAGTGGCCGCGAGGATAATAGAAACCGCGCGTTCGGAGGGGCGCCTCCGGGAGAACCCGAGGCACGCCCCGGTCTACGAGCACATCTTGGCGATCCTTGGTCCTGGGAAGTATTAAGAGGCGCCGCGGGCCCCTGCCTTGCGCCTTGGCCGCAGCAGCAACATCAGCAGAAGCGGGGGGAAGACGCCGCGTCTACATCCTCCCGATATCGCACGTCGCAAGCGAGAGCAGGGCGCGCGTCGCCTGGGCCGTCGAGACCCTCAAGCCGGGCTTCGTCGCGGTGGAGCTGGACCCTCGACGCCTCTTCTTGCTCTTCAACGGCGAGCACCTGCGCGGCAGGCGGGGAGGGATGTGGGATTGGCGCCGGCCGCGCGAATCCATAGTCGCGCTCACGCTCTCCTTGATCCAGGGCTTCTTCGGCGGGAAGACGGGCCAGACACCAGGCGAGGAATTCCTCGTGGCGATAAGGCTCGCGCAGAAGGGGAACATCCCGATAGTCCTGATAGACCGCGACGTCTCCATCACGATCTCGCGCCTCTCGTCAGCGATAACCGCCGGGACCCTGCTGAAGTTCCTCAAGGTGGCGCTCTTCGGGAGGCGGGTCGAGAGGTTCGACCTGAACCGCGTCCCGAGCGAGAGAATCGTGCGCTCCCTCCTGCGCGAACTCAAGGGCGAGTTTCCGAGGATCTACGCGGCGGTGGTCTCGGAGAGGGACGAGTTCATGGCGGCTAGGCTCGCGGAGCTCCCGGAGGGCAAGTCCGTCCTCGTCGTCGCCGGGGCCGCCCACATACCGGGCCTTCGCAGGCGCATCCCTTCCTCGACAATCTTATAACCGGGCCGCAGGGACGCGGGCACGATGTTCCCGCACGAGCAGGCTGCAAGGGGGAGGGATTTCCACGTGGGGATCGGGCAGTTCCGGTTCTCCGGGACTGAGCTCCTCCACCTTCTCGTCTCGGCCCTCGTCCTCTCGGCCATCTTCGCCCTGCCCTTCCCGGTCTGGGGCGCCTTCTCCGACCTCCCGGGCTTCGGGATAACATTCCTCTTCACGTTCCTGATCGTGGGCTCGGCGTTTATGATACACGAGTCCAGCCACAAGCTCACCGCGCAGTACTACCGCGTCTGGAGCGAGTACCGGATGTGGACGGGCGGCCTGATCTTCGCGCTCCTGATGAAGGTAGCGATCGGCTTCGCCCTCATAGCTCCGGGGGCGGCATACTATGCGGGCTACCGCAGGCACGGCCCATGGGCGATCCCTCTCACCAAGGCTCAGGTGGGGAGGATCAGCTGGGCCGGCCCGGTGTCAAACATCGTGCTCGCCGCGACCTTCTTCACCCTTTCCCCCTTCCTCGGGGGGCTCGCGGCGGTCGGGATGAGCATAAACCTGTCCCTCGCCCTCTTCAACCTGATACCCTTCGGGCCCTTCGACGGCCGGGCGGTCTTCTCCTGGAACTGGAGGGTCTGGCTCGGGACGGTCGCCGCCGTGGTGGGGCTGCAGTACTTCCTTTTGGCCTGATCAGGCGGCGGGCCTCGCGAGCTCAAGGAGCCTCTCGTATACGCGCTCCTTCCTCGCCTCGTCCCCGATGCCATCGACCGCTTCGATGAGGTATGCCGCAGCCGTGGCCATCACCATGTTCCCGCTCAGCTCCCAGGATTCGTCGCTCCTCCTGACGGCGTCGTTGCGCCTCCGGTCGTCGGTGAGGAAGGAGACGACCTCGTCCATGTCGGTCGTCACTATCGCGCCCCTCGGGCTTATGTGGTCCTCGACCCTGTACTCCTGTACGCCCTCGCGCCGGCCTATCCCGACGAACGCCTTCTCGCCCTTCGTGCACTCCTTCGGGACCGCGGCGTAGGAGAGCTGCGCGACCTTGGCGACGTCCGCCGGGAAGCCGCCCCTGGACTGGATTTTCAAGATCTCCAAATATCCGGCGCAATCTCTGCCCCCGCGGCGCGCCGCTCCTGCAGGTCCGCCTTCCCACGTCTCCTGGTCCGCTTCCCGAACAAGGTGATTGAACCCTCCTCCCGAGTGTGCCTATGCCTGCGTTCGTTTTAACCGTTTTCAGTGCGGGCGCCCGTTTGGACGCCTCGGGGGCCGCAAAGGAGCTGCCGCGCGGGGCAGTTCAGAACTTTTTTAAACGGCCCCGCGGGCACCCTAGGCATGGCAACGCAGGGGGCTCTCCCGTCCGGCGGCGGCGGGTTCATGAGGTATTTGGACGACTTCAAGAGCAAGATAGAGCTCACCCCGGAAGCCGTCGTCGTGGCCTGCGGCGTCGTGATCCTCGCCGAGCTCATCCTGCGCATGGCTTTCAAGCCCTGATTAATCCTGCAAGCGGAGGCGCAGGCAATTCTTTCCGTCCGGCAGCGGGCGCGCCGCCGCGCGGACTCAATAAGCTTAAATGAAGGCCTGCTAGCCCCCGGGAAATGCGAGGCGAGAAACCGCATGCGGCGGGGCCAAGGTTCGGACCTGCGGGCGTCCCCCCCGAATGCTCCGGCATCCTAGACGCCCTGCCCTTCGTGAAGGGCGAGGGGCTTTCGGCCTTCGAGATGGAGTTCGTCCAGGGAGTCAAGATGGGCCCTGAGCTCGCCGGGAAAATAGGGAAGCTAGCCGGCGACCTGGAAATCCTCCTCTCGTGCCATGCGCCCTACTGGATAAACTGCTGCGCCCTCGAGGAGGTCAAGATCAACCGCTCCGTGCACCATCTCAAGGACTGCGTCGACGTCGGGCAGGCCCTGGGCGACCCGAGGTTCGTGATAGTCTTCCATCCGGGGTTCTACTTGGGCCAGAGCTCCGCCGAATCAGGGAAGAAGGTGATGTCGACGATGCAGCGCGTAGTGGACGTCATCAGGGAGAAGGGCCTGAGGAACGTCGTCCTCGGGATGGAGACGACGGGCAAGCAGAGCCAGTTCGGGACCCTTGACGAGATCCTGGGTGTCTGCTCGCAGATGGATTTCTCCGTCCCCGCGGTGGATTTCGCCCACCTGCACGCGCGCGGCAGGGGCTGCATGAGGACGGAGGACGACTACCTGGCGGTCTTCGAGAAGATAGAGCGGAAGCTCGGTGCCACGGCGGCGAGGGGAGTCCACTGCCATTTCTCCGAGCTCAACTTCGACCCCGTCAAGGGCAACGAGAGGAACCACGTCCCCATCGGATCGGCTAGCCCCCCGAGCCCCGATTTCATGCCCCTCGCCAAGGTAATAGTCAAGAACGGCCTCTCGCCCGTGCTGATATGCGAGTCGCCGCTCCAGGACAAGGACGCCCTCAAGATGAAGGCGATTGTGGAGGAGGCCGACGCTGCGGCGAAGAAATGAAAATACCCTTGAAGAAACTCAGGAGCGGATTTTCGATGCCGGCCCTCGGGGTGGGGATGTGGGGGTTCGGCGGGGAAGGGGCGGGCTTGATCAATGTCCCGACGAAGGTGGGCGTGCTCCCGGTGAAGATAGTCCTGCCGGACCTTGGCAAGGCCGCTAGCGTCCAGAACTACCTGATAACTGAAGAGAAGCCCCTGCGCCTTTCCGTCGTGCTCCTCGCCGACTGGGTGAAATACTTCCTCCGGGCGATTGCCGCGGCGGCGGAGTTCCTTGCCTTCAGGCGGTACAAGGAGCTGGGCGCCGCTCCCGCAGCAGCCAAGGGCTGGGCGTCGAAGGCCTAGGCCGGATTGGCTTAACCCGGCCTGACCTAGGGGGCAGCTTCCCCGGCAAGGACGAGCAGCTCCAGAGGTATCCTTGTCCCCCTGATCCTGTTCCCGACGAGGTGCTTCGTGGTCTTCGGCGGGAACACCCTCCCGGCCAGGGCCGTCTCGACGACGAGCTCCTTTGTCACGGGACGGCTCTTCCTGCGCGCGAGGAGCCTTATTTCCCCGTAGTTGACGACGACCGCGGGGACAGCCTTGGCGCCTATCCGGCGCAGGGCCTCCGTCCTGTGGTGGCCGTCCAGTATTATCAGGTGCTCGCCCTCGACGATTATGGGCTCCTTCATGACGCCACTCTCCTCTATGAGCCGGCGTATCTCGCGCACGTGCGGCTCCATCGTCCTCTCGTGGGGCTTTAGCGATCCTATCGGGATGAGCTTCCAGCCCCGCCTCCTAGGCAAGGCCCTTCCCCTCCAGCCACCCGTCCGAATAGAACTTGGAAAGGTACCTCTCCCCCCTGTCCGGGAGGATGACGACGACCGTCCTCCCCGGGCCCGCCCGCGCCGCCACCCCCCGCGCGGCGAAGACCGCCGCCCCCGCCGAGCCGCCAGCAAAGATCCCCTCCCCGCGCGCGAGCCTGCGCGCCTCCGCGAACGCGTCCCTGTCAGAAACTGTCACGATCTCGTCCGTCAGGGAGAAGTCTACGTTCTTCGGGACGAAGTCCATCCCTATCCCCTCGACGAGGTAGAACTTCGCCTCCCCCTCCTTCCCGGCCCGCCTGTCGGCGAGGATGGAGCCGACGGTGTCGACGGCCACCGCGCGCATCGCCGGGTTCCTCTCCTTGAGGTATCTCGCCGTCCCGGAGAGAGTCCCTCCCGTCCCCATGCCCGCGACGAGGATGTCCACCTTCCCACCCGTTTCCGTCCATATCTCGGGCCCCGTCGTCCTGTAGTGCGCGCCCGGGTTCTCCGGGTTGTCGTACTGGAACGGCATAAACCCGCCGCGCTCGGCGGCAAGCCTCCTCGCGACGGAGATGTCGGAGCGCGGGTCATCGGGCCCGACGCCCGCGGGCGTGACGATCACCTGCGCGCCGAAGGCGCGCAGGAGCGAGACCTTCTCCGCGCTCATCTTGTCCGGAATCACGAACGTGCACTTGTAGCCCTTCACCGCGGCGGCTATCGCGAGGCCCACGCCGGTGTTCCCGGACGTAGGCTCAATTATCTCCCCGCCGGGCGCAAGCCTGCCGCTCTTCTCGGCCGCCTCTATCATGGCGAGGCCTATCCTGTCCTTGACCGACCCGCCGGGGTTCATGTATTCCAGCTTCGCCAATATCTCCGCCCCTCCGCTCGGGCCCTTCAGCCTGACAAGGGGCGTCCGGCCCACAAGTCCGAGTATGCTTTCGTGTATCATTTCTTTTGCATTCCCTCCGATCAGTCTACACATGCGAAACGCCGAAAAAGCGAGAGATGAACGGCAAGCGCTAGAAATCAACGGGACCGATTTTGCCTGGCATCCTGAAAAACAGGGGCTTATGTTCGGCCTTGATGGGACTAGTCAGCAACAGGCGCAGAGCATCAAGACGCGCGCGTTCCCCATCTTGGTGGTACGTTTTCCGTACTGGAGTTTATTAAGATTCTGTTACTGTATTTAGTAAATGGACTTACTTTCGTCTATTGTTCCAAGGGTCGGATTTATTGCAGCATTTCTGGTCTGGTTTGGATATCTACCCCTATTCACGAATTGGCCCATAAAAATGAAGCAAAAAAGCAGGGCATATCTACCGTAGCGCTTAGGTGCCTTCCCATTATAGGTGGAAACGCTGAATTCTCAGAAAAAGATGAACTCAAGCTCAGAAAATTGCCTATCAAGGCACGTTTCCAAATTACACTGGCAGGGATAAAATCCGCGCTGATTATCTTATCGGCACTTCTTGGAGCAGCTTTCCTGTACTTTGCGTATCTTTTTTTACTCAGAGCTACCGTTTTCTTGTTCTTCTTTTAGCTGCAGTTTCCCTTGCCCTGTCCGTTACAACCTATGTTAACTTGTTTAATCCGGTTAAATCTACCAATAACGACATTTACGTATTGCGGAAATTGGTCGGTGACAAAGACGTGTCAGAAAAGCTCTAATTTTTGTCCTTTCGTTAGTTTTGTCCCCGCCCTGCACTCGATTATGTACCTGGCCGGGGACGAGGGCGCGTAGATTCGCCATGTCGCCGGCGCGAGGAGCGAGAACGGGACGGCCTGGGCGACGTCCACGACCCGCCCTTCCCCGTCCAGCCACGCGACGGTTATCGGGAGGAAGCAGAACGCCATGTGTATCGACGCGGAGATGGGGCCCGCCTCCCTCTCCTCAGTGAAGAGGAGGCATTCGGCCCTCCCGATGGGCCGCCTGCGCCCCATTATCCCGAGCATCTTGTCAAGGACGGAGGAGCAGACCTTCACGCGGGAGAAGAGGACCCTCTTCCCTGCCCTTATTTTCACTCCCGGCAGTGGCCGGCAAACCCTTATATAATTACCCGGCGTCCCTGCGGGCATGGCAGGGCCCAAGGACAGGTCAAGGGAGCTCATTTTGTGGTTCGAGGATCTAAGGAAGGACGACATCCCCCTCGTCGGGGGGAAGAACGCGAATCTCGGGGAGATGATTTCGGCCGGGATCCCGGTGCCCGGCGGCTGCGCGGTCACGGCGTATGCCTACAAGAAGTTCATCACCGAGACGGGCATCGCCGACAAGATCTACGAGATACTCAACAAGGCCGACGTCAACAACTCCGACGCCCTCAACAAGGCCTGCGCCAAGATCCGCCAGATGATAGAGGAGGCGCAGATGCCGAAGGACATCGAGGCCGCGATCAAGGAATCCTACGCGGCCCTCTCCAAGAGGTACAAGCAGGAGGGCCTCTTCGTCGCGATCCGCTCCTCCGCGACGGCCGAGGACCTCCCGGACGCCAGCTTCGCCGGCCAGCAGGAAACGTTCCTCAACGTCAAGGGCGACAAGGACGTCCTCCTCTTCACCAAGAAGTGCTGGTCGAGCCTCTTCACGCCGCGCGCCACGTTCTACCGCCACGACAAGGGCTTCCGCCACGAGGACGTCCTCCTCTCCGTCGCCATCCAGAAGATGGTCAACTCCCGCTGCGCTGGCGTCATGTTCACGATGGACATAACGACAGGGGACCCGGACGAGATAATAATCGAGTCCAACTGGGGCCTCGGCGAGGCGGTCGTGTCCGGCGCGGTGACACCCGACAACTTCCACGTGAACGAGAACAACCTGCAGATAATCCAGAGGAACTTGGCGGTCAAGCACGTCGAATACCTGAGGGATCCCAAGACCGGGGGGGTTGTGCACTCCCAGGTCCCGCCCGAGAGGCAGAACGCGCCCTCCCTGACCGACGAGGAGATCGTGAGGATCGCGGAGCTCGGGAAGATGATAGAGAAGCACTACGGCCGCGAGATGGACATTGAATGGGCAGTCGACCGGGACATGAAGTTCCCGGAGAGCGTCTTCCTCGTGCAGGCGCGCGCCGAGACCGTCTGGAGCAAGAAGGCCAAGGGCGCGTCCGCCCCCTCCGAGCCGGTGCCGGCGACGAGCGAGAGGAAGGTCGTCTGCAAGGGGATGGCCGCATCTCCCGGAACGATCGCCGGGGTCGCCAAGATCATCCCGTCGGTTGACCAGATAGACCTCGTCAAGCAGGGCGACCTGCTCGTGACCAGCATGACGACGCCGGACTGGGTGCCGGCGATGAGGAAGGCATGCGCGATAGTCACCGAGGAGGGCGGGGCCACGTGCCACGCCGCGATAGTCTCCCGCGAGCTGGGCATCCCGTGCATAGTCGGGACCGGGAACGCGATGTCGATCATGAAGGACGGCTCCACCTACACCGTCGACGGCAAGGCCGGCGTCGTGTACGAGGGGCGCCTCGAGGAGAGGAAACCGGCGGCCGAGACCGCCTATTCGCGCGGCACGGCCGTGATAGCGGAGGGCTACATACCGACCGGGACCAAGGTCTACATGAACCTGGGGATCCCGGAGAAGATCTCGGACTACGGCGACCTGCCCTTCGACGGCGTGGGCCTGATGCGCCTCGAGTTCATCATAGCGACCTACGTGAAGGCGCACCCGATGGACCTCATCACGCAGGGCAAGGGCCAGGCGTACGTGGACAAGCTCGCCGAGGGCGTCGGGATGGTGGCCAAGGCAATAAACCCGCGGCCCGTAGTAGTGCGGTTCTCGGACTTCAAGACGAACGAGTACCGGGAGCTACCCGGAGGCGAGAAGTACGAGCCGAAGGAGGACAACCCGATGATTGGCTGGCGCGGCGTCTCGCGCTACATCTCCCCTGGCTTCGAGAAGGCGTTCAGGCTGGAATGCCAGGCGATCAAGAAGTGCCGCGAGGAGTACCGGCTCAAGAACGTCTGGGTGATGCTGCCGTTCGTGCGCACGGTCTGGGAAGTGGAGAGATGCCTCGCCATAATCAAGGAGGAGGGCCTCGAGAGGAACTACGACTTCAAGATATGGGCCATGGCGGAGGTGCCCTCGATAGTGTTCCACGCGGCCAAGTTCTACGAGTATTTCGACGGCTTCTCGATCGGGAGCAACGATCTCACGCAGCTGACTATCGGCGCGGACAGGGACAGCGAGCTCCTCGGGAACATGGGATACTCCGACGAGCGCGACCCGGCGGTGGTGGAAGCGATAAGGATGCTCATCGTCGCCGCGCACAAGGCTGGGAAGACCATCTCCATCTGCGGCCAGGCGCCGAGCAACCTCCCTGACTTCGTGGAGTTCCTCGTCTCCGAGGGGATAACCTCTGTCTCGGTGAACCCGGACGCGGTCGTCGCGACGAGGAAGCTCGTCGCCGCTATAGAGCAGAAGGTGATGCTGCGGCGCCTGCGGGAAGCGGCGGAAGGGAAGGACCCGGCGAAGAAATAGAGCCGGCTTCAGGCCTTCCTTGCCGGAAGGAGGGGTAGGACATCCCTCCAGAGCTCCTCGGCGATGTCCTCGATTGAGCGCAGCTTCCCCCCTGGCGCGCAGTCCACGACCTTCCAGCCATATTTCCTTGCGACGTATAGGTAGGCTTCCGAAGCCTTCTTCAGGTGGGAGATGTCCGCTTCATGGATGTCGCGCGTCTTGCCGCCTTCGATATAGGTGCGCCGCGCTTTCCTTGAAACGAGCTCCTGCCCAACCTCAAGGGGCATGTAGAGGAGGATCACCGCGTCCGGCCTAGGTATCCCAAATATCTTGAACTCCATGTTGTCGAGCCATTCGAGGAAGCGGTCACGCTCCGCGGCGTCCACAATCTTGCCCGCCTGGTGGCCCATGTTGGAGGAGACATACCTGTTGGATAGGACGACCTTCCCCTCGGCGAGGGCCTTCCTCATGCGGAAGGACGCGGCATACCTGTCGCAGGCGAAGAGGATGGACGCCCTGTAGGGCCCGACCTCCTCGGGGGAGCCGAACCTTCCGTTCAGGTAGTCCTCGACGAGGACGGCGCTCTTCTGCCCGTACTGGGGGAAGTCGAAGACCTCCGTCTCCAGGCCCGCCTTCTTCCCCAGGCGCTCAAGAAGGAGCTTCGTCTGCGTGGCCTTGCCGCTGCCGTCAGTCCCGTCTATGACGATGAACATGCCGCCGGAGGACCGCCGGAGGGAATTAAATGCTTGCTACCGGGTCACTAATTTAAACGCCCGGCGCCCCGGACGCGGCATGGCGCGCCTGCGCGGTCCCCTGCTTTGCGTGCTCCTGCTCCTCGCCCTGGCCCTCCTTTCGGCGGCTCCCGCCCTCGCGAAGGTGACGATGGAAAAGCGGGCGCCGGCGCGCACCGACGTGGGCGCCAAGACCATGGTTTCGGTGGAGATATCGTCCGACTCCGTTGTGTCGGGGCTTGACGTCGTCGAAGACATCCCAATCCCCCTCAAGATATCGGAGTGGTCGGTCTCCGGCTACGACCCGTCGAAGGTCTCCTACGAGACGAGGTCCTTTGGCACGAGCACCAAGGCGAGATGGAGCTTCCCGGCGGGCCTTGCCGCCGCAGACAAGGTGACGATCGCGTATTTTTTCTCGTCCCCCTCGCCCGGGACCTTCAACCTGACGACCACCTACCTCTACCCGTCGGCGTTCGACAGGGTGGTCTCGACGGTCAAGGTGGAGAGCAGCAACCGCGTCGTCCTCGCCTTCGTGGGCGGCCTCCTCGCCCTGACGGTCGTGCTGTACCTGCGCGAGAGGAAGCGGCGCGGCGAGGGCAAGCTCCTGTCGCGCCTGGGAAAGTTCGGCAAGAAGAAGAGCATGGAATAGCCCGGGAGGCGCCCCCCCCCGGTTCTGCGGCCTATCCTACGACGGCCCTGCCGTCCACCGCGACGAGCCTTCCGTCGGAGGTCGCCACAACCGGGTTGAGGTCAAGCTCCAGGACGCCCTCGCCCTCCGCAAGCTTTGAGACAGCGACGAGGAGCCTGGCTAGCGCCTTCCTGTCCACGGAAGGCTTGCCCCGGAAGCCGTCAAGGAGCTTCTGGCCCCTGATCTCCCCTATCATCCTCTCCGCGTCCGGCTCGGAGAGCGGGGCGATCCCGAAGGACACGTCGGCGTATGCCTCGGCAAGCGTCCCGCCGATCCCGACCATCACGACCGCGCCGAACACCGGGTCTGCCTTCGCCCCGACAATGAGCTCCGTCCCCGAAGCCATCTCCTGGACGATCGCATCGCCCTTCCCTATCTTGGAGAGCGCCGCCTCCAGCTCCTCGCGGCTCCGTATGCCGAGGAACACGAGGCCCTTCTCCGACTTGTGCTCGGAAGTGTCGGGCTTGGCGGCGAGGGGAAACGACGGCAGGGGCCCGTCCGCCTTGACCGTCCTTGCGATATGTATCCCGTATTTCTCGGCAAGGCGCAGGGTTTCCAGGACCGACAGCGTCAGCTTCGCCCGGCGGATCCCCGCCGCGGCCCGTCCGTCCGTCATGACAGCGCCTCCTTCCTCACCTGCCTTAAAGTCTTCCCCGTCCTGCGCGCCTCGGCTTCCGCAGTGTCATGCTCGGCCTTGCGCGAGACCTCAACGCCGTCGAGGAAGAACTTCTTGACGACTACCTTGCCCCTCCTCTCGTAGCTTCTCTGCGCCATCAGCATCCTGCAGCTGGAGATCCTCACACCCCCGGTCCCGCTCTCCTCTATGAGCCTGCGGGCGAGCCTCTCGGAATCTTCCCAGCGGCATATCAGCTTGACCGCGAAGACGGGGCGGCCCTTCTTCCCTATCCCCTGCAGGACCGAGAAGTCCAATGCCCCCTCCGCCATCAGGCGCTTCCCGACGTAGCCTATCAGCTCGCCGTCCACGTCGTCCAAGTTCGTCTCTATGACGCCTATCTCCTCCGCTCCTGCGGGGGCGGCGCCGGAGGACGGGGCGCCCTCGGCGACAACTATCCTGAATGTCCTGCCGCGCCAGCCGATCCCCTGGCCGATCCTCAGGATCCGCCCCTCCAAGGACGCCTCCCTGGGCGCGATGCTCAGGGCGAGCGAGACGCCCGTCGGCGTCGCAAGCTCCCCCTCCCCGCCGGAGGAGAAGCCTATCTTCTCCTTGGCAAGGATCCTGGAGACCACAGGGACGGGCACCTGCATGAGGCCGTGGGCGGTCCTCACACTCCCGCTCCCGACGGCGAGGCGGGTCCTAACAATGTCGGCTTCCAGCAGGCCGAGCTTGCGCAAGCCGTAGATTGCCGCGCATATGTCAAAGACGGTGTCGGCCGAGCCGAGCTCATGGAGGTGGATGTCCCTGGCGGGGACCCCGTGGACCGACGCCTCGGCCCAGTTTATCGTCCCCACGGCAGCCAGGGCGAGCCTCGCGGCCCCGTCCGGGAAGCCCAAGAGCTTCGCGCACTTTGCCACAGCCGCCCTCACCTCCCTTACGCTCCGCGCGCCCGCCTTCTCCTCGATCCGCAAGTCCAGGCCGCAGCCGAGGACAGGGTCCCTTCTGACGACCCTCCTCGCCTCGATCTTCCCGCACCACCCCTGGCACGCCTTCTGCGCGGCCGCCGCGACCCGGTCGAGGTCCTTTTGGGTCATCCCCAGGTCCAGGAGGGCGGAGACGACGAGGTCCCCGCTCACGCCCGCCGAGCAGTCGAGGAAGACTGTCCTTGCCATGTCTTCAGCCCCCTTTCGCCTTCCGTATGAGCTCCAGGGTCCGCCCCAGGTCCTGCTCCTCGACGAGCAGGATCGTCTCCGTGTAGCAGGAGAGGGTCTCTATCATGTTCACGCCGTTGCGCGCGAGGAGGCGCGATATCAGGGCGACCCATCCGACGGTGTTCTCCACCTTCCTCGTGGTCATTATCGATAGCTCGGCGACGCTCTTCCTCTCCCGTATTATGAGGCTTGCGCACGCCTTCTTGACGAGGTCGTAGTTCTCCGAATCCACTATTATCGTCGTCGCCTCCTGCCCGAAGACGACATGTATTATCTCGCCGCGGCCGGGGTGTATCTTCTTCACAATCTCGGCGACCTTCGAGAGCGTGACGCTCTCCGACTCGAGCGTGAAGTCGGCGACGCCAGTCCTGACACGCATCCTGCTCCTGGAGAGCATCGCTGAGAGCGCCTCGTCCGCCGCCCTTGCATCCTTCCTCGCCTTCTCTCCGTACCTCCTCAGGGCTATTGCTATCGCCTCGATGCTTCCCTGCCGCACCCTGGGCTTGATCTTCTTTGCCGCGGCGCGAAGGTTCAGTATGTCCTCGAAGAGCGCCTCCTCCATGTAGAACAGGCCCTTCACCTGCCTCTCGACGGCCTTCTGGATGCTTTCCCCCTTTTGGAGCGCCATATGTTTCATTTGAAACAGAGGCCGTTTAAAATGTTTTGTTTGGTTCGTCATGTCTTTAAGCGCGCCCGGGGCTCTCCTTTTTCGGGGAAAAATCCGCAAGGATGGCGGTAGGGGCTGGAAACACACAATGGCAAAAAAGAATGCTGACGGGGGAAGCGTGAAGAAGAAGGCGGTCCTCCTCTTCTCAGGGGGCCTTGACACGTCGACGATATGCAAGTGGCTGCAGGCCGAGCACGGGTGGGAAATTGTCACGCTCACGCTCGACATAGGCCAGCACGAGGACCTCTCCAAGGTGGCCGAGAAGGCGAGGAAGATAGGGGCGGTCTCCCACTACACCGTGGACGTGCGCGAGGAGTTCGTGAGGGCCTGCATAATCCCGGCGATCAAGGCGAACGCTCTCTACCAGGGCATCTACCCTGTGGGGACGTCGATAGCAAGGCCGCTGATCGCCAAGTACGGCGTGGAGGTGGCGCGGAAGGAGGGGGCCGTGGCGGTCGCCCACGGGTGCACGGGCAAGGGGAACGACCAGGTGCGCTTCGACATAATAATCAAGTCGATGGCTCCCGACCTGCAGGTCCTCGTCCCGGTGAGGGAGTGGAACATGGGCAGGGACCAGGAGATAGCGTACTGCAAGGCGCACGGGGTGTCTGTCAACGAGAAGAAGAGCCAGTTCAGCGTCGACGAGAACCTCTGGGGGCGCTCGGCCGAGTGCGGGGTGCTTGAGGACCCCTGGAACGCCCCCCCGGAGGACGCCTTCGGATGGACGGCGGCGCCCGAGAGGACGCCTAACGCCCCGGAATACGTCCAGGTGGACTTCAAGAAGGGCGTCCCGGTGTCGATGCTCGTGGAGTCGGCTGGCAAGCGGGTCGACGGGACGCTGGAGCTGATCCTTTCCCTCAACAAGCTCGCGGGAGCCCATGGGGTCGGGCGCCTGGACCACATGGAGGACAGGGTCGTCGGCCTCAAGAGCAGGGAAGTCTACGAATACCCGGCGGCGGTCGTCCTGATATCGGCGCACAGGGACCTGGAGAAGCTCGTCAGCACGACGCACACGAACTCCTTCAAGGAGGGCGTGGACGCGATGTGGGCGCGCCTCGCGTACTCCGGCCTCTGGACAGACCCCTTGATAAGGAGCCTCAACGCATTCATTGACTCGGTGAACGAGAAGGTCACGGGGACGGTGAGGGTGATGCTGCACAAGGGGGCGTTCAGGGTGGTCGGAAGGAAATCCGCTAACGCTATATACGACTTCAACCTCTCTAGCTACAACATCGACAGCAAGTTCGACCAGAAGAACTCGGTCGGCTTCATCGAGCTGTGGGGCCTGCAGACGAGGATGTCCAACGCGATATCCGAGAAGGCCCGCGCGTCGCGCTCCTCAACGCCCCAAGTGGGGAAGGAAAAGGAGAAGGAACAGGTGAATATAGGCTTGGCAAAGGCAAAGAAGAAGAAAAAGTAAAACCTAGTCTCTAGGGTTGGAAGGGGGGAGGGATCCGAATGGTTCCGCCCGCTAAGAAAGGGAAGAACGTACGAGGGAAGGGCGCCGGAACAAGGCGCGACTCCCGAAGGCTCTGGGGCGCAAGGCTCGGCAAGAGCCCCGCACCCCGGACGCTCCTGTTTCTCTGCGGCCGGGATGCAAGTCCCCTCCTCCCTTCCGATATTCTGCTTCTCCCGCACGACGTTTCAGGTTCAATCGTCCATGCCAGGATGCTCGCAAGGCAGGGGATAATTTCCGGCAAGGAGCTCTCCGCCCTTCTTTCGGGCCTCAGAAGGATAGGGAAGTCCGGCGTCGCCCTGACCCCGCAGTCCGAGGACGTCCACACCGCCGTGGAGAAGGCCCTCGGCAAGGCGGGCCTGCCCCTACACACCGCCAGGAGCAGGAACGACCAAGTGGCCCTCGACACGCGGCTCTTCCTCAAGGAGGCCGCGGAGGAGTATTCCTTCCTCCTGGGAAAGCTCATCCTCGCCCTACTTTCCTGCGCGGAAAGGAACGCGCGCGCCGTCATGCCCGGCTACACCCACCAGAGGCGGGCAATGGTGACGACCTTGGGCCACTACTTCTTCTCGGTCGCCTGCGGCCTTGAGCGGGACAGGACGAGGTTCCTGCAGTGGAGCGCCCTCTTCGACAAGTCCCCCCTAGGGGGGGCCGCATCCTACGGGACGGCGTTCCCGATAGACAGGCGCTACACGGCAAGGGAACTGGGGTTTTCCGCCCCCGAGCCAAGCTCGCTTGATCCCGTCCAGAACAGGTGGGAGCCCGAGGCGACTTTCGCCTTCGCGGCCTGCACGGCGATGGACCACCTCTCCTCCTTCGGCCAGACGCTCATAGTCCTCTCCTCGCCCGAGTTCGGGTTCCTTTCCCTCCCGGACGAGTTCTGCACGGGAAGCTCGATGATGCCGCAGAAGAAGAACCCGGATTTCCTGGAGGCGGTCAGGGGCAGGGCTTCCCTGTGCCACGGCCACCTCCTCTCGCTCCTTTCGGAGGGCCAGGCGTCTTTCATGGGATACAACAGGGACAGCCAGGTGACGAAGCAACTCGTCATGGACGTCATCCTGGAGACGCGGCCCGCCCTCGAGCTCTTCCCCTCGCTAGTCTTTGGGATCCGGCCCGACGCCGGGAGGATGAAGGAGGAGGCCGGCAGGCACTTCATCTCGGCGACCCACTTCCTAGAGGCTTTCGTCGCGAAGACGGGCGTCCCGTTCAGGAAAGCCAAGGTCCTGGTTGAGAAGGCGGTGAAGCTCTCTGAGGAGACGGACGGGGCAGACAGGATAACATACGGCGCGTACCTCGCTGCCGGCGGCCCGAAGGAAGCATTTTCTGCGGACGAGTTGGAAGCCGCCCAGGACCCGGAAAGGATAGTGGACGCGTATTCCTCAGAAGGGAGCCCCAACCCCAGGCTCCTCCTCGCGCAGATAGCGGCGATGAGGAAGCGGGTCCGCGGCGGCTAGGCCGGGGCGCGGGCCGCCGCCGGCGAAGAAGGCGCCAACAAGAGTTATAAAACGCCGGAAGGGGTCTTGCGCATGGAACGTTCCTCATCGCGCCCCGGCTCGGCTTGGGACGACTTCGCATCACAGGTTTCCGGCGCCGCAGGGGTCCCGAGGGAGAAGCTGGAGAAGCCGCCAAAGACCGCCGGGACGGGAGCGGACCTCTCGAGCTCCGCCTGCTTTGAGCTTGCCCGCGCTAGGAAGGCTGCGCCGTTCAAGATAGCAGACGAGCTCGTCTCCTCTATGGACCTCACCAAATACCCCTTGATAGCGAGGGTCGAGAACAAGGGCGGCTACCTTAACTTCTTCGCCAGGCGCGAGGCGCTGTTCTCGGGGACGGTCTCAAAGGCCATCTCCGAGAAGGAATCCTACGGGAAGACCTCCTCGTTCTCCGGCAGCGTCCTTGTGGAGTTCCCCTCGGTCAACCCGAACAAGCCCTGGCACATAGGCCACGCGAGGAACGCGGTGCTCGGAGACACCATTGCAAGGATCCTTGCGGCCGCCGGCTATTCCGTGACCAAGATGGATTACATCGACGACCTGGGGCTGCAGGTCGCCAAGGTCTACTGGGGCACGCAGCACCTCGGCAAGTCCCCAGAGGGGAAGCTCGACAACTTCCTCGGCCTCCTCTACGTGGAGGTGGAGAAGAAGTCAGGGGAGGATGCGGCAGTCGAGGGCGAGGTGCGCGAGATAATGCACAAGATGGAGAAGGGGATCAAGCCCGTCGCAGGCGAGGTGCGCGCCCTCGTAGAATCCTGCGTGAAGGCGCAGTACAAGACCGCGTACCGTCTGGGTGTCTACCACGACCTCCTGATATTCGAGTCAGACATCGTCTCCAGCGGCCTCTTCAAGAAGGCCCTGGACAAGATGTTTGCGACGGGCTGCGTCAAGAGGGAGACCGAGGGCGAGAAGGCGGGGTGCGTTGTCTGCGACCTTTCGGAGTTCCCCGAGTTCGCTAACCTCAAGGACGGCTCGGTCGTCCTCGTGCGTAGCGACGACACCGCCACGTATCCGGCAAAGGACGTCGCGTTCCAGATGTGGAAGTTCGGGCTATTCGAGAACCCCTTCAGGTTCAAGGAGTTCGAGAGGGAGCCGGACGGGACGGTAGCCCGCGCGTCCTGGAGGGAGGGCGCGGCCTATTCGCCCCCCGCCTCGCGGATGGTGATAAACGTGATAGGCGCCGAGCAGGCGCACCCACAGCGCACGGTCTACAACATCCTGAGGAAGATGGGCTTCTCCTCCGAGGAGGAGAGGAGCTTCCACCTGGCCTACGAGCACGTCTGGCTCCCCGAGGGCAAGTTCTCCGGAAGGAAAGGGACGTGGGTTGGCTATTCCGTCGACGCGGTCCTGGAGGAGGCCGCCTCGCGGGCGCGCGCGGAAGTCGAGAAGAGGAGCCCGGAGCTCCCCGAGGAGAAGAAGGCCGTCATCGCGGAGGCGGTCGGGACCGCGGCGGTGAGGTACGTCCTCGTGAAATACGCGCCCGAGAAGAAGATAACGTTCCAGTGGGACGAGGCGCTCTCCTTCGACGGGAACGCCGCGCCCTACTTGCAGTACGCCCTTGCTAGGTGCAAGAGGATCCTGGAGAAGGCAGGGGTCGACCCGCACGCGGCCGCCGCCGGAGACGCGAGGCTCGATGCCGGGGATTCCTCCGGCCTGCACGACGACGAATACCTCCTCGCCCGCCACATCGCCGAGCTACCCTCCGAAGTAGCGAGGGTGGCAGGAAGCCTGAAGAAGGAAGTGTGGGGGACAAAGACTGAGCTCACGCGCCTCTCGGAATACGCCTACGAGCTAGCGACGCTCCTCTCGCGCTTCTACACGACGTGCCGCGTTGTCGGGAGCGAGCACGAGGCCCGCAGGCTCGCCCTCGTCAAGGCGACGTATTGGTGCATGAGGAACACGCTCAACCTCCTCGGGATTGCCGCAGTTGAGCGGATGTAGGAGAAGGCAGCGGGGACAAAAAACCTGGCTCCTGCGGGACCCCGGGAAATATGACAACCTATTAAAACAGCCGGACCCAATACTTCTCCAGATGGCTAAAAACCGGGCTCTTTTCGTAGGACTAGTCGCCGTCATAGTTGCTGTGTTTTTCGCGTTCGCCGTATCGGCTGGCTTTTCCGCCGCCGACTGCGGCCCCGTCTCCGACCCGGCAGTCCTCGCGAAGCTCAACGACGCGGACAACTGGCACTGCACCTGCAACGACGTTCCCGGGTGGCAGACCTGCCGGGTGTCGCCGACGACCTGCTTCTGGAGCCCCTACTACGCGTCAGGCACGGACCACAACTGCAAATATTCCATATACGGCTATCCCCCTTACAACTCAAATCCGCAAGGCGCCACCGGAGTGTGCGGCACCACCGGCACCGGCGATTACTGCGTGTGCACCGGCAACTATCCGGGCGACCTCGGATGCGCCGTGACCAGCAGCACGTCATGCGCCTGGCAGTCGACCGTCCCCGCGGCGGGCTCGCAGTACAGCTCCCAATACAGCCACCTATGCGGGACGAGGAACGGGGCGGCCGTCCCGTACAGCGTCCCGACGTCCTGCCCAGCCGGCTGCAACACGAGCGTGCCCAGCCACCTTACGAACAACAAGAAATGCCTCTGCATCGTGAGCGGAACAGCTGAGAACTGCATGTGGTCTGCCTCGACGCCCGCTTCCGACCAGCGCGACAGGACCCCGCTTTGCATAGACCCCCAGGCGAGCACCGTGACCGGGGTGGGATACGTCCCGACGGGCGTCTTCTGCCCATCCAGGACATGCGCCGGCTGCGAATGCTGCGTCAACGCCCAGTGCATGGGCGGCCCCGCCTGCACCCAGTTCGCCGAATCCCACTGCGCCGTCCCGCCCTACGGGCAGGGACGGTATTGCACCAGCGGGACGACGTGCGCGGGCGGGACGACCGCCGCCGGAGGAGCCGGACAGTCCTGCCGGCCGCAGGGATCCGCGGGCGGGCAGTGCAACGCCGGATACACCTGCGTCGGGACCCTGTGCATAGCGACCGCACAAGTCCCGTCTAACGCGATACAATGCACTCTCGCCGGGCGGAAATGCCTGGCCGGGACCGTGACAAGCTATCCGGGATACATGAATGCCGGGACTTGCGTCTACAGCGCGACGACCGCGGGCGCCCCCATCCTTGGCAACTGCTGGCGGGTCGCGGGGAGCGTCTCGTGCCTGGACGCCGGAGGGGAATGCGACGGATCCTGCCCCGCCGGCACCGCGCACTATCCCTCGCACGAAGGCGCCACGACCTCGTGCCCGAGCGGCACCTGCTGTAAGGTTTCCAGCAGCATAGCGAACCCGGACGGCCAATGCCCTTGCTCGTCCTACGAGCTGGGGAAGCAGTGCATCTGCTTCAAGTGCATGTCCCGGCAGACCTGGGGGAACAACAGGTGGGGCTGCAGATGGGCGAACGATGTCAGCGCGTACTGGGACTATGCCTCCGACCACTGGAGCGCCGGAACCGTCTGCCACGACGAGGTTAGCGGGGGATTTGTCACGACCGCATGCGGCACGAGCCTCTCTTGGGAGGCCCGCCCCGAGTGCGCCATCCAGACAATACCCAACACCTGCATCGGCGCCACGCCGAACACGGCCAACTGCCCCGCGAGCGCAGGCAGCCCGCTCACGCCCACGCAGGCCAGATGCTTCTCAACGTCCTGCCAGACTGGCTGGGCGCTTGCCAATTCCCCCTCTGGAGGGATCCCCTACAACCAGCATTTCACCGGCTGGTCCACCGTCAACTGCGTCAGCGGCGGGCCCGCCCCGAACAGGAACTGGAGCTGTTGTGTCCCCAACTCCGCCCTGGACCGCGCGGGAGCCAACACTTGTGAGACTTCCCCGTCCGCAGGCGCGACGAGGAAGTGCGTCCCTAGCGGCGGCTGTACCGCGTCCGGCTGGCAGGTTGAGACCGCCGGCGACGCGAGCACCAGGTCCTGCGACACGGCCCAGATATGCTGCAAGTCCCCGTGCGGCGTGAAGAACGGCGTCTGCCAGGTGAACACGATCTCCACGGCTCCCGATGCCTCCCACGGAATGAGGAACAACACCGTCGCCTGCCCGATCTCCAACTACATCTGCTGGCTGCCAGGGACCGCCGCGGCGACCTGCACGAGCGCGGCGAACCAGGAATGCATCACAAAATCCTCCCCGGACAACACCCGCTTCTGCGGGGCGACAATCGGCGACTACCAGGGATGGGCGATCGTGACTGGAGGGACGAATTCCTGCTCCTCAACCACGCAGGACTGCTGCGCCTCGCCGTGCAAGAACGGCGGCGGGAAGACCCGCGTGTGCGCCGCATCCAACCCCGGCGGCTACACCGAGGCGACCGCCACAGCCCTCGGCGTGACGAAGGCGTGCCCCGGGACGATGAGGTGCTGGGAGCAGTCGCACGGGGCGGCCGGCACGGGCCACTGCGCGACATACTCCAGCGGCTCCAAGACTGTCGAGGGTTACTGCATAGCGGGCACAAGCTGTCCGGTCGGAGGGACCGGCATGGCCGACTATGAACCCACCCACCCCGACTCTAGCGAGTGCAGGCGGAACGGCGGACGGTGCTGCAAGGTGCGTGTGGCGGCCTGCCCCGGGATATGCAGCACGAGCTGCGCCACCTCAAGCGTCGTGGCAGAGGACGCCTCGCAGGGCCCCACTTGCGACCAGAATTTCCCGGGCACCGGCGCCAGGTGCTGCAACGCGCCGGCGGCCGGCTCGTACACATGCCTAACTAACTCTCCTGCGGGGAGATGCGCAGCTTCGGCCCCCGCCGGCTATTCGGTGCAGAGGTCGGACCTCACGTGCCCCGAGGGCCAGGGCGGATGCTGGCTCCCCGACGGCTCGCCCACTGCCCCCGGCGGAGGGAGCGGGCCCACGACGGGGAACTGCCTGAAGGATGCTTGCGGCGGGGCGGCGATAGTGAAAGGGATGGACATCTCATACTGGCAGAGCACTATCGACTGGCAGGCCGTGGCGGGGAGCGACATCAAGTTCGCGTTCATACGGGCGAGCGTCTCGACCGTCGGGACGATGAGGGCGGACACCGAGTTCGCGAGGAACTGGGCGGAGGCCAAGAGGAACGGGATCCTACGGGGAGCATACCATTTCTTCAGGGCGGACAAGAACGCCGCGGACCAGGCGAACCTCTTCGTCTCCCAGCTCGGGAGCGACTACGGCGAGCTCCCGCCCGTGATAGACGTCGAGATCGACGAGATCAGCCCCTACAGCGCCGACAGAGACACCTGGATCCGCGGCATAGCGACGTGGATGAGCATAGTCGAGCAGCAGACGGGCAAGAAGCCGATGATATACACGAGCCCCGGCATGTGGTCCGCCATCAACACGGACAGGTTCAAGGACTATCCACTTTGGATAGCCAACTGGGAGGTAAACTGCCCACGCATCCCGTCCGCCTGGGACGCCTGGTTGTTCTGGCAGAGCTGTGGGATGTGCGAGGGCGCGCCCGGGGTCCGGGGGAAGGTGGACATAGACGCATTCAACGGGAACTTGGACCAGCTCAGGGCCCTGTCGCAGGGCGGATCTTACTCGCCCCCGACGATGCCCGGCCCCTCGGGCGGGTGCGGGACGCCCTCTCCTCCGGGCCCGGCCCCGCCGGTGACGACGACCACCGCGCCGGCGGGAAGCGACGCGCCCGTCACGCTGAACATGACCCTCCTCTCCTGCACGAACGTCGCCTCGGGATGCAACGTCCAGTTTGACGCCTCGTCCACCAAGGGCTACACCTACATAGGCCTCGAGGTCACAAAGCCGGACAACTCGAAGATAGACGAGAAGGACAAGGGCGAGGTGAGGCCAAAGGTAGGCGAGAACTACTACTGGAGATGGGCGGCGCCCGCGCTCCCCGACATGCGCATAAGCGCGCCCGGCAAGTACGTCCTGACATTCTTCAAGGAGCACACGATATCGGTCTCCAGCGCCGAATGCACCGTGACCGCGCCAAACACCGTGACGTGCTCGGGCGCGGGCTCGAACAAGTGCCCGTCCGAGAACGGCTTCGAGAGGAGATGCGTCACGCAGTCCGAGGCGCAGACCCTCCAGGGCCAGGGCTGGGCTGAGGACGACCTCCTCCTGTGCACCAACGACGACAGCTGCTGCACGACGGACAAGCCAATATGCATGGTGAAGCTCTCCAACCAGACGAACTCGTGCAAGTCCGAGGGCGTGACCATCCGCCGCTGCGCCGCATCCGGCCAAAGCCCGGGCGCGGAATGGAGAGCGGACACTTCCCTCTCCTGCAGCAACTCCAATACCTGCTGCCCCGACAAGGGCTTGTGCTGGGCGAAGAGGCTCGGGATACTGGTCGGGGCCGGCGCCGAAATATACCGGCACGCGACCCTCCAGAACCGGGCCCTCGTCAACTTCACAGGCCTCGTCTCCAACTACACGGGGACGATCAGCGCCTTCAAGTTCGTCGTCAACGGGACTGAGATGGGCAGCACCAAGGTCTCCGACGTGCCGACGCCAGTCAGGAACGCGACTTTCGTCTCCGGGCCAAAGGAATACGCGCGCGCGACGACCTTCACGTACTATGGCAAGGCCGTGACGGAGGACGGAAACTTCACGACGCAGAACTACACGCTCGCGATACCCAACCTGACGATCAAGGCGGTCAACCTGACGGTCGGCGCGACCTTCGCGAGCCTGGGCGGCGGCGCCTACAACATAACCCTCACAGCGGCGAGGAACGACACGCCGGCGGCGGGGGAGGTGGTCCGCTTCTACCTGGACTCGACTCTCAAGGGCGATGACTTCTCTATGCCCTACTCCCTGACGGTCGGGCCGTTCCAGGGTGGGACGACGCATTCCTACCAGGCGAAGCTCGTGACCGCGGACGGAAACTTCACGACACAGAACTACACGCTCGCGATACCCAACCTGACGATCAAGGCGGTCAACCTGACGG
>DYHY01000005.1:47195-56349 GCA_020723935.1 Candidatus Micrarchaeum sp.
TCAAGGGCGATGACTTCTCTATGCCCTACTCCCTGACGGTCGGGCCGTTCCAGGGCGGGACGACGCATTCCTACCAGGCGAAGCTCGTGACCGCGGACGGAAACTTCACGTCCGCGCTCCTCACGATCGCCCTGCCTGTGGCCCCGAAGGCCGTCGTCACGGTGAACGCGACGGTCCTCCTCGTGGCGGGCACGAACAGCTCGAACCTGAACCTGACCGCGGAAGTGGCGAACTACACCGGGAGCGTCGTCAAGGTCCACATATTCGTGGACAACGCGTCGCGCATCCAGTCGACGTCTCGGCCCTACACAGGGATAGTCGACGCATTCACGACAGGGACGATGCACACCTACTACGCTACCGCGATAACCTCGGACGGGAACATGAGCTCCAGGGTCTACAACGTCACGATACCCTCGGCGCTACCGGGGGAGACGTTCCCAGTCGTGTCCTGCCCGACGAACTGCTCGGTGTACCTGTACTGCGGATGCGGCGTTTCCAACTGCCAGGTGGGGGAGGTCTACATCGCCTCCGAGGCGTCCGGAAGCCTCTTCTCCAAGAAGGTGACGACAGGCCAGTTCACGTTCGTGCCACTCTCCGCGGGCCAGTACAACCTGCAAGCGATCTGCGGGACCAAGCAGTCCAGCGCCTACCCGGTCAACATCCTGGAGACGGAGCTGAGGGTGAACCTGACCTCGTTCTCCTGCGGGACGCCGGACAGGCACACCTGCACGGTGACGGTGGACAGCAAGAACAAGGTGCCCCTCGACCTCTTCATTCTGGGGACTTCGCCTGCGAGCAGGGCCTCCGCCCATTCGTCGGTGAAGCGCTCGACGATCGGATGGACGGGACTAAGGGAGCTAGTCTTCAGCGACATCACCTATGACGGGAGCGAGAGCGAGCAGTACGACCTGACGCTCTACGTCTACCCCAAGGACGTCTACCTTGACCTGCCGGCGGCCTTCGTCTACCTCTTCCCGCTCGGGAGGGTCTGAAGAACCGAGCGGAGCAGAAACTCCGCCGCGCGGCTTTCGCGCGAAGGGAAGATTTGCGGGCGCTAGCTCCGCCGTCCCGGCGGGGGCCTGCAGACCCCCTTGATAACGCACGCTCTGCGGAGCGCGGGCCCGGCGGGATTTGAACCCGCGGCCTACTGCTTAGAAGGCAGTCGCTCTGTCCAAGCTGAGCTACGGGCCCGTGGCGCCCAGGAAGACCCGCCGGCCGTTTATAAAAAGTAACCTGCCTCCCTCCCGGGCGGTAAGAGTTATATCCTTTAGTCTCCTTCCGCAAGGAAGGATATGGAACACCCGCGCACGAATGCGGCCGCGGCGCCGGCGGCGCTCCTCGCAGTACTTCTCGCCATATCTCTCGTCCCAGGATCATTCTCCTGCTCGCCGTCCTCGTGCTCCTTCACGCTCTCCGGAGGGACGAGCCAGGCGGTGGACGTCTTCCTTCTGGGCTCGCGCGGCGGGACGAGGAACCTCATAAGGAGCCAGAGCATAAACTACATCGACGGCCTCGGGCCCGAGGAGACGATACGCTTCGGCAAGTCCAACATCTACCCGTCCCTAGCCGGGCAGCAGTACCAGGTCTGGATATTCGTCTATCCCGAGGGGGGCGCCAAGACCAGCCCCGCGGGCTACACTTTCAAGTCCTCGGAAAGCGCGACGTATTCGTCCTAGCGATTGCGGGAGAGATATGGTTCAATTGTCGGAAAAAAGGCGGGCGGCGATGATGGCGGCTGGGAACTCTTTTAACCAAGGGAGGGGCCCGCGGAAGGGACCACGGATGCTACCGCGCCCAGCACTGACCCCTGCGATCCTCGTCGCGCTCTTCCTCGCACTCGCGCCCCTTCTCATGGCATCCCCGGCGTACGCGGCGCCCGCCCTGACGTGTCAGACGCCCTGCTTCTCCGGAAGCCCGTGCGCCTGCGCGATCACCACGTGCGACTCGGGCACGCTCGTCATCACCGACTCGACCAGGAACCCGGTCGGAGCCGTCCCTATCTCCACGGGATCGACGACCTGGGTCCCGCCCGCGCCGGGGACGTTCCAGCTGCAGGCCAACTGCGCGGGATCGCTCTCGAACGTGATGTCGCTCACGACCTCCGTCTCGGGCTCGACGACTGTCTCCTCCACGACCGCGGCATCCTCCATCTCGTCGTCGTCGACCACCACGCCCGGCTGTAGCTGCGGGGACTTTGTCGACAGGGGCTGCGGCCTCGGCTGTCCGGCCGGCTACATGAACCAGACGAGGACCTGCCAGCCCGCGGGATGCCTGTCGGAGACGACGTGCACACTCAATGCCGCGTGCTCCGGGAACGCGACGACCACCACCACGATCTACGGCAACGGGACGACGACCACGACGACCCCCGTCGCCACGCAGGTCTGCGGCGACCACGTCTGCTACGGCGCCGAGAACTACTTCAACTGCTGCGCCGACTGCGCGGGATGCGCCAACACATACTGCAGCCTCGCGACCCAGGGATGCATCGAGCCCTATGACCTTTCCATCGACATACCGACGACGATATACTATTTCTCCCAGTTCCTCCTCTCCCCCAAGCAGGTTCTCGACCGCTCGACGAGCCTCCCGATAGACTCCTACACGCTCTGCTGGCAGGCCTCCTGCGACGGGCTGCAGATAGCGAACCTGGGCTGCAACAAGAACGTGTTCTCGATCCCGGCGTCCTCACCCACCTGCATCAACAGGCTCTCGGCCCTCCTCTCGGTGAACGGGACGCTCTACACCTACGAGTACCCCGTGAAATACCTCCAGCAGCTCAAGATATTCTCCTCGATATTCCCCTCTTCGGTCGCAGTCAAGGTCGGGGACCCCTACGCCGAATTCACGCTCACCATCCAGAACCTAGACACCAAGCAGACTGACATAAGGATCTCCTCGCCCGACGGCCAGGTCCTGATAGGCGGGAACACGAGCTACATCCTTTCGCTCCCCTCTGGGGCGAGCGGCAAGGTCGCCGTGCGCGCCCCGCCAGCCAACGGGACCTACGCGGTCCAGATGGAGGACGCCAACGCTAGGAGCGAGGTCCAGACGCAGCAGCTCGTCGTGCGCACCACCGAGGTAGCGGGCGGAGGGGCCGTCCCGCAGCTCTTCTTCGTCGACGCCTCGACATACTTCTCCGTGGAGGGCGGCAGGCGCTCGGAAGCCCAGGCGTACCTCAAGAACGTCGGGGGCACCCCCGCCAACTTCTCGCTCTACGCCAAGGGGCCGGGGGCTTCGGCAGTATCCTTCGAGCCGTCCGACACAGTCAGCGTCTTCCCGACCGCCCAGGCCCTGGTCACCGTCGTCCTCCAGCCTACCTTCTCGACGAACGGCGAGTACGCCTTCTCGGCTTGCGCCTCGCCCGTCTCCGGAGGGCAGGAATCCTGCGTCCCCGCGACGCTCAACGTCACGTCGCCCGTGAGCGGCAGGTTCGACCTGGGCGTCTCCGTCGACCGCGTCGAGATAGGCGTGTCGGACGCCTTCGCGGACGTCACGGTCTCCCTCGCGCTCCTCTCGAACACGACGCACGTCACCGGCTCCTTGGACACCACGTGCCCCGCGGGCGTCGTCACCGCGTCCTGGCTCAACGGCAAGGAGATACCCGTCGTCGCGAGGAGCTACACGAACACCGTCAGGGTGTCTCCCAAGGGCACGACCCTCTCCTGCTCCTTCGGGGTCGTCGTGTCAGACCAGTTCGGGAGCCAGAGGGAGGACGTCTCTGTTTCGATCACGCCCTCCTTCTCCGAGGTGAGCTCCATAGTCGACACCGCGAACCGCGCCGAAGCCCTGATACAGAAGGCCGAGAACGAGGTGATACGCATGAAGGCGACGGGCAAGGACCCGACGCAGCTGCAGCTCGTCGTCTCGGACGCGCGCTCGGACCTTTCGGCGTGCAGGAGCCAAGTGTCTAGCCACGACTACGACCAGGCGAGGATCGTCTGTAATCAGGCCCTAGAGAAGGCGGAAACGGCACTAGCGGTGTCTAGGTACTCCGAGGTCGCCGCCCAGATAAACGCGCCGGGCAAGTCCCTCAATCTGATGGTGATAGCCGGCGTAGCGATAGTCCTTATATCCACGACTGTCCTTCTCTTCGGGAGATTCACATGAAAAACGCGGAAGCTTTCCTGGTGGCGACGCTGGTTCTGGCTCTGCTGATGGGGGCGACGGCCGTGCCGGCCCTCGCGGCCCCCTCTGAGAAATGCCCGGCCACGAACGGGTTCGTGCGCAACTGCATGAGCCTGGACGCCGCAAGGGCCCTCGCCGCGAACGACACCTCGTGGCACGAGGCGTACTAGCTCCCCTGCCACGACACGGACAGCTGCTGCACCGCGACGGAGACGATATGCATGGTGAAGCAGACGCCCACCACCGACCTGTGCAAG
This sequence comes from Candidatus Micrarchaeum sp., assembly GCA_020723935.1. GTDB lineage: Archaea > SpSt-1190 > SpSt-1190 > DYHY01 > DYHY01 > DYHY01. The sequence continues at coordinate 51,584 of DYHY01000005.1, forward strand.
CCCGACGGCTCGACGATGCGCCAGTGCGGCGCCCTCAACGCGCCCCCTTGGCCCAACGCTACCGAGGACAAGAGCAACCCCTGCCATGACAACGACCAGTGCTGCCCGTCCTATCCCGAGCACGTCCACGGGATATGCTACGCAAGGCCCATCCTGCACGTCGTCGCGACGGCGTCCAGCACAATAACGGGCGCGGGCGGCGTCCCCAACTGGGTCGCCGTGACGCTCTACGGGAACGTGACTAACTACACCGGGAGCCTCGTCGCCGGCTATTTCGTCCCGGATGGCAACTTCACGATAGCGGGGGGCAAGACTGGGAACTACACCTTCTCCTCGGGCTCGCAGAGCTACCAGCGCGGGACGTCCCCTGCCTATTACGCCCTCGCCGTCATGGCGGGCGGCAACTTCACTTCCGGGAACTACACCTTCTCCGTACCCCAGCGCGAGACGCTCGTGGTGACAGCGAACGCCACGCAGACGGCCCTGTCGGACTGGAAGTATTCACTTTCAATCACCGCCAACGCCAGCGGCACGCCGGACACGACCGATGTTATGCGCATCTTCCTTGACGGCGCCGAGCTGGCCGCGGACAGCAACATCCCGTATTCCGCGACATCGGGCCTGATGGCCGCGGGCACCAACCACACCTACTCGGCGCGCCTTTCCGCGTATTCCGGGAACTTCAGCTCGCCCAACTACACAGTTACCTTCCCGCCGCGCCCAGCGCCCAGCGTGACGGCCGCCGCCGCCCCCCAGCCGCTGGCCGACGGAAGGGCGGGGATAGGCATAACTGCCATCGTGAACGGCTCGGTCGCCAGCTCCGACGAGATGCATTTCCTCGTCGACGGCACCGACATAGGGTCGGACAGGACGCAGCCCTACTCGTTCCTCGCGGTGTCCTTCCTGTGAGGGACGAACCATTCCTACTAGGCGAAGTTCGTGACCGCTGCCGGCACGTTCCAGTCTCCACTCTACTTGATATCGCTCCCGTCGGTCGGTCGACGGTCGCCGCATCCGCGTCGGTGCTCGCCATGCAGAACGGGTCCCAGGGTCTAAACCTCACCGTCCCGGTCCTCAATTACAACAAGACGGCGACGCGCGTGCACGCCTTCGTCGACAACGCCTCGAGGGCCCAGGCGACATCCAAGCCCTACAACTGGCTCGTCGGGCCGTTCCTCCCTGGGACGACGCACTCCTATTTCGTCAAGGCCGTGACCGCCGACGGCAACTTCACCTCGGCCGTCTCGCAGGTGATGATCCCGCTCCCGCCCGGAGAAGTAGCGCCCGTCCTCACCTGCCCGTCCAACTGCTCGGTCTACCGCGCCTGCACATGCGGGGCGGCGAACTGCGACGACAACGGGACGGTCTACATAGCCCAGGCTACTTCCGGCGCTCTAGTCCCCAAGAAGGTCCACTCCGGCCAGATGTCCGTTGTCCCCCTCTCGGCGGGATCATACACCCTCCAGGCCGAATGCGGCTCCAAGAGGTCGCAGGCAGTGACCATCGGCGTCCTGGAGACGCAGCTACGCATAAACCTCACCGCCTTCTCCTGCACCCTCCTCGACAAGCGGACCTGCACGCTCACGGTGTCCAGCAAGAACATGGTCCCAGTCGACCTCTTCATCCTGGGGATGTCGAGGACCGACGGCTTCTCGGCCCGCTCGTCGGTGAAGCGCTCGACGACCGGCTGGACGGGCCCGAGGACGATAACGTTCGACGACATCACCTACGACGGCGGCAAGCCCGAAGATTTCGACCTCGCGCTCTACATCTATCCCAAGGACGTCTACATAGACCTCCCCGCGGCCTTCGCCTACATCTTCCCGCCGACGATCGGGTAGGCAGGCGTGGCGGGCGCGGCCCGCGCGCAAGCGCACAAAGCCTTTTAATTTGGCTTTGCCTCCATTCCCATGTGAGGAAAATGCCTCGGACCGGTGCGGAGGAGGGGGAAGCGGGCGTATTCCTGCGGGCCCCGTCTCCCAGCATCCTCGTCCTGTGCGCGGCGTTAGTGTTCCTCGCGGCCGCCCCCGCCTGGGCCTACCTGACGATAGATCCCTCCTTCCTCAAGACGCCCCTCTCCAACAAGAGCTCCGCTGATTTCACGATAACAGTCTTCCCCGAGCCTGGCGAGGAATACAAGTACGTCACTATCTCCGCGTTCTGGCCGAACGAGAACGAGGCTTCGTGGCAGTCCAAGAGCCTCCTCGTGGGGCGCAGGGCTTCGACGAGCCTCACTGTCAGGCCCAGGACCGCCGGCGACTTCGTCCTGAAGGTCGCGATCTCCGGCGAGGGGGTGATGCCGCAGGAGGAATATGCGCAGGTCGTCGTCGAGGAGACTATCAACAACTCGCACCTCCTCGCGGACATCGGGAAGTACAAGGAGAGGATATCGCAGATCTCCCGGGCTCTCCTGCAGTTCGACAGGGAGAAGCATCCGGACCTCTACTCGCGCCTCGCGGACGTCAACTCCACCGCCGCGGGCGCCGAGGACAGCTACTATGACGGAAAGTATTCGTTCACGAGGAACGCCCTCTCGCGCCTCGCGGCGGACGTCCCGGCCCTGGAGAAGGATATGTCGGCCCTGAAGAAGGATTCCGGCCAGGCCCCTCTCCCGCTTTCCTTCCTCCCCAGGCAGTTCGGTTCCCTCTCCTTTGACCTCGCCGTCCTGATAATAATACTCCTCTTCGTGGTGGCCCTGACTGCGAAGGCATTCCTCTTCTGAGCCTGCCCGGGCCTATCCCAGGAACTTCCTCGCGTTCGCCGCGGCGAGGACGAGGTCCGTGACGCCCGCCTCCGCGTCCGAGCGCCGCAGTATGTCGGAAATCTTCCCCGTCGCCTCGCGGTGCGCCTCGTCCTGCCCGTGGTCTGGAACGACGGCCTTGATCGCTCCGATGAGGCCCTCGGGGACGAAGCCCGCGTCCGGGTTGAGGAACCTTACCGCCTCCTTCAGGTCGTCGTCGAAATGGACGTAGGATTCGCGCACCACCTCCAGGTCCCGCGCGTCCAGGGCGGTCAGGCCCAGCAGCTCGGGGGGGATGCCCAGGGAATAGAGCGCCGCGGTGAATTTTATCGCGCGCGGCAGAGTTATGCCCCCGACGCTCCTCGAATAGCCGAACAGCCCCACGTGCAGCTTCCTCTTCCTCCTCGCGGGGACGTGCCTTGCGACCGAGTTTATCGCCGGCGCAAGCGACGCCACCTGTCTCTGGTATTCGGCCGCGTACTTGCGAACGACGCGCACGCATTCCTCCTCGTCCACCTCCAGGGGCCTGCCCGCCCGCCTCTCCTCCAGGAACGATATCGCCTGGCCGGCCTCCTTGGGCGTGTGGTCGTACTTGAAGGCGGACTGGATCGTGAACGTGTGGACGCTCGGGTATTCCTCGGACACGCGCCCGGCGTTCCCGGGCGAGAGGCTGCCCCGGAACGGGGCGGAGCCGACGCCTATTATCGGGAAGAGCCCGACGCCCGTCTCCTCGGAGGCGCGCCCGAGCCTTGCGAGGGCGACCTTGTTGAGGAGGACCGCGCCAGCAAGGCCGTAGTTCATGGCCGGGTCGGAGCGCGCGAGGAAGACCCTCTGGCTCCGGACGTCCTCTTTGTCCGCGAGGTACTCCTTCACCGTCTCCCCGGCCAAGAGCATGTTCTCCATGTCCTCGAAGAGGGGGATGACGTCTATCCTCTCGGGCTGGAAGTCCCCTATCCACTCGGCGACCGTTATGTCCCCGTCGCGGAGCGAGCGGCCCTTCTTCCCTACGACGAACTGCGAATAGTAGCGATAGATCCGGTCTATCGCCTTCGCCGACGTGGTCATCGGGAGGATCACCTGGAAGACCGGGGCGGCGGCGCTGTCGCCGTAGAAGGTCTTAGCTGTGTCAAACGAGCGCGGGATGCTCTCGAGGGTTTCCAGGACTATCTTGGCTTCCGCCCTCTCTATCTCAGGGTTTGGCACCCTCAGCGTGATGAACTTGTCCCTGCCGAGGACCTTCTCCCTGAAATAGTGGCCGTACTTGGCGAGGAGCTTCTTCACGACGAAGCCGTCGACTTCCTTGCCCTCGCAGTCCCACATCTGCTCGTCGCAGCCAAGGTGCGAGAACGAGTAGTACGTCTCCTGTATCTCGTCCTCGCCCCCAATCACGGCGTTCTCCGAGAAGAAGGGCATGCTGACATTGTCCGGATGCTGGGTGCTCATGCATTTCGGGATCCTGGGCTGCGACATCTTTTTCAGGGCCAAGGGGCTGCCCGCGGCTTAATAAGGGTTTTTTCCCGCGGGAGGGGAACGTGGCGGGCCAGCCTGCCTGGCCTCAACGGGACCGGAAAAGGGGCGGAATCCGCTAGCTTCCGCCATCCGGGGGTGGCGGGCCTGCCGGGATTTGAACCCAGGTTTGCGGCTTCGGAGGCCACCGTTCTGTCCAAACTATACTACAGGCCCTTGGGAAGGTCCAACCCCTGGAGGTTTATAAAATACTTTAAACCGGCCGCGGGGATATCCCCCGCCGGGCTCGTAGCGCAGTTTGGATAGCGCGAGTGGCTTCGAACCACTAGGTCGAGGGTTCAAATCCCTCCGGGCCCGCTCTCCTTCCTTCGCGTTCCCGGGATTTCGCCCTGGCTCAACCTCCGGGCCCGCTCTCCTTCCTTCGCGTTCCCGGGATTTCGCCCTGGCTCAACCTCCGGGCCCGCTCTCCTTCCTTCGCGTTCCCGGGATTTCGCCCTGGCTCAACCTCCGGGCCCGCTCTCCTTCCTTCGCGTTCCCGGGATTTCGCCCTGGCTCAACC
>DYHY01000041.1 GCA_020723935.1 Candidatus Micrarchaeum sp.
TGTCGATGGCCGCGACCTATCTGGAGAGCCTCAAGGGGAAGCTGGAGAGCCTGGGTGCGGCGAAGAAGTGAGCCGAGCCTCTTCCGGACATTTTTAACCCCTAATAAGGGGCAGACCTTTATAAGCAACGTTGACCCTTATTAGGTGGTTGCTACCGATGGACCAGAACATTTCCAGCAGTCGCTCCTACAAGAAGACTGCCCAGGCGGTAGCCCAGAACGGCCTTCGCGCGTCGCAAAAGTACCCCGGCGCAGAAGACTTTCCTGATTGGAAGAAGGGGCGCGGCAGAGGGCCCACCCGCGCGCAGGTCGAGCGCGATCGCGAGCTGGCTGCGGAGGCCGCGGCGGAGAAGGCGCGCAAGGAGCTCAGGGACCAGCCCTACAAGACGGTGCTTCGGCTCGTCTGGGAGGGCCTTCCTTCGCCCTCGGACGCGCTCAACATACTCACGATAGCCGAAAAGACCGCGGGCATCGAGCCCCGGCCGGGAGCCTTGCTGGAAAGGCGGTTCGAGGACGCTCAGGCGGCCCTCGGGAAGATAGCGAAGTGCGACGAAGCCAAGGCGTATCTCCTCGTGAAGGCGCTCACCGTGCGGGATCCGCAGTGCCACCTGGCAGACCTCAAAAAGCTCGCCGGCGCGGAGCTGCAGTCCGTTTCGATGGAAGGCCAGGCGATGGACAAGCTCGTCCAGCTCCTCGGGGCCGCGGGGACCACCTACAAGATCATAGTCTCCGACACCGGGGAGGCTGCCCGCGCGGAGACGCCCGAGGGCGGCGCGCCCGTTCTCTCCCACCCGTTCCAGGCGGAGTTCGCCAAATACGCGGACGGCGCGCAGCGGATGTATTCGGCCTACACGAGAATACTCGCCTCCCACGGGAAGATAACCCTGGAAACGAAGAACGCCTTCGAGGCCCTCCAGCGGGCGAAGACCGCCGCCGATTACGAGAGGCTCGCCCCCGCGGCAATAAGTGGCTGGGAAGCGGATGCCGCGTTCTGGGAAACCGTCAGGGGCGCCGAAGGAGAGGCCGACCCGACGCTTTCGATGGGCACCGCGATTGAGGCTGCCAAGTGTGCTGAGAAGACTCTGGAGCTCGCCACGGAAGACAGGCAGAAGAGGGCGTTACACAAGAGCCGCCCGGCAGGGGTGCGTTCCGCTTCCGATATAGAAGCGGAAATGGTCGCCCTGATGATGACCGAGCGCGACCCGAGGAAATACCGGGAGGGGGCTGCCAGGCTCGCCCGCCAGGCCACGGAGTACGAGGAAAGCGTCGGCGTGCAGTACAGGAGACTGGTCCATCCGGCCCCCAAGGGGCTGGGAGCGAAGATCAAGCGCGCGGTAGACGAGGCGCGCTTGAAGATAATCGGGCACGTCGTCTCGGGGAAGAGCGGGCTGATGCGGGCGCGCCCCGAGCAGGTCCCCGAGATAGTTACCGCCGTCATGGAAGTCGCCGGGCTGGAGAAGGCCGAATACGCCCCCCTCGCCTTCAGGTTCAGCGCCGCCCACAGCGAGGCGGTACAAGCCAGGCGCAACGCCGAGAACGCCTTCGCATTGGCCCTTGCCAAGGAACATAGGACGGTGCCTCCTATACTCACGCAGAAAGACGTGGATCAGCTTACGGCCTTCGAGGCGCAGTACAACGAGGCCACGCTCGACGGGCTCATACTGCTCTTGGGCGGCGAGCTCGCGCAGAAGGCTTTCGCCGGCGCCGACCCAGCTCTCAAGCCCGCCATACTTTCCGAGCTCATAGAGTACCAGAAGAGGCTGCACCCGGAATCGGAAGAGAAGCTGGCTGCAGTGATGGCCGAAGGGCGCGCCCCGAGGCGCATCCCCTATTCTCGGGCTGCGGACGACGTCAGGAGCGCCCTCTACAAGGCGCGCGACTCGGCGCTCGCGGTTTCGGAGGGGCCTGCGCTTTCCAACAAGCTCGCCCGGGATTTCGTCGCTCTGACCAAGTCCGCGTTCGGGATCGCGGAATACCGCACCGAGCGGCGCGGGAAGAGGCGCTCCAAGGAATCCAAGGCGGGAGCTGCGGACATGATGGATAAGTTCGAATACGTGCTGCGCGTCGTGGATGCCGGCGCGGTCCTTTCCCAGGAGGCGGGCAGGCTCAATGAGAATGTGGCCGGAAATGTCGCCAAGATGCTCTCACCCCTGCTGGCCAACCTCCCGGTTTCCTTCAGCAGGAGTGACCTTCGCGAGAAGCTGGACGCTGTCGCACAAATAGTCAATGCCGCGGGCGGCAACGTCTCTGAATACCAGGCATCCTTCGACGAGAACGGTGGGATTTCCGATTACAGGTTCCCGAACGCGGCGAACGCGGCCCTGGGGATGATCCTGCGGCCGGAGGTCGAGCGCGAGAAGGGGAAATACCCGATAGACATGGTACCGCGGCAGGCGGTCACGGGCGCCGCGAACGCGCTCTTCTACTGCGCCTTCGGCGAGGCTCCCGCGGTCAACCCGCTGCATCTCACGCCGCTGACGCCCATATTGTCGCTCCAGCAGGGCGCCGCGCAGAAAAGGGCCAAGGCGGTCGAGCGGGCGATACTTGGGCAAAATGTGACGACGCCGGCCGACAGGCTGCGCATGTATTCGCAGATCGCGAGAAATCCCCTGGCAGGGGCTGCGTATTTCGTCAACCTGTCGGGAGAAGAGCCCGTCCAGCTGAGGACCTTCCTGTGTGGCTGCGGGCCGACCCCGCCGGTCAATGCTTTCGACACATATTTCAAATACATCTGCGAGCGGTCGGAAGCGGGTCACGTCATCACTCCCTCCCGGAACCGCTAGGCCCCGGACGAGTCAGCTAACCCTCTTTTCTTCATCCCAGGAGGTCGGATGCGCCAAAACTATTTATGCCTCCTCCTTTTCCCCCGCATAGCATGGCAGGGAAGCTCCAGAAGAAGGATTTCGCGCCCAAGAGGAACCCCAAGCTCAGGCTCGCGCAGAAGGACGGGATGACGGTTGGAACCATCGACGGCAAGTCGCACATAGCGATTCCGGACGTGCTTCTCGCGGCCCTCGCCCTCTCGGACGGCACGAACACGGTCTCCGAGATAGCATACCACCTCGTGAAGAACACGAAGATGACCGAGGACGAGATGGCGACGGGCCTGCTTTCCGCCTTCGAGCTCATGGAGAAGAACCGGTTCGTCACGTTCGCCAAACCCCCCTGCAAGGGCAAGCGCAGGGGCGGCAGAAAATGACGGGGATGAAGGTAGTCGAGCTCAAGGACGGCCACACGAACGTCGACATCTCGGGCGAGATCATCGAGTTCGGCGAGCCGCGCTCCGTCGTCACGAGGTACGGCCAGGAGACGACCGTCACGCACGCGACCCTAGAGGACGACACGGGGAACATCCTCCTCGTCCTCTGGGGCGACCAGTCCGCGGGCCTTGCCAAGGGCGCCAAGATCAAGCTCACCGGCGGTTATGTCAAGAGCTGGAAGGGCGCGAAGCAATTGGGTGTCGGAAGAGCCGGAAAAATAGAAAAAGTGGATTGAGCGCCCGAATAAGTAAGTCCTCCGCGGAGGGCTGGAAGGGCGCGAAGCAATTGGGTGTCGGAAGAGCCGGAAAAATAGAAAAAGTGGATTGAGCGCCCGAATAAGTAAGTCCTCCGCGGAGGGCTGGAAGGGCGCGAAGCAATTGGGTGTCGGAAGAGCCGGAAAAATAGAAAAAGT
>DYHY01000006.1:0-10011 GCA_020723935.1 Candidatus Micrarchaeum sp.
TGTCGATGGCCGCGACCTATCTGGAGAGCCTCAAGGGGAAGCTGGAGAGCCTGGGCGGAGCCGGAAGGCCGCCGGCACGGCCGCCGGCCGCCTAGCCCGCGCGGGAGCCGCAATGCCCCCTACAGGCCAAATAAGTTTTATAGTCGGTCGTCACAGATGATACCCGTCGTAGTGACAAAATAATGGCCAAAGCTCAGACTCCCGCCGCGACCGCGTCTCCTGCGGCAGCCGCGCCCAATCCGGACGACAATCCGGCGGGCGACTTCTCCAGCGAAGCCCCCCCGGGAAGCGCGGAAGCAGGGCCCGTCATGTCCGCGACCGGCGGCGGAGGCGGCGGAGGTCCCGCCCTAATCAAGTTCATAGACGAGATAGACATGAAGGCCGTCCTCTCCGACATCGAGAAGGTGAAGGCGGAACTCTCGGCGCTCAAGGAAGTCAAGTTCTCCGCGGACACCAAGATGAAGGAGTTCGCCGAGAGCATCGGGGAGCTACGCAACATGTCAAGCACCCGCGACCAGTCCTTCCGCGAGGTGGAGGCGAAGGTCCTCAAGAGCGACGAAATAATGAAGGCGCTGCAGCCCCAGGTCATACTCACGGAGCTCCAGAAGAGGGAGCGCGAGCTCGAGGGCACGCGCGCGCAGCTGGAGCGCACCACGATGATGCTCAACGAGACGATAGTGCAGGTGCGCGAGATCCAAAAGTCGATGGACCGGGTCCGGGGGATAACGAACATCCTCGACGTCGACAAGGGCCTGAACACCAAAATAGGCCGCCTCGAGGAGCTCCTCGCGGCCGGCGAGCGCTTCTCCGCGAAATCCGAGAAGCTCTACTACGAGATGGACAAGCGCATGTCCGACTTCCTCGTCCTCAAGGAGAAGCTGGAGCGCGTCGACGCCCTGACGAGGGAGCTCCTGAAGGAGTTCGACGAGAAGAAGATAAAGCTCTCCTCCGCCGCATCGACCGACGACATCACCCTCCTCAAGAACGAGCTCACCCAGAGGATGTCGGAGCTGAGGGAGGAGCTAAGCAAGAGGTCGGCTGCCGCGCCGGCCTTCTCGGAGAGTGCCCAAAGAAGGATGGTTTCGCTGGAAAGGCCGTTCTCGGAAGAGGCGGAAAGGATGGATGAGGCGGGCGGCCCCGCCCTCGTCGCAAGCCTGCTCAAGCAGAGGGACGACGTGAAGTCGGTCCTGACGCTCCTTGAGGAGGAATACCGGGAGGGCGAGATAACGGAAAAGGCCTTCCAGGAGGCGAGGGTGAAGAACGAGCAGAGGCTCGCCGAGCTCGACCAGCAGATCCAGTCCGGCGCTGTCCTCCCGACAAAACCGGTGCAGCCCATTTCCGCGGTGGCCCCATCTGAACCCGCGCCGGCTCCGGCCCCAGCTCCTGTGCCCGGGCCGGCCGCACCGATGCCCGCATCTCCATCGCTCCCTCCCCAACCCGTCCTAGGCCCGGCGCCGATTGTGGCGGTCCAGGCGCCCGTCCGCGAAGGGGCGCCAAGCAAGCCCTCCGCCGAGAGCCGTTCCGGAGCACCTGTCGAGAAGGGCTCTGAGGAGCTGGAGGCCATCCTTGAGGTCATAAACAACCTCCCCTCCCTGCACGCGCAGAAGCGGGACCTCGAGCGCATGCTCTCGATCCTCTCGCGCCAGTACAAGCACGGCGTGATAAACGAGGAGAGCTACTACGAGATAAAGGCCAAGTCCGAGGACAAGCTCGCGGGCCTCAACGAGCGCCTGACGGTGATGGAGACCCTGCCCTCCCAGGTCAAGCTCTTCCGCGAGGAGACGAAGCGCCTCAAGAAGAACAAGGCGGAGCTGGTCACGCTCCTCGACCTCCTCGACAAGCAGAAGACGGACGGGATGCTGAGCGAGGACAGCTACCGCTCCTCGAAGGCTAGTTCCTCCCTGAAGCTGGGGGAGATAGACAAGCGCATCGAAATGCTCGAGAAGATAGTGGAGAAATACGCCTCGCCCGAGATGCACGGGAAGGGCGAGAAGGGACGGAAGGGCGAGAAAGGCAAGAAGGGGAGCGAAGCCAGGAAGTAGGCGCGACATGGCAAGCAAGAAGGGCGCCCTCCGAAAGGGCGGGCCGGGCAAGGCGCCCGGGGAGGGCATTCCCCGCCGGGCGCGCATAATCCGCGCAGCCTATTTCCCGTTCCTAATCCTCCTCGCCCTCGTCGCGATCGCCTCCGCCGCAATATACTTCCTTGACATCGGGGACATTGCCGTCTACGACGGCCTTCCGGTCCTCGCCTCGTTCCTCGCGGCGGTTTCCGTGTCCGCGGTCCTCGCCTTCGACGTCTCCCTGGGCGGCGGCGTCCTGTCCGACGACCTCCTGCTTCTCGTCGGAATGCTCCTTTGGTTCCTAGCGGAAGCCGCCTGGTTCGTCTACGACGCGATATTCGGCGTTGAGGTCGCTTCCGGCGCCCTCCCCGACCTCCTCTGGCTCTCCGGATACGTTTTCGTCATAAGCTATTTGGTTAGGAAGCTCATCGCCCTCGGGGGGCGTTCGCCCGGAAGGATCGCGCTCGTCGTGCTGGTCCCGGCCCTCCTCGCCCTCGTCGGATGCTTCGCCGCGGCCGGAGCTTTCCGGTCCGCTGGGGACCTCTCGCTTGCCGACGAGGCGACAGCCCTCCTCTACGTCGTCGCGGATTCCGCGGTGCTGGGCCTCGTGCTCCTCTTCATTTTCTACATCTTTTCCGGGGAGCTCGCCGCCGCGAACGTAATATTCCTCCTGGGCTTCGTGCTGATGACCGCCTCGGACGTCGCGTACTATTACTACCTGGCCCTCAGCGGCCGGTATTTTTCGGGGAGCCTCGCGGACCTCGGCTGGATCTTCGGCTATCTCCTGGTAGCGACCGCGATGGCGATGACCCTCAGGGTGATTTCGGAGCCCCTCCTAGAGCGGTAGGCAGAACTACCTCTTCACTTTCTTCTTGCGCCCGCCCTTCTTCCCAGGCTTCCCCTTCTTCGGCGCGGCGCCCGCCCTTGCAGGTTTCTTTTTCCCCTTCAGCCTCTCCATCATCTTGGAGATCGCCTTGAGCTCGAAGTTGACCTCATGGAGCTTGGCCATCGCGTTCCGCCTTATCTCGTCGTAGGAGGCCCTGCTGACGATGCCGGCCGAAAGCTCCTTCTGCAGGAGGACGAGCATCTTTTCGAGGTCGCCCTTCTGCCTCTTCAGTTCCTCCAGGGAGAACTTGTCTATCGCCGCGAAGAACTTGGCTTCCGGGTTCTCTATCGGCCGGGCGGCGGCAATGTCCTCTGCGGAGGAAGGAGCGGCTGGCTCCTGGGGCGCCGGATGCCCGTCCTTCTGCGGAGAGTCGCCGGCGGCCGCCGGCGGAGCGGGAGGAGCTGGAGCTTTCGTAGCTTCCGGAACAGCGGCGGCGGGAGATACAGCCGGCTTCGCTGCGGGCGCCGCCAGGGGCTCCGGCTTCGCCTCGGGCTTGTCGGAATAAGTCGCCTCCACCGCCAGAAGGCCTGCGCCCTCCTTTTCAGCGATCCTGATCTTCGGAAGCTTCTTCTTCACCGCGTCGACAGCCCTGCGCAGAGGGTCGAGAATGCCCATGAGGCATATTGTGACCCTCGCATAAAAATGCCTTTGGAGCCGGAAACTACCTTTTTTGAATGGTGAAAAAGCAAAATGCACATATAATAGTAAGTCTTTAATTTAAATGCCCCTTTTTGGGCTACATAGCCCAAACTGCCCCCTTTCGCGGCGCAGAAAGGCGTGAAGGGGAGAACCGGGCGGAAAAGAGAGGAGAGAGACAGCGCGGTGGCCGAGTCAAGGAGAAAGCGGGTTCTGCTCTTAGCCCTCCCTCTCGTTTTCCTGCTGCTGGCCTTTTCCGCCGGCTTCTCCGCGCCGGCGGGCTGGTTCAACTCGAGCTGGCACGTGCGCGTCCCGGTCAACGTCTCCTATCCAGGGGGGAACGAGAACCTCTCGGTGAACGTCACGCTCAACCTCACGCGCCTCTTCTCCCAGGCGAACATGTCGGGAGCGGCTCTGGATTCCGGCTCTCTGCGCGTCATTGAGAACCAGACGCGCCTCCCCCTCGACTGGACGAACCTCACGGGCGGCGAGATTCTCGTCACATGGATCGCGAACGGAACGGTCGACGCGAACAACCGCACCTTCTACGTCTATTTCGACTCCGTCGCTAACGGCCCCAAGCAACCGGGCGACCTCATTCTCGATTCCATCCACTGGCGCTCGGGCTACATCAACTTCATGAACGACAACTCCCCCTACGTCAACAACACCACTGGCGCGGCCCAGATCCCCTACAACCGGAGCTGGGCGCAGAGGGTGGAAGTCTCCTTCAAGTGGGCCTTCCAGGGCGACGGGTTCGACAAGCTTCAGCTGTATGCCGACGGTGTCCAGCAGGGGTTCACCAGGTTCGGCGTAGGTTCCGCGAACGAATCCTACTGGGGCTCCGCGGTGCACGGGAAGGTGTCGACCAACGCCTTCGGCTCCTTCCAGGACGGCTTCGGGGCGAACGACACTTACGGTATATACGGCGGCGCGATAGACACGGTGAAATTCTACCCCGTCAGGAACTACACGGTGGTCAACTACGTCCTTGTTTCCGATTCCGTCGAGCCCCAGCCGTCCAACGCGACTGCCGCGGCCAACCTCACGCAATACAACTTCAACGAGACGCTGGGTGTCTTTGGCATTGTGAGCGATGCGGGCGGCGCCGGGATCCCAGGGGCGAGCGTGAACGCGAGCGTCTTCTTCCCGAACGGCACGCTGATAGCCTCCCTCGCCGCATCGACGAACGCCAGCGGCTCTTACGCCATACCGTTCCTGATATCGTGGGAGGCGCCAAACGGCACGTACTCGGTGAACGTCTCGGCGGCGAAGAGCAGCTTCAACACCTCCTTCAACGGGACCACGTTCTACTACACCGCGGACAAGGTGGCTAGCATCTCTGCCTTCTCCGTGACGCCGGGCCTCGGGGGCTGGAGCCAGTACTACAACTTCTCCGCGAACGTCTCGGATTTCGACGAGAACAAGGACCTCGTGAACGTCTCCCTCTGGGTGAACACGGCCGCAAGCGGTTGGGTGAAATTCTTCCAGCAGAACCTGACGACGCCCAACTTCACCAACTGGACGATGAACCCCTTCGGGATAGGGGACATTGGGACGAACCGCACCTTCCTCTTCGAGTTCGCAGACACCTACCATCCGGCGATCAACACGACCGTCTCGACGGGGCCCGAGATAGAGCGCGACGACGTCGCGGTCGAGTTCCTCGGCACCGTCGGGAGCCCGATAATTAGGCCGGGAACCGGGAACGCCTCCTTCGCGATCTCACTCCGTGACACGGACAACGGGGCGCTCCTCCCCGTGCAGACGGTGCGCTTCTACGCGAACCTCACCGACGGCAGCTGGCTCCTGATAGACACCAATTTCACGGACTTCACCGGAAACTCCGCGGCCACGTTCGAACCGTCGTGCTCCTCGCCCTTCGGCATCAACTTCTGGAAGGCCAACTATTCGGAGTCTGTGGCATACAAGGCTGCCGAGTCTGACCCCTTCGTCTTCAACGTGACCGGCCAGAGCATCGTCAACCTGACCGAGCCCGTCCACTATTTCCTCCCCAGGCAGGGCGACGCGATACTCTTCCAGGCCAACGTGACGGACGAGTGCTCGGTCCCGATCCCCCACGCTTCCGTGAACTTCACGATAGTGAACGTGACGAACAACCCGGCGAACTTCGCCTGCCGTGACGCGGCCCAGTTCGGCGCAGGCGGCCTCTACAACTGCACCTGGAACTCGTCGGGGGCGAACGCCGGGAACTACACCGTCGTCATCAACGCGAGCCAGGCCTCGAGCATCCTCAACATCACGTCCTTTGAGAACTGGTTCTACCTCCTGACCGGGCCCCCCAAAATAAACCTCTACGTGAGCCCGCGCCAGTTCGACCAGCTCAGCAGCACGGTCGTCACTGCCGCCGTCACCGACTTCTCGGGCCTCAACATCTCCGTCGCCAACATCACCTTCACGAGCCCCAACACGACGGTCTACGCGAGCAACATGACCCTCGCGGCATTCGCGAACATCTCGGGGAACTGGGTCTTCAACTACACAGTGACCTTCCCCGGGACGTGGGGGTCGACCATCCAGCGCGGCCTCTACTCGATATACGCGACGGCCGTCGACGGCATCGGCAGCTCCGGGAACAAGACGGACAGCGCCACGATCTACAGCTACGTGAACCTCACTGGAAAGACGGACGTGTCCTTCTACCAGGCAGATTCCACCCCGCGCCTCGTTGTGAACGCGACCGACCTCTTCGGCGTGCCGATAGCCGGGCTCCTCGCGAACCTAACAGTCTCGGACCCCTCCTGGATCCCCCTGGAATTCACGAACGGCGTGACGCAGGCGTCCCTCAATACCTCCGCGAACGGGACGGCCTCCAAGACATTCTTCCTCCCGGCCGGCTCCACGCCCGGAGTCTACACCGTCCAGACGCAGGCGAGCTTCTTTGAGCCCCTCATAGACGAGACGATATACTTCAACCGGACCGCCGCCTTCGCGGTGACGAACCTCACGTCCTTGGAGGCTTTCCTCTCCTTCCCCCCTGACGTGTTCCTCGCAAAGAAGCTCTCCTTCTCCCTCTGGGTCAAGAACGACGTGACATACCTCAAGCCCGACAATTTCAGCGTCAACTTCTACTACGACGACCTCAACGGGACGTCCGTCCCAATCCACATGGCATTCAACCTCTCCAAGGCCGACTTCCTGGAGCTCGGCGGGACATACGCCTATTATTATTACTCGGGAACCACGCCGGGCTGGAACTTCGGGCAACATCACGCAGTCCTGGAAGGGACGGTGGGCGGCACCCCTTTCGTCGCGGTGGCCCCGTTCCAGGTCCTCCAGGGGGGCCCCTTCGACGTCGAGATCCAGGCGCTCAACTCCCCCGTCGGCCAGGGCAACCGTCTCAACGTCCAGACGAACATCACGAACCGCGGCTCGGCCGACCAGTTCGACGTGATGGTGACATACCTCCTCGACGGCGTGACGCCTGTGGGCGGAGGCCCGGTCCAGGTGAACGGGGGGACCAAGAGGATCTTCTACGACAGCCTCCTCGTGCCGCTCGCGACGCCGATCGGCATCCACAATATGACCGTCCGCGTTGACTACAACGGGACGAGCAGCCCGGCCGTCGCATTCGACCTCTTCGTGGTCACCTCCGCCTCCACGACGACCGCGCCGCCCGGGCTTTCGGGCGGCGGGGGCTTTGCGGGCGCGGGCCCGATTCCGGAGGCGACGACGACCTCGATTCTCCCCGGCAAGCCGACCTTCGGGATCACGATCTCAGACTATCCGCGCGAGCGCGACCTCTTCGTCGAGAGGAACAGCATCAAGTTCTTCAATGTCGAGGTGAGGAACGTGGGGTCTGAGACCCTCCACGACATCAGGATAGGGATCGCGGGCATTTCCGACTCTTGGTTTGAGATAACCGCGAGCAACACGAGCTACCTTGACCCCGACGCGACGGCCAACTTCGTCGTCAGGCTCGTCGTGCCCAACGAAGCCAAGGCGCAGACCTACCCGATAACGATATCCGCGTCGGCGAACGAGACGTCGACATCCAAGGTGACGGCCGTCTCCGTCTTCGCCTCTGAGAAGGAGCGCCTCTTCTACGAGATACAGTTCCTGAAGAGCAGGTACACGGACCTGCAGGACGCCCTCGCGATAGCGGTGCAGAACAACAAGAACGTGAGCGACATCGTCGACATCATGGCGCAGGCGAAGCTGCAGGTGGACACCGCCGCGAAGTTCGTGGACGACGGGGCCCTCCGGAACGCGGGCGACGCCATAAGGAAGGCGCACAACTACCTGGACCGCGCCGAGTTCGAGCTCAACCGCCTCCCCCAGGTCCCGACGACGGTGCCGCCCGTGGTCTCCTTGATCTTCCCGGTGACGGCATTCCCCTACTTCATCGCGCTCCTCATAATACTCCTGGGGATAATCGTCCTCATCTGGGTGGCGAAGACTATGCGCCGCGTGAAGAAGATAGTGAAGACCGAGGCCGCGGCGCAGCTCAGGCGGGCCCTTGACACGAAGAAGACGCCCGGGGACATGATCAAGTCGCGCGAGAGGATCAAGAGGTTCCTCTCCGTCATAGAGGGCCAGTACAGGGACAAGGCGATGTCCAAGGAGACCTACGAGGAGCTCAGGCGCGAGAACGAGAAGAAGCTCGCCGTCCTCAGCAAGGAGCTGGGGATGGAGGACGAGATCGCGCCCTCCCAGAAGAAGTGAAGACGTCCCCCTTCCCCGCGGCCCGCCCCTTTTCTTTCCCCTAAGCCACGGAGCCTTCCTTCCGCTGCCTCGTTCCGGCCGCGTCCGCGTAGGCCGTCCAGAAGAACTCCTTGGCCCGCTTCTCCTTCCCCGCCGCCTTGAGCGAGTCGTAGAGCATCGCGTCGTCCGCGCCGGACAGGAAGGCGACGCCCGCGGCCATCAGGAGCTCGCCGAGGAGGAAGGCGCGCAGATCCGGGACGCTCCAGTACGCGATCGCGCCCAGGCAGTACGCTCCCGCCCCCATGGCAAGCGAGTATTTCCTGCCGATCCTGTCGGCGACGACGCCCGTCGGGACCTCGAGGGCAAAAGACCAGAACATGAACCCTGATTCGAGCAGCATCACCTGCGCGAACGTGATCTTTCCCCACTGCGTGAAGAACTGGATGAGCACGCCGCCGAAGAAGGCGAGGCTTGAGAGGAACTGGAAGAGGTAGGCCTTCCACACGTTTGACGCGACGCCCCCAAGTAATCATCAACCATTGCTTCTGCGGCGCCTAGAGCCTCCGAAAACCCTTAAATATGCCACTGTATTTAATGAACTCCAGGTTGTGTTTTCGGAAATGACGATTCCGTTGGACAGGGCGAGGATAATCGGCGTGGTCTCTGGGAAGGGCGGCGTCGGCAAGACAATGCTCACCGTGAACCTGGGCCTTTCGCTCGTCCAGGAGTTCAGGAAGAAGGCCCTCGTCGTCGACGGGAACATCACTTCCGCAAACCTCGGCCTACACCTCGGGTTCCTCTACCCCCCGACGACGATACAGGACGTCCTCGACGACAAGGTCGCTCCCGCACAGGCCGTCTACATCCAGGAGAGCGGCCTGCACCTCATCCCGGCATCCCTTTCCATCAAGCGCAAGGCGTACTACGAGAAGCTCCGGGACAAGATATACGAGCTCGTGGACAACTACGACGTCATACTGATTGACGGCGCCGCCGGCATCGGCGCCGAGGTCAAGGCGACGATGCATGCGTGCGATGAAATAGTGGTCGTGACTACGGCCGAAGTGCCAGCCGTTGCAGGAGCTCTCAAGGTGATAGAAACCGCGAAGGAAATGGACGTCCCCGTCCGCGGCATCGTCGTGAACTGTTTCAAGCGCAGGGCCTTCGAGACGAGCGTGCGCGAGATAGAAGCTACGTGCGGCCTCCCGGTCCTCGCCGTGATACCCGACGATCAGGAAATCCCGGCTTCCATAGCCCATCGGATACCCCTCGTCAAATACCGCCCCCAGTCGGAAGCTTCCAAGGCGATCCTGCGCCTGGCAGGGGTCCTGGTGAACGAGAAATACCAGGACAGGACGCCCTTCCTTGTCCGCGCGCAGCACAACGTCCTTGCGGCCCTCGGGCTCAAGGAGGCTCCCATAAGCCAGCCCGAAATCAGGATGGACGACAATTTCAAGTTCCTGCGCCGCCAGGCAGCCGGGGAGAGGGAAGCCATGGTCGCCGAGGAATCCAAGAAGGAGATGGAGCTCGGAAGGCAGCTTTCCGACGACAGAACTTCCCTTTCATCCGGCCCCGGGGCGCAAGAGCACGAGGCGCCTGAATCCGGGTTCCCCATGGAAAAAGTGCGCGAATTGGAAGGGGATATGGCAAGCCTTCGCCGGATAAAGGATCTCCTTGAGAAAGGAGACAATGACCTCTCGTCCCTTGAGGCGGAACTGGCCAAAGTGCGCAAAATCCTCCTTATTCTCGAAAGGGAGCGCAAGC
>DYHY01000006.1:10021-18089 GCA_020723935.1 Candidatus Micrarchaeum sp.
TATTTCCGAGGAGAGCTACAACGAGCTCAAAGCTGGGAACGAGCGCAAGCTCGAACAGCTCCAGGAAAAAATAAATCAATTCGGGGCCGGAAATGGCTAAGGAAAAAACGCGGATAATAGGCGTGATCAGCGGCAAGGGTGGCGTCGGGAAGACGACTATCGTCGCGACAGTCGGCTCGATCCTCGCGTCCGAATACAAGAAAGATGTGATAATCCTCGACTGCAATTTCACGACTTCCCATCTTGGTCTACATTTGGGCTTACATGACACCCCGATTACGTCGAATACCGTCCTCCCGGGGAAAGCCGAACTCGACGATGCGATTTACAATCACAAGAGCGGGATGCGCGTCGTACCGGCCGGACTCTCGGTGAACGACTTGAAAGGGATAGATCTTGTCGATTTGGAAAAGATCGTAAAAAAGCTCATAAACAAAGCGGACTTTGTTTTCCTCGATGCTGCTGCAGGCCTCGGCAGGGAAGCTATTGTCACTATGCGCGCCTGCGATGAAGCCCTTTTTGTGACTGTTCCTCAGGCGCCTTCGGCAGTGGATGTCATGCGCTGCCACAAACTTGTCAAGCAATACGGCAAGACTCCGTTAGGTGTAGTCCTCAATATGGTTCACAGCAAGGCCCACGAGTTTTCGGCCCTTGAAATAGAGACTCTGACCGATCTCCCCGTTGTCGCCAAGATACCTTTCGACACGAACATCCAGAAGGCCCTGTCAGAACGCAAGGTGTTGAACTATTATCAGCCAAACTCAAGAGCAATGCGCGCCTACCGGAAACTGGCTGCCTGGCTCTGCGGCGTAGAATACCATGAGCGGCCCTTCGTGTCACTCATTGTCGACTGGCTCAGAGAAGTCTGAGAACGTGTCGGGATTTTCCATGTGTCGGAAAGTGACGTCGCAATAGGACCCTTCCGAATGCACTCTTCTGTCGTCTCCTTCTTCCCTGGGTTGATTTTGAACGAAACAGTTCGTAACCTTTCATCTGCCTAATAAACCACTCCGAGCATTGGAACTATTAGTTCCTTCTCAAAACTGGGTTTTCAGCAGTTTCCTCCTTGTTTTCAAGGGCGTATTCTGTCGATTTCATCGACACATCTCATTCCAAAGCATTTTCCGCACATTTGGCCCTTCGCTTTGAAATATCATGTCGATTGGCCTGGCCTAACCTGTCGGACCTGTCGGAAAGGATAAATAAAAGAACGATGCAAGGGTTGGAAGTTGCGTGCAGATGTCAGGAATTGCCCAAGCTATGAAAAAGGCCTTTGGAACGGATGAAATCCTGGCTCTCATGACGGAACAGAACGCCAAGCTTATGGCCCGCATGGATGACCAGTCCCGTCAGATCAAGGCGCTCTCCGACTCTGTCACATATGTCAACCATCAGCTCCTTGAGATTCGGGAAAAGTTCGACCATTTGGAGATTTCGACCCGAAAAGCCGCCGAGAAACCCGCGCGCAGGGAGAGGATTCATTCGGAAAACCCCGTGGAAGCCAAGGTCCTTGAAAGCGTATCCAAAAGCGGGTCGATCACGGCTTCGGAAGCCGCTTTATTATCGGGCCTGAGCCGCACCCGGGCGAGCGAAGTCCTCAATTCCCTTGTGAGGAAACGCCTGATATTGAAGGAAAAGCACGGAAAAACCAGCTTCTTCGTTCCCACTCCCGACGTGTCGACGGAAAGGCCCGGAGGTGGCGCGGAGACGACATGACTCCGTCACAAGCTACATCCCCCAACCCTAGCCTGACGGAGCTCAAGAGGCAGGTCTCCATGGCCGCCCCGCAGCTTTCTGTCGGGGAGAAAACACCCGAAAAACGAACATCCGAACCAACTTTGCCAGGGATCTCTTCCGTCGACACGTCGGAGGTAACAGCCAAAATCCTCAAACTCGAGGAATTGGCCCGTGAATTGTCCTTCGAAGGAATTCTTGCAAGGAAAGAGGATTTGGAGAACGCTCTGTTCACCCTAGAGAAAGAGCACATAAACAGCCTTGCTTCAGATAGCAGCTATTATGAGATAAAGTCGAAGATAATCAAGGAGCTGCGGAAATTGGACGATAAATTGGCTGTGCTCCGCGCATATCTTGATTCAAACAAAGTCTTCAGATCCGAGCTTCCGAAGCTCGAGAACTCCATCGCGAAAATCGCGGCGGCATCAAGATTCACCGGCTCGTCTTCCGTTACGTCCCCTGGACCGGCTGGTTCGCTCCCCTCCCGCCAGGATATGGAAGCATCCTTGGGCGAGCTCACGAAGAAATACCTGGCCGGACAGCTTTCCGAGGAGGTCTACTACGACCTCAAGGCCAAGCTTTCGGTGAAGCTGGATTACCTTGCTCCTCCGTCCGCCGGCAGGAAGGGAAGCCCTCTTTCTTCCGACTGATCCCCCGGCGGGCGCCGGGAAAAGCAATTCCGGCCCCCAATGTCCTCTTCCGCAAGATTTAATAAGCGCGGTCCGCCTCCGCCGGCCGGATGTTCCCCCTTGCTGCGGAATTAATCCTCGGCACTTTCTTCAAGGCTCCCGCGCTCCCCCCCTCCTCCCCTCCCCCCCCTCTCCTTCACGGTCCTCGCGTTGAGGCATGACGCGATAAAGGGGCTCGCCAGGCGGCGCGAGAGGATCTTCTTCGGCGCGTATCTCCTCGCGGTCCTCGCCCATCTCGCCCTCTCCGACGGCTATTCCTTCCTCTCAGACACCTTCTCCTCTGCAGTCAAGCCCCATTACCTGCCCCTCGCGGCGGCAACCGTCGTCCTCGCCCTGGGCGCCCTCTCGCTCCACGCGGGCTTCTCGCGCCTCAGGCAGGACCTTTTCTCGGACGAGGAAGCCCAATCCTCCTGGGCGCTCCTCCTCGCCCTCGCCGGCTTCTCCGGATGGCGATCGTCTCCGGCTACGGCCGCATGAGCCCGGCGGCCATCTCGGCAAAGGTCGTCTATTTCGCCGCATTGGCACCGATCTTGATGTGCTACCTCCTCCAGTTCGCCTTCTACAGGAAGTTCGGTCTGCGGTTCGGGTCCCTGAGCCTCGCCGGCGCCTTCGCCTCCCTGGCGAACCCCGTCCTGTTCTTCGCGGCGATCTTCTTCTATATGAGGCCGGGGAACGTCGTCAACGTCAAGCCCTTCTACCGGCTGCGCCTCTACGCCGCGGTTTTCTCCGTCCTGGGGGCGGGGGAGCCCCTTCCGGAGGGCGGCTTGCTGGGCCTCTCCTCCGTGGAGGCCTCCTCCTTCCTCCTGCATTTCCTGCGCGCCTACCGGAAGATAACCGGCGCGGTCTCGGGCCTCTTCGCTAAGGAGCTCCTCGCGTCGGGCGACTGGGTCGCGAAGGATCCCGCCGTCAGGCGGGCGGTTGAAGACTTCCTCAGCGAGCCCGAGGACGGCCCGGTCTTGCCCGCCCGGAAGTGACCATTTACACCGTCGGCTTGAACTTGTGCTTGGCTAGCTCCGTCTCCCGCCGGTCCGGCGCGAGCGGCTCGAGGCGCACGTCCAGCTCAAGGGTCTTGAAGCCCGCTTCCGAGCCTTCGGAGAGGAAAGCCTTCATCGGCGGGCTCGCCGGAACTATCTCGGCCCTGCCCTCCGAATAGCCGTCCGTCGCGTACCTCTCAAGTTTCGCCTGCGTCTTTGAGAGGAGCGCCGCTTCCGGCTCGCCGTACGTGTCGAAGACGAAGGTGATCTTGTCGCAGTCAAGGGCCGCCCCAGGCTCGTACCTGACGTCGAAGACCCCGCTGAACGCGTCGGGCCTCTGCTGGGAGATGAGGGCGGCGATGTTCTCCGCGACGTATGCCGGGAGGTGCTTCATCGCCTCGCCCTGCGAGAACTTCACCCTGCCGACGACCTCTATCGCGGGCGATGGGATGCCGCAGGAGCAGTCGTGATCAAGGGTCACGAGGTCCCCGGTCTCGCCGTTCACGTCGCACCACGCCTTGAGGTTCGTCGGCGTCACCCACGCAGCCCCGCTCTCGTCGGCCGTCACGCGCTGGTAGGGCGCGACGTGCGAGCGGCCTTCCGAGCACGGGTAGGTTATGAGGCCGTGATCAACGGTCCCGCGCATGTTCCTCACCTCTATCCCCGGGACGTCCTCCCTGAACCTTCTCCTGGACTCGGAGAGGTGCCCGCCGCCCAAGACGACGCCCTTTAGCGGGAAATCCCCTTCCGCCCTCAGCCGGTCTATCTCTTCCTTCATCCTGCGGTTCGTCTCATAGGCCCTCCCGAGCGTCGCCTCGTAATCGACCTTGATCATGCCGTCGGCGCGAACGCGCATCACGGGCTCCGGGACCTCGACGTAGGTGAGCTCGGAAGCGGCCCGCACGAGGAAGATGGGCACCGTCCTTGTGTAGCTGGTTATCACGTCCGTCGCGGGGAGCTCGTCCATGAACTTCCCGTAATCCCTCGTGTCTATGTGCCTGACCTTCCCCGTGCGCTCGACGAGCTTGAGGACTATCGGCACGCCCTTGCCCATCAAGCTCTCCGACGGGGCGAGGACCATTATGCCGTCCGTCCCCCCGCCGGTACCCGACGGTGTCCAAGGCCTGCCTGTATCCCTATCCCTGGGCGCCGAACATGTCGGCCAGGTCCCAGGGGATCTCGACCATATTCCCGGTCGTCCCGCTGGTGTTGAAGTATTTCACGAAGCCAGCGTCGTCCCTGAGAATCTCAGGCATCCTCTGCTGCATGTCCTCGCGCGTTATGCGAAAGCCGGTCGCGTCCAAGTCCTTGAAAGTCCTTATGTCCGCGGGCGAGGAGACGCCCAGCTCGCGCATCCTCCTCGGGAAGAGGGGGGCGCGTGCGTCCAGTACCGCGCGACGATGCCGCGCAGGGACGCGTCCTGCGCCGCCTCGAGCTCCTCGGGGCTCCTGTAAGGGAAATCCAGCGGATCCTTCCCCGCGCGGTATATCGCCTTCAAAACCCCGACTGCAGCCCGGGCAACCTCTCCGACTTTTCCCATGGCAGTGCGTGCCGGAGCGCCGCGCGCTAAAAAGCTTGCTTAACACCTTGAAGTGGCGTTCGGAAAAAAGCCTTCGCAGGGCGCGGCGGTCCGAATAAGGCTTAAATATGAAGTGTCACTCCTGCAAGTAATATGCCAGTTTCTGCCTCGCGCAAGGCGGCCTTCTACAGGCAGCTTGCGCAGGACCTCGCGCAGGGCGTTGCAAAGATAATCGGGAACACCTCCTACACCCTCGCCGCGTCCGTCTCCGGGATATCCGTCGACTACAGGACGAAGGCCGTAGCCACGGGCGACTCGTTCGATTCCGGGAATTTCAAGGACCTAATCGCCGTCTATGTCCGGATCATCGGCCCCGTGGCTAGGACCCTTGCCGCGCGGGCGGCCGCACCCCTCCTCAAGGAACTCCCTGAGATGAGGAAGGATCTCCCGGCATGGATCTTGGCCTGGGAGAGGGAGGACTGACACCCCGTATGCTCACGCCCTCCGAAGCGGAGAAGAAGTTCCTCGGGATACTGGGCTCCCTCGAATCGCTCTCCGACATCCAGGCGGCGGGGATAGTGCGCCGCGACGGCCTCATGATAGCATCGTCCCTCCCCAAGGAGATGGACGCGAGGACGATAGCCGCGATGACGGCGGCGATCGTCGGGACGGCCGAGACGTGCACAGCGGAGCTCCACCTCGGCCGCTTCCTCCAGGTCATCATTGAGGCGGAGAAGGGCAAGCTGATAGCTACCGGGGCGGGGGGCGAGGCGATACTCTTCTGCCTCGTCTCGGCGAGCGGGAACCTGGGCCTGGTGCTCCTTGAGATGGGGCGGGCGGCGCAGCAGGTGTCATCGCAGCTGGAGGAGATCTAGGGGAGATGGCGGGCGCCCTCCTTCCTACCGGGATACCGAAGCTTGACGAGCTCCTCGGCGGAGGGATCGCTCCCGGGAACTCCGTCCTCGTGACGGGGGCCTTGGGCGCCGACATTGAGACGTTCGGCCAGCAGATAGCCGCGAGCGTCGCCGAGAAGGACGGCACGTGCATCTACCTCGTCTGCGACAAGTTCCCGCGCCTCGTGACGGAGAAGATGAAGGCCCTAGGGTTCGGCGCCCAGGACAGGATCTTCTTCATCGACGGCTATTCCGGCTCAATCGGCGTCTCGCCCGAGGGCGCGTTCTCGCTCCCCAACATGGGCGACTACCTCTCCGTCGTCTCCACGGCGATATCGTCCGTGAGCCCGTCGCTCCTCATCGTAGACTCGCTCTCCAGCTTCCCGCCCGGGAACAGGCGCGCCGAGATCGAGAAGTTCATCTCCCTCATAGGCTCGCGCGGGGTCGCGGGCGTCTTCCTCCTCACGCGCTTCGGCGACGAGGACGAGAAGATGGTCTTCAAGATATCTGGGAAGTTCGACCGCGTCGTCTACATCAATTCCGTCGAGGAGAACTTCATCGAGCGCAGCTACTACACCACCTCCTCCTCGCCCGACATGCACGTGCCCTTCAAGGTGTCCTCCTCCGGGATAGTGATACAGGTGCCCAAGATCCTCGTCACCGGGCCCTACCATGCCGGCAAGTCCACGTTCATCCACAAGCTCTCGACGCGCGCGGTCTCCGTCGATCGGCTCGGGACGACGATAGCCCTCGACCATGGCTACGTGGAGTACGGCGGCCTCTCGGCCGACATCTTCGGCACGCCCGGCCAGGAGAGCTTCAACTTCATCCTCCCGATCCTCGCCCGCGACATCTTCGGCGTGATGCTTGTCGTTGACGCGACGGACCCATCGCTCCTCGGCCGCGCGAAGGAGATGCTGGAGGCCGTCTCGGGCATGCGCATACCTTTCGTCGTCGCCGCGAACAAGTCAGATCTTCCCGGCGCGCTGCCGCCCGAGGAGATAAGGAAGGGCCTCGGGATAGGGGAGGAGATCCCGATGGTGAAAACCGTCTCAACGACCGGCGAGGGCTTAAAAGAGCTGCTTTCCGACCTCTTCGACATGATCCTGGGCTTCAGGAAGTGGGCTTCGCAGAAGAGCGGTGGGGCGCGCGCGGCCGAATGAGCTCCGCAGCCTCTCCGGGGACCGCCGACTTGAGGAAGCAGGAGCTGGAGGCGATCCTCGCGCACCTGGGGGAGTTCGGCGAGATCCAGGGCGCGGCGGTCGTGCGCCGCGACGGCCTCATGATAGTCTCATCCCTCCCCGCGACGACCGACTCGCGGACGATAGCGGCGATGTCGGCTGCGATCATCGGCACGACCGAGATGAGCACGGAGGAGATAAAGCTCGGGCGCTTCCCTCAGGTGATAATCGAGGCGGAGAAGGGCAAGTTCATAGCTGTCGGCGCCGGAACGCAGGCGAGCCTCGTCTGCCTGGTGCGCGCGACGGGGAACCTGGGCATGGTCCTCCTGGAGATGGGCAGGGCCGCCGAGCAGATATCAGGGAAGCTCGGCTAGGCCGGCAAGGGCGAAGGAATGATTGGATGATGAAAACCGGGATAGAGAGGCTCGACGAACTCGTCGGAGGCGGCTTTGCGGAGCGGAGCAACTTCCTCGTCATCGGCCCGCCCGGGAGCGGGAAGGAGGCGCTCCTGCTCCACTTCCTCGCCGCCGGGAAGGCCCAGAGCAACCCAGCTGTCTTCGTGACGACGGACAACGCGCCCCTGGAGATAGAGAAGCGCGCCATATCCCTCGGCCTGGACTTCGCAGGCTTCGCGCAGGCACGTCTCCTGAAATTCGTCGACTGCTACTCTTGGGCGCTGCAGGCCCACCAGGACATCGTGAAGAGGGACGACATCTTCGTCCCCGGGCCCTCGTCCTTGAACGAGCTATCGATCGCCATCTCCAAGGCGCTCCTGGAGATAGGCCGCCCGCCGATGCCCTCGCGCGTCTCGTTCCAATCTCTCTCGACGCTCCTCCTCTACAACAACCCCGAGGTCGTCTTCCGCTTCATCCAGGTGATGGGCGCGCGCCTCAAGCAGACGGGCTCAACGACCCTCTTCTCGATAGAGAGCGGCATGCATCCGGAATCCACGATAGCGACCCTCGAGCACCTCCTGGCCGGGACTGTCGAGTTCAAGGTCGATGGCGAGCGCAGGTTCTTCCGCGTCCCGAGGGTGCCCGGCGGCCAGGCGCTCCTCAAGTGGACCGAGTACGACATA
>DYHY01000006.1:18099-25202 GCA_020723935.1 Candidatus Micrarchaeum sp.
CGGGATTTCCGTCAAGGGCTAGTCTGATCCTTCCCGGCCGACCGCTGTCCGTCCCTCTGCTAGGGGGCATTTACAGCCCGCGGGCCGTTCCGGTTACCGGAAAGGCGGCCTCCGGCCGCTTATAACCCTCTGAAGGGAAGATGAATTCGTTCACCCACTCCAGGAAGCGGACCTTCCGGAATTCCGCCGGGCAGCCGGCGGGAAGGCTGAAACTGGCGGGCAATCCCCGCCCAAAGGCCCGGGAGGTCCGCCATGCCTGGCTTCATTTTTCCAGCGGCCCGATCCCTCTTCCGTCCCTTCAGTTGCGGCGCGGTCGGACCCACGGCCGACGCCGGACCTCGCTGTGGCTCTGCCCCGCTCCTTCAGGAGCGGGAGTGCTCCGCAAAGCATCCGTGCCGCAGCACCGGAAAAGCGCGCCTCACATAAATTACCTGCCCGCAACCCCCGCCCCTTTAGGGGCAGGTAGTTCAGAGGCGCAGAAGCCAAGGGCCGCTCCCGCCGAAATCAACGGGGCTGCCGCCCCCTCGCGAGCGGCAGGTTCACATCCTTCCGCCGAAGAAGGGCGAGCCGTGGGGTCCGCCGAGAATGTAGGGGTCGTATCCCGGGGGTGGCTCGCGAAGAAGTCGGCCCAGACGTCCCTGGGTTTCTCGCCGCGGCCGATGTAGGCCGCCGCCCGGTTCGCCGCCCCGACGACATCCCTCATCGCCGCCGAATAGGGGCCCATGCTTATGAACGGGATCCTGCGCCTCGCCGGGTCGTATCCCGCGCAGATTTTCACGAAAACGCTCGTCGGATCCGCCTCGGGAGAGAGCGCTACGGAAACCTCCACCCTCTCGCCCACGATTTCCGCGGGAGATCGGCCTTCGCGCGTGCCACGCGCTCGTCGTAGTTAGTCCGCGAGCCTCTCGCCCGCGCTCGTCAGGAGGAATTCCAGGTCGACGGAATATGCCATGCGGACCGTCCCTTGTCCTTCGTCTCGGTCACGGCGGCCCTGCTGGCTTTCCTCGCGCGCCCCATCGCCTCGTAAGCCTCCTGTTTGAGGCCGGCGTCTTCTAGGCTGCTCACTACAAGCTTTCCGGGATATCTGAACATTTCTTTCTCTCCGAAATAGGCCCGAGGCTTTCTCCCAATCAAGCGCATCATGGTCGTGTGTCGCCCGGGGCGTGATGCCCGCCCCTTATTACATTTTGGGCTGCGAAGCCCGGATCTAGGCTTCCTTGCATCCGATAAGCGCGGCTTCGCAAGCCCCCTTGCCGCCGGATTTTTCGGGCCGGGGCCACCGATGGAGCCCGAAACGGAGCCCGAATCTTCCCCTTCCGGAACAATATCAAAAGTTATTAAAATTCGGGTGGCATGCGCACGCCCGCAAATGCTCGAGAAGACAATCCATTCCGTCCTGAAGAAGCTCCTTCCGGCTGAGAACGAACGAAAAAAGGTCCAAAAGACCGTAGAGGACGCCCTGAAGCTCTGCCGCAAGGCCGCGAGGAACTCCAACGTCGTCGTCTGCGGCTCCTTTGCCAAGGACACCTTCCTTTCCGGCATACGCGACGTCGACATCTTCTTCGTCCTCGCGTCGGGCAAGTCCGTCGAAATCGAGGGGATGCGCGACGTCCAGGCCGCGGCGGAAGCCCTGGGCGGCGACTATGAGAAGAAGTATTCCTCCCACCCCTACCTTTCCGCCAAGTACAAGGGCTACGTCTTTGACCTCGTCCCGGCCTACGATTTCGCGGCGCGAGACGAGATCCGCTCGGCGGTCGACCGCACGCCCCTGCACACGGAATACGTGAACAGCCACCTCGGCGACAAGAACCAGGCGCGCCTCATCAAGGCGTTCACGCGCGGCATCGGGGTATACGGTGCCGATTCCAAGAGCCAGGGCTTCTCGGGCTACCTCTGCGAGCTCCTCGCCGTCAAATACGGCTCCTTCGAGGCGGTGCTCAGGGCCGCCCCGGGCTTCGCGCACCCGTCCGAGTTCAAGGATCCCGTCGACGAGACGAGGAACCTCGCCTCCGCCGTCTCCGCCGAAAGCCTCGCGATTTTCAGGCGCGCCGCGGCAGCCTTCCTGAAATCCCCCTCCAAGAGGTTCTTCTTCTCAAGGAGCGCGCCCAAGGGCGTGCCCAAGATAGCGCCCAAGACTGACCTTGTCCTCGTCTATCGCGAGGAGGACCTGCCCCTGGATTCGGTCCACTCCCGGGCGAGGAGCGGCCTGGAGAAGATATGCGAGGCGCTCGCCTCCCAGGACTTCTTAGTCAAGGAGAGCTGCTTTGCCGTGAACGAGGCTTCGCGCGAGACAGTCATGATCCTGCGCCTCGCAAAGAAGGAGCTGGAGAGGATGAAGGTCGTCGAGGGCCCCCCGCTCACGGTGCGCCGCGAATACATGGACGCGTTCGTCGCCAAGCACGGCAAGGCCGTCGTCTTCCAGAAGAACGACAAGCTCTTCGCCAAGCAGGAGAGGCGGATCTTCATAGCCCGGCCAGCCCTGCAGGGCATCGGGCGCACGTTCCTCCCCTCCTTTGCCATCGTCGAGAGCCAGGACGCCTTCCGCGGGATCTACCGCGAGCTCCCGGACGAGGCCAAGAGGAAGCTCTTCCTCTTCCTCTCTAGGAAGGAGCCCTGGCAGATTTAGCCGCAATGGCGCCGAAAATAACCGTCACGATCCTCGGGACGGGCTCCGGCATCCCCTCGGTCTCGCGCTGGCACGCGGCAGTCGCCCTCTCCTTCGAGGGCGAGAACATCCTCTTCGACTGCGGCGAGGGCGCGCAGATACGCCTGCAGCAGGCGGGGATAAACCCGATGAAGATGGGCCGCATCTTCGTCACGCACTTCCACCCCGACCATTTCCTGGGCCTGCCTGGCCTCCTAGCGTCGATGGCGCTCAACGGCCGCACCGAGCCCGTGCAGGTATTCTGCCCGAAGGGGACGGGGAGGCGCCTCGCCCAGTTCGTGCGCCTCTGCTACGACGGGCGGTCCTTCCCGCTCTCGTTCAAGGAGGTGACCTTGCCTTCCAAGCCGACGCAGATATTCTCGGGCGGATCTTACTCAATCCTCGCCGCGAAGGCCGACCACGGGACGCCCGCCCTCGCCTACTGCTTCGCCGAGAACGATCGCAACCACCTGATCGAATCCAGGATCCCGCGGGAGCTCAGGAACAAGCCGCTCTCCAGGACGAAGGCAGCTCTCCTGGCAAGGAAGAAATTCTCGGCCTTCCGCACCGAGCGCGGCCGCCGGCTCGTCTACAGCGGCGACACCGCTCCCTGCGAAAGCGTCGCGCAGCTCGCGAAGGGCGCCGACGTCCTCATCCACGAGGCGACCTTCGCGGCCGCCCTCCAGGCGCGCGCGAAGGAGTACATGCATTCCACTACGGAGGACGCCGCGAGGATCGCGAAGAAGGCGAAGGTCAAGCTCCTTGTCATAAGCCACTTCAGCCGGCGCATGGAACGCGAGCCCGGCTTCGAGGGGATGAAGCTCGAAGCGGCAAGGATATTCCCGAACACGGTCGCTGCGAGCGACCTCCAGTGGATAGAGCTCTGAACCCGCAGAAAGGCGCCCCGCACACCGCGGATTCGCAGCCGAAACTGACCCGGGGTTATAACGGCGCCCCCCCGTAAAACGGGCATGGAGTTTGGGAAGCTGGCCCGCCAGATTCCTTTGCTGCTCGTGTCTCCGGCTCTTGCAGTCTCCTTTCCAGACCGCCTCGCGGGAAGCCTGATATCCGCGAATTCCTCGTTCGCCTCGGCCGCGGGCGGCGAATGAGCCTCCGGCAGTCCCGTCACCCTCGTCCAGCCTCTAAAGATCAATGTCACGATCCCCTTCTTCAGCCCCATCAACTTCTACAAGAACAGCGGAAAGCTCGCCCTCGTCATCCTCTTCCTCCCCGATACCCCGACGGAATGGCTTGCCTCCGACGTCATGCACGCCCAGGTCTACGACGCCGACACCTGCGAGCTGGTCGAGTCCGTGATGAACCTCGACAACGTGGAAACCGGCAGCTCCTTGGACTCCGTCTACTGCTCCTGGCGAAACGTGGCTGCCAGGCGTTCGGCATATTCTTAAACCGGCCGTTCCAACTTGATTACGATGCTTCAGCAAGACATCCCGCTCGAGACCGTGGGCCGCCTCGAGAAAGCCGGCTACCGCATAATAGGCGCGAAGAGGCAGGGCGCGGTGAAGGTCTGCTCCTACGCCAAGCGCGCGATCACCGGCCGCGGCGGATGCTACAAGCAGAGGTTCTACGGGATCTCGAGCCACAGGTGCCTGCAGATGACGCCGGACGCCTTCTCCTGCAACCACAAGTGTCTCTTCTGCTGGCGCGACACGCGCGCGATGCGCGCAAAGCCGGCGGCCGCCGACTCTCCCGCAAGAATCGTCTCGGACTCCTTCGCCGCGCAGAGGAGGCTCATCATCGGCTTCAAGGGCGACCCGCGCACCTCCAAGGATGCCTTCGCGCAGGCCTGGGAGCCAAACCAGGTGGCAATCAGCCTCGCCGGCGAGCCGACGCTCTATCCGATGCTGGGCGAGCTCGTGGCGGCGTACTCGCGCAGGGGCTGCACGACGTTCGTCGTCACCAACGGGACGAGGCCGGATGTGCTGCGCAGACTCAAGCCGCTCCCCACCCAGCTGTATCTGACGCTTCCGGCCCCGGACGAGAAAGCGTACAAGCGCACGTGCGCCCCCGTCGAGAAGGGCCTCTGGAAAAAGATCCTTTCCTCCCTGCGCGTGATGCGAAGCTTGCGCTGCAGGAAGGTGATCCGCCTCACGCTCGTCAGGGGCCTGAACTTCACCGACCCGGAAAGCTACGCGCGCCTTGTGAAAATGGCGCGGCCGCAGTACGTGGAAGCCAAGGGCTATTCCAACGTGGGCTATTCGACAAGGAGGCTCGCCCACTCCGACATGCCCTCGCACGAGGAGATAGCCGCGTTCGCCGGCAAAATCGCGGAAGCGGCCGGATACCGGATCACCAACGAGTTCCCAGAGAGCCGCGTCGTCCTCCTCTGCCGCGACAAGCAAGCGGAAGCGTCAAGGATAATAAGGAGAAGGAGCGCGCGCTAGGCCATGCCTCTCGATCTCGCGCGGATCAGGCGCGCCATGCGCGCCGGCAGGATCGACGACTGGCTCGTCACCTGCGAGGAGGGCTCCGACGTCAATTCCGAGGTCCTGCTCGGCAGGAGGATCCTCGGCAGGCACGCGATAATAATCCCCGCCTCCGGAAAGCCGCTTGTCGTCGTCGGGAAGATGGAGGAGACGGCGGTCCCCGCGGGCTTCCGAAAGATCGCCTATTCGAAATACCGGGAGTTCCGTGCCGCCCTCTCAAAGGAGCTCTCCGGCAGGCGCACGATCGCCCTCGACTACGTCAGGCGCGCCTTCCGCAAGGGGACGGGCTCGTGCGACTTCCTCACGCACTCGGAGTTCCTCGCCCTGCGCGCCCTTCTTCCGCGAGCGAATCTCGTCCCGTCCAAGGACTTGCAGCTGCTGCGCGCCATGCGCTCGAAGGGGGACGTCAGGGACCATAGGCGCGCCGCGCAGATAACGGGCCTCGCGCTCGAGAGAGTGTATTCCGAGGGCGTCGTCGGGAAGACCGAGCTGCAGATTGCGGCGAGGATCGCGCAGGTCTTTTCGGAGAACGGCGCGACGGAAGCCTTCAAGTCGATCGTCGCCTCTGGCCCGGCGAGCGCCGAGCCGCACCACGAGCCGACCGGCCGCAGGGTTAGGCTGGATGAGGCCCTCCTCATTGACATCGGCGCGCGCTTCAACCTCTGTTGCGCCGACGTCACGCGCACGATCTGGACGGGAAGGAAGCCCGCGGAAATGTTCAGAAAGGTGTATTCGACCGTCCTCGCCGCGCAGGCGTTCTCCATCAGGAAGATAATGCCCGGCGTGCGGGGCAGGGACGTGAGCAAGGTGTGCGACGACGTCCTCGCTAGCGAGTTCGACCGCCGCCACGTGCTGCACAGCCTCGGCCATTCGCTCGGCTACGTCGTCCACGACGTCGGCCCGTCGCTCTCCCTGCGCGAAACAAGGCGCCTCGAGGCGGGGATGCTCGTCACCACAGAGCCCGGCCTCTATTTCCCGAAGAAATTCGGCGTGAGGATGGAGGACGACGTCCTCGTCGGGAAAAAGCCCGAAAACATAACCGCCAAGATAGGCCGTTGGAAGGCCTAAAACGCCATTTTTCTGTGGAAACCGTTATAAAGGGGTTTTCGTGCCACCCGAATTGGTGAAACCAAGCCAATGGCAATGGTAGTGAAGTCTGCAGTTGCAGAAGTTGTAAGGAAGAAGAACCTGCGCATGTCCGCCGAGACGTACGATGCGATTGACGCCAAGATCGGCGAGCTGCTCGCGGCCGCAATCAAGCGCGCTGATGCGAACGGCCGAAAGACGATAATGGCCCAGGACCTGTAAAAGGGCCTCTGTCTTTCCGTCTTCCTTATCTTCATTTTTCTTTTTTCTCTGCCTTTTTCCCGCCTCCACCCACAGGAATCCCGCAGGAGCGCGCACAAATCTTATAGCCGTCGGCCCGGACCCGCCCGCCATCATGGAAATATCGCTAGTGCCCCTCGCAGTCGTCCTCGGGATCAAGCATTCGATGGATCCCGACCACGTCATCTCGATTTCCAACTTCCTCAGGAGGAGCGGCTCCTCGGGTTCCGCGCTCCTCACGGGATGCGTGTGGGCCCTCGGGCACACCCTCACCGCCTCCGCGATAACGGCCGTCCTCTTCCTCATGAAGGACTCCCTCTTCCTGCCCTTCCTCGGCGAGCTGGACCGCGTCGTGGGAGCCGCCCTGATAGCGATGGGGATTCTCGCACTCGCGGACGCGTTCCGGATCGGCGTTAATCCGCATGCCCACAGCCACCGCCACGGCAAGCTCACCCATTCGCACGAGCACGAGGGCGCCCACCATACGCACTCGCACGCCTTCGGCATGGGACTCTTGCAGGGCCTCGCTAGCAACGACGAGCTCATAATCCTCTTCGCATCCTCCCTGGGCGTCAGGACCATAGGCGGGATAGCCTTCGCCGCCGCCGCATTCGGTGCCGGGGTGTTCGCCGGGATGATCGCGTTCTCCCTCCTTTTCTTCTACCCGATAGCGAGGCTCAAGAGCG
>DYHY01000006.1:25212-45759 GCA_020723935.1 Candidatus Micrarchaeum sp.
CGCCGCGGTCGCCGCCGTCGCGGGCCTAGCGAGCGTCGCGTACGGCGCCCGGATGCTCCTCCTCTCTTAGGGGCGATTGCGGGCAGATCTCCCGGGCGGGGACGAACCTTCGGGACCGCGGGGGAAGCGCTATTGTGTCCAATAGGCAGAAATTCTTAAAAGAGGCTGGCGGGGAAGGCCTTCCAAGGTTGCAAAAACGATGAATTTCAGGAACCTATTCTACTGGATGTTCGGCGCGATCTCCCTGCTGGGTGGGATCGTCGTCGCCTCCGGGATAGCCGCGGGCGGGATACCCAACATTACCAAGCTTGACTCGATCCTTGGCCTCGTCGTCTCGCTCCTCCTGATAATGTTCGGCGGCCTCCTCTGGATAGGGGTCTCCGTGACGGCCTCCTTCAAAAAGGAGCAATAATCCGCCGCCTTTGCAGATAAGCAATAATAGGCGATAGGCCCCATCCTCACCCCAGATGCCTCCGACAGGGATAATTGACATAAACGGCGCCGAGAAGGTCGTCGGCGAGTTCCCGCAGGGAGACGGGATCCTCCCCTATTTCGTCTTCATCGACGGCGGGCGCAGGAACAACCTGATCAAGCTCGCTCTCTTCCTCTTCGCATCCCTCCCGATAGCGGCGGGGATCGCGACGAACCACATATTCCCGGTCTATTTCGGCCTCGCCTTCCTCGCGGCCGCCCTGTTCATCTTCTACGTGGGCCTGCTCAAGGAGGCGACGGCCGGCTTCCTCAAGGAGAAAGCCTTCCTCACGAACAAGAGCTTCGTCGTGCAGCATTCGCTCTGCTCGCGGGCGGTCAAGTTCATCGAGCTCAGGCGCATCAAGGACTTCCGCAGGCTCTGGATCCCCGGGATGGGGACATTCGTCTGGGCGCGCCACATGGACCTGGAGAACATAGACACGCTCACAGAGCCGCTCTATTTTCCCCGGGACGCGGACGAACTCGAGAGCAGCGTCCTGGAGGCCGCCGTCCGCATAAAGGCGGCGGACCTTGAGAAGAAGCTCAAGAAGGAAGAGGAAGAGACGAAAAAGTCGGCCAAGGCGGCGAAGGAAGGATGAGCCAAGCCCCCCGCGGGAAAAATTAGGAACTTTCGGGGCCCCGATTGTCAGAAAGAAAAAACCTGCCCTAGGATGGCCCGGAGGGCTCGATGTCTTCCTTGCCTGCCTCTTCCTCTTTCCCCTCTTCGGGCACGCCGTTCCCTTCCTCGGATTCGCCCTCCTCCTTGACTGCCTCCATCTCCTCTTCCTGGGGGGACTTGCGCTTCTTGGATGGCTTCTTCTTGGGCTTCTCCGACGCGCCTTCTCCGGCCGACGGGGATTCCTCCCCCTCGTCCTCGACGTCGCCTGCGGCTTCCGCCTCCTCTATCTGCTCCTCGATGGGCTTCACCGGCTCGGGCTTGGGCCTCCCTACGGAGAGAGGCGGGTTGATTATCTGTATCCGCCTGATGTCGACGTTCTTTATCGGGTAGATCTTCTTGACCTCCTCGCGGACGGCCTTCTGGATCTTCTCGTCTATTGTGTCGGTCAGGAACTCCTCGAAGGTCTTCGCCTTGGCTAGCTCGAAGATGAGGCGCATCATCGCGCGCCGGATCTTGCCCTTCTGGCTCGAGCGGCACTTGCTCGCCGTTATGATGAGGGGCTTTATCCTCAGGCGGATGCCGTCGCGGCCCTCCACTGATATCACCGCCTCGATCTTGGTTATGCGGCGCCGGACGAGGCTCCTCACGTACGCGCGCACGAGCTCGAACTCCCTGATCTTGGTGTGGGCCTTGGCGCCCTCGAGGTGGGTTATCTCCAAGAGGAGCTTCATGTGCGCCTTCTTGGGGTCGTCGGTCACGTCGTAGACAGTCGTGTCTATCCTCTTGCCCGGGACGGTCTTGGGCTCCGTCGCGATGATCTTGCCGATGTCCACGTTGTGGAAGAGGTCCGGAGCGACGACGCTGTACCAGCTCTTCCTCTTCCAGCGGTCCTGCGCTGTCCCTTTCGTTGCCATTTTCTACTGCCTCCCTGAGACGATTATCGCGGCCTGCTCGGGATCGTACTCCCACGTAGCCGGCAGCTTCTTCGTCCTCTTGTAGTATTTGGCGAGGCGCAGGATCTTCATCTCCGTGTTCTGCAGGCCGCGCTTCGAGTGCAGATCGACCTTGGCCGAGACGAGGTGCTTCCTTATCTTGACAGCCTTGGTCATGAGGTTGAGGAGGTCCTCCGGGTAGTCGCTGGCAAGCTTCCCTTCCCTCAGGATCTGCCCGACCGTCTTCTGGGTCACGAGCTTGACGCTGGGTATCCCCCACTGGTCCCTCAGGAGCATCCCTATTTCCGACGACTGGTTGCCTTCCTTGGCGAGCCGAAGGACGATCTTCACGACCTCCTCGGGCGTGTAGCGCATCCAGGAGGGCGAACTCATCCTCACGGGCCGCGTGCTTCCGCTCTTCCCCTTCTTGTGGGAATAGATTCGTGCCATTTTGCTTATCTCATTCCTTTCCCAGAGCCAAATTTCCGCCAGGCTCCGTCCCGGCCCCGCGATTAGGACGGACCTCTGGGGGATGCTCTGCAGGGTGGTTTAAAAAGCTTCCCAACAGGTTGCCGACGGCTTTCGGACGGGCTTGCGCCGCGCCTTCGCAAGCAGCCTCCCAAAGGTTCCTCTACCGGTCCCTTCCCGGTTTCCCGACAACAATAGCGCAAGAAATTTCATCTTTTCGGACGCCAGGAACGCTAATAAGCCCCAATGTCCGTACGCAATCCCTGTTGGGGGCGGGACGCGCGCAACCGCGGGCCCGAACACCCCGCCCGCCAGATACTCGTTCTCGGGCCGCCTCCTCTGGGGGAACAACGAATCGCCCGTCGGCCAGGGCGCGCCCGTCCTCGCATGGAAGCTCGCATCCTCCTCGCCCGAGCGGTTCCGCATCGACAGGTACGTCTACACCGACGCATCCAGCTCCTTTGTCCTCCCCGACCTCCCGACGGAACTCGTCCCCGGCTTCCCGTTTTCCTACACCTACCGGCTCAACGCGTCCTTCCCCGGAGCCGCGAGCCAAGCAAGCCGGCGACTTCGACGTGAGGATAATCCATTCGGCCGACATCTACATCTTCCCGGCCTGACTTGCCCGTCGTACGGAAACGTTCCTTATGAATTGCGCAAAAGGTTTCATCAGTCTGTGGCCATGTCACGTAACCCCCTCCCAATGATAAGAAAAGGGTTTAACTGAAGCCCGTCTTATGCTGCCTAGGGAATCCACGGGAGCGGGGGAGAGGAGGCACTGGACAGGTGCATACTGCAGGAAGGGACAACGGCAGGAAAGAAGAGGAGGACGGACACGAAACGGCGGCCCAGGCGGCGCTATCCGGCGCCCCTGCGGCCGAGAACCTTCAGCGCGAGGGTGCAAGGACGGAGGCGGAGCTGTCGGAATTGAAGCAGCTCCTTATGAAAAGCTCATCCGATGGCCTTAGCCCCGAGGAGGAGGCGCTCGCCCTGCGCCTGGTGAAGAACGCGGTCCCGGCGAGCGGCTGGGGAAGGCGCCAGGACACGTGCTGGGCGTGCAGATCTAGGAACCCCGCATCGGCGGCGGAAGCCATATACGACACGGGCTTGTGCGGGGCGCACGTGCTCTGCGAGCTCCTCGGCGGGGCGAGCGGGTACTGACCAGAGGATAAGAAGGCGCGCGCGAGAAGGCAAGACGACGACCGCTACCGCAGGCACGGATTAGTTGCGGCGCCGAGAACCCCCACCCGTTCACGGGCGGGATGATAGGCGCCTCACATGAACTACCTATTTGACCCCCATCCCTTTAGGGATGGGTAGTTCAGTATCAGCAGCCGCGGGCATCATCCGCCGGCACACTGATGCATCATGTTCTTTTTGGGAAACCCGAGGAAAAAGGGAGGGCGAGCGAGCGAGCGGAGCGAGCGAGCGAGAGCGCATCCCCCTCCGAAAGGAAAGGCCAGGAGCCCCCCTCCGCGGGGGAGGCGGAAGGGGGCGTGCGAATCTTTCTGCCGAGGGATCCCTTCAGCTCAGCGACTCCATCTTCTCGCACACCGACGCGACGTCCAGGAGGACGAGTTCCATCGAAAGATCCCTCCAGAGGAGGAGGACCTCCTCCTTCTTCCTGGCTGTCTCTTCCAAATCGTTCTTCCCTAGCACTCCTGATGACATATTCCTGGTTCACCATACCCGCCGATAGACAAGGACGCGCGCTCGCGATGCGATTGACAGGGGAAATTTCTCGAGGAATAGGACTAGAACCGAAAGAAACGAGCTTCCTGATACTCGTCCGCACTTGTATTTATCCCTAACTCCTCGGAAAAACGCGCTATCGGCCCCTCAGGGCCCGCCCGAAGGGCCCACTTTGCCGCGCAGGATCCGCCGTTCCACCGGGTTTCCGCACTCGTCGCAGACCGCTTTTCCGGGAGGGAAGGCTTTCCCGCACCCGATGCAGGCGAAGGAATATTTCCTCTCCGACGCTATGCCTTTCTGGGCGAGCGGGACAAACCCTACGCCCGCAGCCCTGCACGCGTTCTGGAGCGCGTAGTCGTCCGTCGCGACCCTCGCGCCCGTCTCGAGGGCGAGGGCGAGCACGCTCATGTCCGCGGCGCTCAGCTTCGTCTCGCCGATCCTTGCGGCCGCGCGCCCCGCCCGCGCAAGGCCCACCTTCCCGGGGGCTGCGATCCTTACCTTCCCCCCGGCCCACGCGGCCTGCGCGACCCTGATCCTCGCCTCGGCGGAGACTGCTTCGGAGACGACCTGCGGGGTTGTGAGAAGCTCCCTCTCCAGCGGCGGCAGGCGGTGGAGCTGGAGGAACGCGGGCGAGTCCAGGATCAGGAGGGCCGGGCCGGCAGGCTTGCTTTCCGAGGAGGCGCCCAAGGGAGAATCACGTGGCTCCGTAGTCGGCGCAGGTCCTTCCTATGACGGTGAAGCGCAGGAAGCATCCGCAGTCGTGCGCGTTGTCCAGCTTCCAGGAGACGCACGCCGGATCCTTGGACGGGCTGCACGGGGGGTTTCTCGCCTCCGGGTTCTTGAACTTCTCGAAGGTGTCCCTCCCGACGATCGCCTGCGTGAAGCCGCAAGGCAAGAGCACCGCGTACGCGAGGACGGAGCCGAAAATGAGGACCCAGATGAAGACGCCCGCGATTATCACGACCGCGAGGGGCACGTCCTTCTTCTCGACCTGCTGGTAGACCTGGTTGTAGTAGTTGGCGCCCGGTCGGGGTGAGACTTGGCCTCGCATCTCGCGATACTGGCCTGCGGCCCGATATTTAAGCGTTGTTCCGCTTCCAGGGGCCGTATCTGGCCGGCTTGCCCCCGCGCTCCTCTTGCGCCCTGCGCGCCCTTTGCACCGCGAGGAAGACGCCCGCGCCGAGGAGCGCTACCGCAAGGACGAGCGCCCCG
This sequence comes from Candidatus Micrarchaeum sp., assembly GCA_020723935.1. Lineage (GTDB taxonomy): Archaea > SpSt-1190 > SpSt-1190 > DYHY01 > DYHY01 > DYHY01. The sequence goes on from DYHY01000006.1 coordinate 30,607, forward strand.
GCGACCGCGACGCCCGAGAGATCCCGCGAAACCCTGGCCCTGAAGGAGCCCGCGACGGGCGTGAAGGGGGTTCCCTCGTAATGGTCGGAGGGGAGGAACCTCACCGAGACCATATATTCTCCGGGCCCGCCGAACCTGTAGCCCGCGAGAACTCGCTCCCGTGCGAATGCCCGTAGAGCTCGGTCGCGAGGAGCCTCCCGTCCGGTCCCGTCACGTTAACGTACGCGTCGATGTGCGTGACCGGGCTCCTGTTCGCAAAAGAGATGCGCGCGGCAAGTATCGATATTTTGTCCGGGAGCGGGCTCTCCCTCGGCTGGACGACGAGGGCCATGCTCATGCCCTGTGCCTCCACGACCTGCTTGGCGAGGGCGGGCGCGAGGGCAAGCGAGAGGGCGAGAAGGAGAGCGAGCGCCGGGCGTTTTGGAATCATCGCGTTTGCGGGCTTCCGGACGCCCTTTTTCTAGTTTTCTTCCTAGCAAAGCTTTTTATAGCCACAAAAAAAGCCCTTTTCCGATACCTTCAGATGAAGCGGCAAGGCGAAATTAGGGAGATAAAGAAGGGGAGTTTCCTGATCCTCGACGACCATCCCTGCAAGATCGTGAGCGTTGACATCTCGGCGCCGGGCAAGCACGGCCACGCGAAGGCCAGAATTGAGGGGTTCTCAATGTTCGACAACTCGCGCCATTCCATCGTCTCGCCGACGCATTCCAAGTGCGAGATACCGATCATAGACAAGAGGCAGGGCCAGGTCCTCGCCGTCACGGGCGATTCGATCCAGCTGATGGACCTCGAGTCCTTCGAGACCTTCGACATGCCGCTTCCGCCCGACGAGGACGTGAGGCGCAAGGCGACCCAGGGGAACACGATAGACTACTGGGTCGTGATGGACCGAAAGCTCCTCAAGACGTAAGGAAGGCCATCTTCGCCCGGAGAATCCCGCTCAGCCTTGCGAAGGGAAAACGGATTGGGCCGGTCCGGTCTGGTCTCAGCGCCCGCCGGGATTCCCGCCAGGGCTCCCGCCGACGAAGTTGCCGCTGCTGCTCGTTCCGAGGACCGTGAGGCGCAGGAACGTCCTGCAGTCCGTCTCGTTCATGAAATTGAGCGAGAGCTTGTCTGCGAGGTTGTCCAGCGTCTTCCTGTCGCCTATCACGACCGTGACGAAGCTGCACGGGGAGAATGCGGCGTAGGAGAAGATCCCGCCGAATATCAGGACCCAGATGAAGACGCCCGCAAGTATCACGAGGCCGAACGGCACGTCCTTCTCGGCGGCGGGGTTGACCGGGAGCTCCGTCGAGGGCTTCCTTATGACGAGGACCTTGGGCTCGGCCCCTCCCGCCTGCGCGGGCGGGTCCGCAGCCTTCCTGCGCGCGACGGCCTTCCGGGACGCTTTCCTCGCCATATGCTGCTTCCCGCTATCAGGACCCCATAAAAAAGCTTTTGTATGCTTCCTCACGCCGGGCAGGGAGCCTCTCCCCGCTCGAAAGGTCCCACTTGTAGCACGAATGCGCCTTCACAATCCCGAGGCAGAGCGTTGAGCGGTCCCCGTCCACCGCCAGGCTGTCCTGGAGCACGACTTCCGTCCTGGAGCAGAGGCAGTCATCCTGTACCCCGCCCCTTTCCGAAGTCATCCTGTCGCAGGGCTTGGCGAGGAGGGCGGCGGCGAGGGCGAGGAGCAGGAGCCTGGCAGCGAGGGCGGCCCAGAGGAGCGTCCTTTTCCTCGCGCCCACTTTACTAGAACTTCATCTCCTTGTCCGGCTCGCTCGCGAGCTTCGCGATGACTTCCACCTTGTCGGCCATACCGCTGGACTTTATCTTCTCCATCATCACGTTCTCTATTTGGAAGATGCCGCTGGGGTCCTTCATTATGACCTCTATCCTCAGGGGCGCGCTCTTCCCCTCAAGGATCCTCACGTCCGATATCGAGCGCGCCGACATCGTGTGTATCCCGAAGTCGCCGAGCTTGTAGGGTATCCTGCTGCGCCCCTCCGTGCAGTCCGTCCCGTCGGCGATCTTGATTATCGCGGCTTCCGTCGTTATCGACGTCCTGCCCTCGTCGTGGGAGAGGACCGCGTGCAGTATGTCGCACAGGACCGCCACCCTCTTCTGCTCTTCCGGATAGAACGGCATAAGGAGGCTCTCGAGTATCGGCTTGGTTATCACGACCGACATCACCTCGTGGCCCGCCCTGTGAATGCAGTTCCCCAGGTCGTGAAGGTAGGCGGCGGCGAAGACTATCACCCTCACGTCGTCGGCGGTGAGGCCCGGGTTGTCGCGTATCGCCGTGAACTCTATCTTCCTCCTCTCGAAGATCTTGAGGACCGTGAGAGCGTTCGCCCCCACTATCACCGAATGGACCGGACCGTGGTCGTTGTATCCCAGGCGCTTGACCGCCATCACGTTCGCCTGGTTCTGGTAGCAGAGGATCGTCTGGTTCTTCCTCAGCGCCGCGACGAACCTCTTCGCCGTCGGGTAGTCCGCAAGCTCTGCATCGATTATCGCGTTCTCCTTCTCAAGCATGTCTCATTTCACCTTTCTCCCTATGTTCCTTTGCGTACGCATGATCTTCCAGTTCAGCCGAGCCTCCGCTGCCTCGCTTCCGCGATGAGCGAATCCACCGTCGACCAGCTCTTCCTCACGATGGCTGGGAGGAACGTCCCCTTGGCGAGGAAGGCCTTGAGGAACGCGCGGGTCCTGGGGTCCGACGGATAGCCCGAGCCGAAATCCCCCCAGTCCTCCTTGAGCTTCGCTATCTCCATCTCGCGCGTCACCTTCGCCGCGATGCTCGCCGCGCCGACGATCGGATAGTCCCGGTCTGCCTTGGGGCGCGCGATTATCTCGATGCCCTGCCTCTCCAGGGGGAGGGCTGAGCGAACCTTCTCCCCGAGCCTCTCGCCGTTCGCCTCTATCGAGTCGATGTAGACCTTGGACGCCCGCGAGCCGGAAAGGAGGGCCGCCATCTTCCCTATCTCGAACTTGTTGAGGGACATCCCGCGGGCGTCCAGCTCCGCGGCCGAGATTATGACTAGTTTCCAGCTCCCGACGCCCTTGAGCTTCTCCAGTATCTCCTCCCTTCTCCTTTCGGTCAGGGTCTTGGAATCGGCGGCTCCCGCCGCCTTCAGGTCCCCGAGGCGCCCCTCCTCGGCCTCGAAAAGGCAGACAACCATGGGCCCAATCACCGGGCCCTTGCCCGCCTCGTCAATGCCCCCGACTAGCCTTCCATCCTGCATCGGCCGTCCCCCTCCATATGGAACGTTTTTAAAACCCCTGCCGGAAGTGACAGCCGATGAAGAAGACCCTCTCCTCGGCCAAGGAGGCCCTCGACGGGCGCCTCGCGTCCTCGGACGCGCTTTCCGCCGGGGCGAGGAACGCCAAGATAGCGGCTGACAGGGCGATGGCGCTCCTGCATTCCGGCAAGCGGGACGAGGCCATGGCGCTCCTTTCAGCCTCAACCGAGGGGATAGCGCGCCTGAAATCCGCGATTTCTTCAGATCCCACGCTCTACTACGCCAATTTCCAGCTGGCCCTGGCCTTCCAGGAATACGCCGAAGCGCGCTTCCTCGTCTCCGCCCTCGCGCGCGAGCCGGAGTTCCCGGACCTGGACGTGCCCGTCGAAGCCTACATCCTGGGCCTCGCCGACGCGGCGGGCGAGCTCAACCGTGCCTTCCTTGAAGCCAGGATCCGCGGCGACGGAGCCGCCGCATCGTTCTACCTAGCGGCGGTGAGGCGCATTTCCGAGGCTTTCTCGGATTTCGACTATCCCGACTTCATAATCCCCTCCTTCAGGCGCAAGAAGGATTTCGTGCGCGGGATCCTCAGCAGCATGCTCTCGGTCCTCGCGAGGGACGGGCGCAGTGGACCCCTACAAGCGGAGCCGCCGGCGGGGACGCAAGAAGGACGCGGGCGCGAAGAAGGCGCCGTCCCGGAATGCTAGAAGAAACGAACCGACAGGTGACAAGGAAAGAATGGGAACGGAGAACGAGACAGCGAACTACAAGGTCAAGGACATCGCCCTCGCCAAGGAAGGCCGCCTGAAGATCGAGTGGGCCGAGAGGCACATGCCGGTCCTCATGAGCCTGCGGGCGAAATACAAGCAAAAGAAGCCCCTCAAGAACCTTCGCATAGGCGGCTGCCTGCACGTCACCAAGGAGACGGCGGTGCTCGTCGAGACGCTCCGGGACCTGGGCGCGAAGGTCGCCTGGTCCGGCTGCAACCCGCTTTCGACGCAGGACGACATCGCCGCGGCCCTCGCCGCGGGCGGAATCTCCGTCTACGCCTGGCGCGGCGTCAGCAAGGAGGAATACTACTGGTGCATCGACAGGGTGATAGACCTCAAGCCCAACATAACGGTCGACGACGGCGCCGACCTCGTCTTCTACCTGCACGAGAAGCGCCAGGAGCACATGGCGAGCGTCATCGGCGGGTGCGAGGAGACGACTACGGGGATAGTTCGCCTCAAGGCGATGGAGAGGGCGGGCCTTCTCAAGTACCCGATGATGTCGGTTGCGGAAGCGAAAACGAAGGCCGATTTCGACAACATCTGGGGGACGGGCCAGTCGACGATGGACGGGATACTGCGCTCGACCAACATAATGTTCGCGGGGAAGACCATCGTCGTCGCGGGATACGGCCATGTCGGGAGCGGGATAGCCGCGCGCGCGAGGGGCCTGGGCGGGAACGTGGTTGTCACGGAGGTGGACCCCCTCCCCGCGCTCACCGCGAGGATGGAAGGCTTCCAGGTCATGCCGATGAAGGAGGCGGCGAAGGTCGGGGACATATTCATAACCGCGACCGGCTGCACCAAGGTGATAACAGCCGAGCACGCAGCCCTTATGAAGGACGGGGCGATCTTGTGCAACAGCGGCCACTTTAACGTGGAGGTGGACGTCGCGTCCATCGAGAAGATCTCATCCAAGAAGCGGGAAGTGCGCCCGAACAACGTCGAATACACCTTCAGGAGCGGGAGGAAGGTATTCGTCCTCGCTGAAGGGCGCCTGGTGAACCTCGCCTCCGCCGAGGGGCATCCGTCGGAAGTGATGGACATGTCCTTCGCTAACCAGCTGCTCTCCATCCTCTCCCTCGCCGGGAGGGCGGGGAAGAAGGAGAAGCTTGATCCGGGAGTCTATGAGGTCGGATGGGAGCAGGACGCCCTCGTCGCGCGCCTGAAGCTGGAATCGATGGAGATAGCGATAGACAAGCTCACCGCCGAGCAGATGAAATACCTGTCAAGCTACGGCAAGGGGACGTAGGAAAAGAGGAGCTGACGCGCAGGACTTGGCAAAGAAGGCCGAACCGGAAACATTCGTAATCAAGGGCGCTAGCTTCGTCGTCACCCAGGACGCCGAAAGGCGGATCCTACGCAACGTCGACGTCCTCGTTTCCGGCGGCCGGATCTCCAAGATCGGCAAGTACCTGACGGCGAAGAGGAAGGTCGACGGCAAGAAGAAGCTCCTGCTGCCCGGCTTCGTCAACACCCACACGCACCTCCCCATGACGGTCTTCCGCGGCGTCGGGGACGACATGGTCCTGCAGGAGTGGCTTAAGAAGAGGGTGTGGCCCCTCGAGGGCAGGATGAAGCGCGCCCATTTCGAGGCGGGGACGGTCCTCTCCCACATCGAGCTCATCCACACCGGGACGACGGCTGCATTCGACTTCTACAACGACATTGACCTGTTCTACGACGCGTCGAAGCGCTCGGGCCTGCGCCTCTACGTCGGGCAGAACGTCTACGACGGCAAGGACGGGCCGGCGCCCAAGCTCGCGCTCGCGGAAAAGTTCCTCAAGAAGAACAGGCCGGGCGAGATAGTGCAGGCCGCCGTCTGCCCGCACTCGATATACAGCTGCTCGGACGAGACGATCGTCGCGTCGAAGGACTTGGCGCGCAAGCACGGCTCGCTCTTCCAGATACACCTCAGCGAGACGAGGACGGAGGTCGCCGAATGCGAGATCTCCCGCAGGGCCTGCAGGCCGGTGGAACTCGCCGATAGGCTGGGGATCTTGGACAAATCCACGAGCCTCGCCCACTGCGGCTGGATATCGAAGAGCGAGGCGAAGACGATAGCATCCAGGGGCGCCTCCGTCTCGCACTGCCCGGTGAGCAACATGAAGCTCGCCGCGGGCGGCGTCACGCCGATCCTGGAGCTCTTCCTCTACGGCGCCAACATCTCCCTAGGGACCGACGGCAGCGTCTCGAACAACACCCTGGACATGTTCGGGACGATGAAGACGGCGGCCCTGATACAGAAGTTCCACAGATGGGACGCGTCCGTCCTCCCTGCCCAGCAGGCGCTCGACTTCGCCACGCTCGGCGGCGCAAGGCTCCTCGGCCTCGAAAGCGAGATAGGCTCCATCGAGGAGGGCAAGTCCGCCGATTTCATACTGCTAGACCTCACCTCGATCCGGTTCCAGCCGGTGACGAACGTCGTCTCCCACATCATCTATTCGGCGACGGGGGACGTCGTCACGGACGTCTTCGTCGCGGGCAGGGCGCTCAAGCGCGACGGAAGGGTCGTCGCCTTCGACACCGAGAAGGAGTTTGCCAAGGCGCAGAAGGCGAGCGACGAGCTCGTGAGCGGGTTAGAGGATTGAGCCTTTCGGGGAGAGTTCTGCCTGCCGTATGTTGTAGATTCCGGAGTTCCTGTCCCACTTCCTCTCCGCCCAGACGATGCGCACCTTGCTTTTGTGCGCCGGCGAGTCGGTGACGAACGACTCCCACTCGCCCCCCTCCCCGGCGGGCGACACCCCGAACTTCTTGTTGAGGGTGGAGAGGTCGTCCACCGCCCGCGAATCGATCTCGCGACCGAGCCACTTCTCACCGAGCCCTTCGGCGAAGCAGCCGACGACCGTTATCCTGAACCCCTCGCGGACCATCTCGCGCAGGAGATTCTCCTGGTCCTTGTGCCAGAGCGGCGCGAAGGACTTGAAGCCGAGCTCGTGGCAGATCCTGTCTATCCTAGTCTTCTGGTAGTCGCTAGCGAGCGCCCCGGCGACGACCGCGTCCACCCTGCCCTTGAAGGAGGCGAGCGCTTCCTTCATGCTTTCCAGCTCTTCCTTCCCGCCGACATCGAAGAACTGGTGGGGCAACCCCATCGCCTCGGCGGAGAGCCTCGTCCATTTCGCGTTCGGATGATGGAACATCATGCTGTCCTCGGCAGGAAGCGCGGTGAGGAGCGAGACGACGGACCAGCCCTGCTGGACCGCCCACCATGCAGCATACGTCGAATCCTTGCCTCCGCTGAACAGCACGATGACCCTCATGCCGACGCAGACCTCACCGCCGTTCGGCCCCCTGAAAAGAGAACGACGATTCTCAAGGCCGGCTCACCTCACTTCTTCCCCTTCCCGGCGGGGTTCTTCGTTCCGCAGACGGGGCAGTCCGGCTCCTTCTTCACCTTGACGAACCAGCTCTTGCCCTCGAGGAAATCGTAGTAAGTGACCCCGTCCACGACGGTCTTGCCCTCGGCGATCGTCGTCGCGAGCTGGCGGAAGACCTGGCCGGAGACGATCTTCAGGGCCTCCGCCGCCTGGATGCAGCCCAGCGCCCCCGCGACTGGGCCGACGATTCCCACGCCCTCGCACGAAAGGGGATCGGGCTCATCGTCCGTCATCTTCTTCCCGAGGAAGCAGGAAAGGCAGTATTCGCCCGGGATGATCGTCGCGACCGAGCCCTGCCAGCCGACCGCGGCGCCGACGACAAGGGGTATCTCCTTCCCGACCGCTATCCTGTTCAGGAGGAGTTTCGTCTTGATGTTGTCCGTGCAGTCCAGGATGCAATCGGTGCCTATCTGGTCGCCGAGGGCTTCCGCATCCTCGACGATGGCGACGGCTTCCACGTCCGGGTTCATCCGCCGCAGAGCCTCCGCGGCCGCCTCGGCCTTGGGCCTGTTCACATCCTTCTCCGTGAAGAGGAGCTGGCGGTTGAGGTTGTGGAACTCGACGATGTCCCTGTCCACGAGCGTTATCTTCCTCACACCCGCGAGGGCGAGATACGCCGCTGCGGCGGTCCCGAGGCCCCCCACGCCGACGATTATGACCTCGGACCGCGAGACCTTGTCCTGCCGCAGGAGGCCGTCCTGCCTGAGGTATTTCCCGGGCTGTTCCGGGCTGGTTGAAGCAGCCATTCTCCCCGCGCGAGACGGCGGCTTCTTTTATCCCTTTCTTTCGGGCCCCCGTTCCGCGCGCCGGGCCTCGGCAAGCCTCGGCAAGCCTCACAAATCTTTTTAAAGGTCCGGCCGGGGGTGTCCCGAATGTCAGTGGCGCTAGCCGCGGGGGCGGCCCTTGTCGGACTCGGATTTGCCGCGTATTTTGCGAAGAACATCCTCTCCCTGGACGAGGGTTCCGCCAAGATGAAGGAGATCTCCGGCGCCATCCGCCAGGGCGCGATGGCGTTCCTGAAGCGCCAGTACGTGACGATAACGGCGCTCAGCGTCGTCCTCGCCGTCCTCATAGCCTTCCTGATAAAGCCCGCGAACGTCGGCGTGATGACCGCCGTCTCCTTCCTGATAGGCGCCTTCTTCTCCGGCTTCGCCGGATTCCTCAGCATGTGGGTCGCGGTGCGCGCGAACGGCAGGACCGCCCGGGCCGCCGAGAAGGGCGGCCTCAACGCGGCGCTCCAGGCCTCCTTCCGCGGCGGGGCCGTGATGGGCCTGTGCGTCGTCGCGCTGAGCCTCCTCAGCGTCTCGGCCCTCTACCTAATCTTCGGCAAGCCCGAATACATCATCGGCCTTGCCTTCGGGGCGAGCTTCGTCGCGCTCTTCGCCCAACTGGGCGGCGGGATATACACAAAGGCCGCGGACGTCGGGGCGGACCTCGTCGGGAAGATAGAGAAGAACATCCCCGAGGACGACCCGAGGAACCCGGCGGTCATCGCCGACAACGTCGGCGACAACGTCGGCGACTGCGCCGGAAGGGGAGCGGACCTCTTCGAATCCTGCACCGCCGAGAACATCGGCGCGATGATCCTGGGCGTCGCCCTGATGCCGGTGTACGGGATGGGCGGGGTCCTCTTCCCGCTCGTCGCGACCGGGATGGGCATCCTCGCCTCGATCGTCGGGATATTCTTCGTGAAGGTCAAGTCCAACAAGGACAACCCGCTCAAGGCGATGGACACCGGTCTCTACGTCACGTCGGCGATATCGGCCGTCGGGCTCTTCTTCCTCGTCAAGTACTTCCTCAACGGGAACATGAACCTCTACTACGCATCCCTCATCGGGATAGCGACGAGCATCGCGATAAGGTACATAACCGAATACTACACGGCGAAGAACTTCGGGCCTGTGCAGGAGATAGCGAGGGCCTCCCAGACGGGGGCCGCGACCAACTTCCTGCGCGGCATCTCGATCGGCCTGGAATCCACTAGCGCCCCGATCCTCGTGATGTGCGCGGCGATCCTGGGCTCCTACGCCCTGGGGAGCGCCAACGGCGCCGGCTTCTCCGGCGGCATCTACGGCACGGCCGTCGCGACCGTCGGCATGCTTTCGAGCGCGGTGTTCATCCTCGCCATGGACGGCTACGGCCCGATCTCGGACAACGCCGGAGGCATCGGCGAGATGGCCGGGATGAGCCCGAAGGTCAGGGACGAGATACTGGACCCCCTGGACTCCCTCGGGAACACGACCAAGTCGCTCACGAAGGGGTACGCCATGGGCTCCGCGGCGCTCTCCGCGTTCCTCCTGTTCGCCGCGTACCTTGAGACGACGCACCTGAAGGTCGTTGACCTCGCCCTGCCCAGCATCTTCGTCGGCGCCTTCGTAGGCGTCGCGCTGCCCTACCTGTTTTGCTCCTTCGCGATAAGGGCGGTCGGGACCGCGGCGTTCGAGATGGTGAACGAGGTCAGGCGCCAGTTCAAGGAGATCAAGGGCCTCATGGCCGGCAAGGCCAAGCCCGACTACGCAAAGTGCGTGGACATCAGCACCAAGGCGGCCCTGCGCGAGATGGTCGTTCCGGGCCTCCTCGTCGTCCTCACTCCGCTCGTCGTCGGCGTGCTGCTCGGGACCGGGGCGGTCGGCGGCCTCCTCATAGGCGCGACCATGAGCGGGATAGCGATGGCCCTGATGATGAACACGGGCGGAGCCGCCTGGGACAACGCGAAGAAGTACATCGAGAGCGGCCAGTACGGCGGCAAGGGGAGCCCCGCGCACGCCGCGGCCGTCGCGGGCGACACGGTCGGCGACCCGTTCAAGGACACCGCGGGACCGTCCCTGCACGTGCTCGTGAAGCTCCTGAACACGATCTCCCTAGTGTTCGCGCCGGTCTTCATCGGCCTGCTCATCATACACTGAGGAAGCGTCGGAAGAAGACGCGCCCGGAATGGACGGGGAAGGCGGCGGAGGATCCGGGGCGCTTCTTGTCTTCGGGCACAGGAGCCCGGACACCGACACGATCTGTTCGGCCATAGTCCTCGCCGACCTCGTCAAGGGCACTCCTGCGAGGCTCGGCGAGATGGATCCGGAGACTGAGCTCGCCCTGAGGAAGTTCGGGGCCGCGGCGCCCATCCTGCTCTCGGGCTCCGCGGAAGGCAAGCGCGTCTATCTCGTCGACCACAACGAGGCGGTGCAGTCCGCCGAGGGGATCGAGAAGGCGGTGATTGCAGGGATAGTGGACCACCACAAGTTCGGGCTCAGGACCGCCGAGCCGATCCTCATCCGCGCCGAGCCCCTCGGAGCCACGGCGTCCATAATCTACAAGAAGTTCGTCGAGCAGGGCAGGAGCGTGACCAAGCAGCAGGCGGGCCTCCTCCTCTGCGCGATACTCTCCGACACGGCGATCTTCCGCTCTCCGACTACGACGCAGGAGGACAGGGAGATCGCCGAGGAGCTGGTCAGAATAGCGGGAGTCAAGGACATCGAGGCGCTCGGCCTCGAGCTCAAGAAGGCCAAGGCCGACTTTGCCGAGCGCGACCTCGCCAAGGCGGTCTCATCCGACTTCAAGGTCTTCCCGATGGGCTCCGGGACCCTGGGCATCAGCGAGATAGAGGTGACCGACGACGCCCGGGCGCAAGCCAAGGCCGGCGAGATAGTCCCCATCCTCGGGAAGCTCAAGGCGGAAGGGGGGCACCACACCGCCGCCCTGATGGCCGCGAACATAGCGGCGCGGGCGAGCAGGCTCTTCGTCGTTTCCGATTCTCCCGGGATAGTTGAGGCCGCCTTCGGCAAGAAGCTGGAGAACGGCGGGAGCATCTATTTTCCGGGAGTCCTTTCCAAGAAGAAGGACATCATACCCAAGCTCGAGCGGGTTTTTTCCGCGGCCAAGAAGTGATCATCTGAACCCGAGCAGAAGCCCCGCCTGGTAGAATGCGACCGCCGAGAGCCATCCGACCGCGAGGGTGTAAGCGAAAATCATGGCGGCAGCCTTCCAGCTCCCGCTCTCGCTCCTTATGACGGAGACGGTCGCGGCGCACGGGATGTAGAGGAGGGACATTATCATGAACGCGCCGGCCGAAAGGGGGGAAAAGTCGCGCGCGACCCCCGCCGCGAGCGCCTCGCCCGGATAGAGCTGCCCCAAGGTGCTCACGACGACTTCCTTTGCCACTATTCCGAACGTCAACGCGACCCCGGCCTTCCAGCTCCCGAATCCGGCGAGCGAAAGGAACGGGGCGACTGCCTTCCCCAGGACGCCGACGAGGCTCCCCTCGGACCCGAAGGGCACGCCCCAGGGGAGAGATCCCAGGAGCCATATCAGGACGCTCGCCGCAAGGATTGTGCGGTACGCCTTCCTGAGGAACGATCTGCCCCTCCACCACATTGAGCGCAGGACGTCGCCGGCCTTCGGCATTCTGTAAGGGGGGAGCTCTATCACGAGGGGCCCGGGCTTCTTCCCTCCCGCACCGGAGTTCAGGAACCTTGCCGTCGCAAGCCCGACGGCTATCCCGAGCAGGTAGAGGACGAAGATGACGATGCCCTCCCTGCCGGGGAAGAAGACGGACGAGAAGACGACGTAGATGGGCAGGCGCGCGGTACAAGACATGAACGGGGTTATCGCTATCGCTATCCTCCTCTCCCGCGCGGATTCTATTGTCCTCGTCGCCATTATCGCGGGTACGTTGCATCCGAACCCGAGGAGCATCGGTATCACCGAGCGCGCCCCTATCCCTAGGCGTCCGGCGAGCCGCTCCATCACGTAGACTGCGCGCGAGAGGTAGCCCGTGTCCTCGAGGAGCCCGAGGGCGAGGTACATCAGGAGGACGTTTGGGAGGAACGACACGACTATCCCCACCCCCCTTATGACGCCGTCGACCGCAAGGGACAGGAGCCAGGCGGGCGCGCCAGCGGCGGTTCCCGCCAAGACGACCCCCGCCGAAAGGAGCCCGAAAGAGCGCGAAACCAGGGCGCCCAGCGGCGTCCCAAGGCCGAAGACGAGCATGAACGCGAGGTACATTATCAGGAGGAACGCCGGGATGCCGAGGAACCGGTCGGTGAGGATGGCGTCCGCCGATTTCCTCGGGTCGAATGCGGGGATTCTCCTCGCGCCCTTCCTCACTGAAACCGCGGCGGCATCCTTCGCTATCTCGTACCTCTTCCTTATGACGAACTCCGGGAAGGGCTCGCTCCCCGCGGCCCTCTCCCTCACGCGGGAGACGGCGGGGACCGAGCTTTTCTCTATCTCCGAGAGGACCTTCCAGTCCGTCGCGGAACGGAGCTTCAACGCCCTCCTCGCGGCTCCGAGCGCCGCCCGCACGTCTTTCGTGTGGTGCGGCGGCACCTTCCTCGCGCGCGTGCGGGAGGCGGCGCCCGCTATGGCATCCTCCAGCCTCCCGAAGCCGACGCCCTGCAGGGCGCTCGTCCTAACGCACGTTATCCCGAGGCGCGCCGAGAGGGCCGCCTCCTCTATCTCCATCCCGCTCCTCTCCAGTTCGTCCGCCATGTTGAGGTCCAGGACGACGGGCTTCCCGAGGTCCAGGATCTGCGTCAGGAAATAGAGGCTGCGCTCGAGGTTTGTCGCGTCAAGGACGTAGACTATCACGTCATACTTGCCGGAAAGGAGGACCTGGGACGAGACCTCCTCCTCGGGCGAATAGGGGACCAGGGAATACGCCCCCGGGAGGTCGACGAGGGAGAACTCCTTCCCGTCGCGGGCGAACGGGCCCTCTTTCCTCTCGACGGTCTTCCCCGGCCAGTTCCCCGTGTGCTGGCGCGAGCCCGTGAGCGCGTTGAAGACGGTGCTCTTCCCGGAATTGGGGTTGCCCGCAAGTATGACCCTGAACGGACCGCGGCGCCCGCCCTTCCTCCCTCCCTTCGCCACGCCGCGGAAAGCCGTGAGGAAGGCTTATAAGTCTTAGGGTGGCCTAACTCAGGTCAGGATGGGCCCTGACCAGACGCACGGCGACCACGCTCCGCACGAGACGGAGGAGTACCTGGAGGTCCTCTACCGCCTCGAGGAGGAGGGGATCCCGTCGACCGTCAAGACCCTCGCCGGCTCGCTGCGGGTGAGGGAGGCTTCGGCAAGCGAGAAGATAGCGCGCCTCGTCCGGGCGGGCTTCGTCTCCCACAGGAAATACGGGACTGTCATGCTCACGGCGGCCGGGAGGCGCGTCGGGAAATCGATCCTGAGGAAGCACCGCATAGCGGAGAGGCTCCTCGGGTTCCTCGAGGTCAAGGAGCAGGACCTGCACAGGGAGGCGTGCGAGCTGGAGCACCACATCTCAGACAGGACTGCCTGCGCGATACTGGACAAGCTTCCCCTCGGCGAGACGCTTTCCGAGGTCCCCGGCGGGAAATCGGCCAGGGTTCTCTCGATGGAAGGCGAGGAGAAGGCCCGCCGCCGCATAATGGAGCTGGGAATAACCCGCGGAGAGACCATCCGGGTCCTTTCGAACTCCTCCGGCGGAGGCGCCCTGAAGATCTCGGTGCGCGGTAGCGTCCTCGCCCTCGGGCGGGGCCTAGCGGACAAGATAACCGTCGAGCGGGCGGAATAGGCCAGGCGACGCGCTTCCTTGCGTACTTCTCCGAGAAGATCTTCCTGACGACGAGCTTCATGTCCGCCATATACTTCCGCTTGTGGCTCGCGATCGCCTTGAGGAACAGGAGCTTTTCGAGCGACACGACCCCTACCGGGCCGGCGCTCCGGGAGCCTTGGGAGAGGAAAGCATAGTCGAACAAGCAAATGGTCTTCCATATCTCGAAGCCCGCCCTGCGTATCCCCAGGTCTCCGAAAAGGTCGACCCTGCTCTCCGGATACCTGCGCGCCAGTGCGCGATAATCCTCCGCCGGCACTACGAAATCCCAGTCCTTCCCCCTCTTCCTCAGGCCGTAGAAGTCCATCGCCCCGTCGCCTATCAGGAGGGGCTTCTCCGAGAGGCGGACCCCCAGCTCCTTCCCGGGGTTGGGGATCCTGGTGGGTGGGCGCGCCATCGCGTTGGCAGACGGACCGGCCGGCTACTTATCTTTTGCCGTTTCGGCGGGTAGCGGAAAAGATTATATTGGGGTTTCCCACGGCGCGCGCATGAAAATAGGGATAATCGGCCACGGGATGGTCGGAAAGGCGCTCGCGGCGGGCCTCGTCAAGGGCGGCCACGAAGTGATGGTGGGGACGAGGGATTTGAAGGGGAAGGAAGGCGACGTGCCCGAGGGCGCGAAGCTAGGCACCTTCGCCCAGGCCGCAAGGTTCGGCGAGGCGCTCTTCTTCGCGGTCAAGGGCGACGCAACGGACGAGGTGTTCGATATGGCGGGCAAGGAGAATTTCTCCGGGAAGATAGTCGTCGACGTCACGAACCGAATCGGGATGTCCAAGGACAAGACGCCGTGCCTCGTCGTCGCCTATCCGGAATCCGGCAGACTAATCGTCCAGAGGCGCCTGCCGAAAGCCAGGATCGTCAAGGCGTTCAACATGGTCCCCTCCTCCTACATGGCGAACGCGAGGCTCCGCGAGGGCCAGCCGGACCTCTTCATCGCAGGCGACGACAAGAGCGCCAAGGAATGGGTCGGGAAGCTTGCCGAGGGCCGGGGCTGGCGCGTCTCCGACTACAGGGGGATCGAGAACTCCTACCTCCTGGAGGCGATAGCGATGGCCGGGATCTACTACGGCGCGACAAGGAACCACTGGACGCACGCGTTCAAACTGCTGATGACATGAGGTTTTGGTGCGGGGGTCGAGGAAGCAGAGAGGCGACCGCGAGGTCCATGCGCGAGGCGCGAAGAAGCGCCGAGTGCAGGGGTTGAG
>DYHY01000006.1:45859-51510 GCA_020723935.1 Candidatus Micrarchaeum sp.
CAAGCAGAGACGAGCGAAATCCCTGCACGACGAGCGTAGGCGAGGAGTGCAGGGGTTGAGCAAGCAGAGACGAGCGAAATCCCTGCACGACGAGCGTAGGCGAGGAGTGCAGGGGAAGAGATTTGAACTCTTGAAGGCCCTACGGCCACAGGATCTTAAGTCCCGCCCTTTTTCCGGACTCAGGCACCCCTGCGCGGGGGGCTCGCCGATTTCGATTTATAGATGTTCTGTGGGCGCGCGGGCGCAGGCCGGGAACTGGCCGGGAAAACCGGCGAAAGCTTATAACCGTCCGCGGGGGGTTGCTTCCCAGGAGCTGCGAGCAATAATGCCAGAAGGGCCGTTCGTAACAAAGTTCATCGGCGCGATAATAGTCGTATTCGTGATCTTCGTCATAGCGCGGCCCGGGAGCCTCGGCCTCTGGACGATAGCGCTCCTCGCGTTAGTCATGTTCTTCTTCATGGGCTTCCACGATCCGACGAGCGACTATCCGGAGAACAAGTACAAGAACGTGAAGTAGCCGGGGCAATCAAATCATTTAAAAGGGCGCGCGAAGCCTGTTATCCCGAGCTCCTGTCGTCTAGCCCGGCCAAGGATTCGGGCCTTTCGAGCCTGAGACCCGGGTTCAAATCCCGGCGGGAGCACTCGCGCTTATTTTTTCACAAGTGAGTCTTGGCGCTCGCGTTCCCGTCGATTCCGCCTAACTAATTTTCACACTTGGCTTGTTCCTCAGAGCATCGGTGCCGCAGCACGGACAGCCTGCGGCCTACGCCTTCAGGAACATCAGCAGCTTGTGGACGAGGAACGCTGGCCACACGATCGCCTTGAGGACGCCTATAACTCCGTCCCAGAAGCTCGTCGCGGTCTGGATGTAGTAGCCGGCGGCGCCGATGAAGCCGAGGCCGTAGATGCCGCTTCCCGCGGCATGCGCATGGCAGTGGCCTATCTTCCACATCCTTTTTCCGTCGCCGCCGCCGCCACAGCACTCGATCTTCACAGTGACTTCCTTCTTGGCGGGTTGCTTTACGGCCATGATGCGCAGTGCCGGCCCGCCCGCGTATTAATGCGTTTGTTCCCGGCGGCCTGGCGCCCGACCCGTGGCCCTTCCCCGCCCGCCCAAAAAGTTATATCGGGCACCCCCATACCGTCCTCCGAGCCAACGGATGTTTCCGAAGAAGAAAGGGGGCCTCTTCAAGCCGTTCAGGGAGTACGAGGACTTCCTGTCGGTCCCCTTCGCGGCTCTCAGAAGGGAGTTCGGCTTCAGGGGCCTCGCCGGGACAAAGCCCGCTGAGGGGAACGCCCCGTCCTACCTCGCGATCTATCTTCCCGATTTCTTCCCCGACGACAAACTCGGGTATGTCGGGCTCGGGGCCGCGGGCGTGGTAATCGTGAGCCCGCTCGCCCGGCCTGAGATAGTTGGCGACGTCGTCGCGGCATCGCCGGCGGGAACGCAGATATCGTCCCAGAACATCGCCTAGGAGGCGATGGTCCACGACCAGGTCGTCCAGTCGGTCATGAACAGCTTCAACACCCACTTCGGCAGCGGATCGAGCTGCTACGACACGGGCGCCAGCGGCACTGGAAGCCCGGAGCCCAAAGACGAGGAAAGCGACTGAGCGGGGACTTTGGGGAAAGAAAAAGGCTTTAACGGCCCGCCGGGGCCCTTCGATTTCCGACATGGGAGGGATCTTCCAGATAAGGCCGCTATTCAGAATCATCCGCAAGGCGACCCTGCGCTACTATTTCCCCCTCCTCTACATCGGCGAGAGGCGGCGGGAGGGTGGCGAGACGATCATACGGGCGGATGCGGCGACCTCCTTCCGGACGAGGACGAACACCTCCGACAAGTACGCCGTGATGGAGGTTTTCTTCCGGAAGGAATACGGGGATCTCAAGATAGGGGAGCGCGACGTGATACTGGACATAGGCGCGAACATCGGTGCCTTCTCCGTCTACTGCGCCCAGCGGGCGAGCCTGGGCAGGGTGATCTCCTACGAGGCCCTCCCAGCCAACTTCGGGATGCTCCTGAAGAACGCGAAGCTCAACGGCCTCCCCAACATCCGGGCGAGGAACCTCGCCGTCTGGGACAGGAGCACGCGGGTGCGCCTCCCGGTTGGGGACTCTTACACCGGCGTCTCCATCTTCAGGAAGGAGAAGCGGGCGGTCGGCGTGAGGACGACGACGCTGGAGGAGATCTTCAGGAAAGAGCGCCTCTCCCGCGTCGACGTGATGAAGCTGGATGTGGAGGGGGCCGAATACGAGATAATCGCCGGGGCGCCGGCCGGCCTCCTGGAGCGGATACGCACGATCGTCCTCGAATACCACGACGGCCTAAGGCCCGGGAAGCACCGGACGGAGATCGAGGCGCGCCTGAGGGGCGCGGGCTTCGCGGTCAGGGTGAAGAACCGCTCCCTGGACAACCTGGTCTTTGACACTGGCCTGATATACGCGACAAGGCCGCGGGCGCAACAGATAAAAAAGAGGGGCTTCTCGCGCAGGGAGCCCGAGGCGGCCGGAACCAAATGAACAAGACAGACGAGCTATTCCTTGCAATAATCATCGTCCTCGCGGCCCTCGCCGGCTACGAGGCGCTCTTCCCCCCACCCGCATCTACGGCCCTGATAAGGTTCCTCGCGCTCGGCGGCTTCTTCCTCGTCTGCGCCGCTCTCTCCATCGGGCCCCTGGCAGTCCTCTCGCCGAAGACCTTCGCGGCGATGATGGAGCCGAGGCGAGCGGTGGGGATCGCCTCCTTCGCCTTCGTCCTGTTGCACTTCCTCCTCGTCCTCTCTGTCTAGTTCGGCTGGAGGTTCGGCCTCGTTTTCAGCAGCCCCCTGCTGATAGGCGGCTTCATCGCCCTCGCGATATTCCTCCCGATAACGGTGACCTCGGCGGACTGGGCGGTGCGCGCGATGGGGAACGCCAGTTGGAAGACGCTGCAGCGGTTCGTCTATCTCGGGTTCGTCTTCTCCTTCTCGCATTTCCTGAACAAGGCGACGGGCCTCTTCACCCGGCTTGCGGACGGGACGGTGTTTGTCAACCTCGGCGAACTCTTCGCCCTGCTGATGGGGGTGGCGACGATCCTCCTGCAGGTCGTCGGGTTCTTCGTGATGAGGCAGAGAAAGGCGCTCGCGCAAGCCTCGGAAGCCGCAGCGGCCGCGGCGGCCAAGAAGGCGGCGGCCGCCCGGGCCGGAGCCGCCCCCCCGGCGCCCGCACAGGCCCTGGAGGCTCCCGCCCCGGCCGGTCAGCATAACTGAGCGGTCCCCCCGAAGCGATACGCATTTATGCACCCTCGGGCCGACCTTCCGAGACACGATGCCCGACAAGGATTCCAAGGTCCAACAGCAGCAGCAACAGCAGGCCAAGGAGAGGAAGGCCGCGGCAGCCTCGGACAGGGACGATGACGACGGATCCGGGCAGCCAGCCGACGACATCTCCGACCCCTCCGACAACTGGAACATCAGCCTGATGCTTGACACCTACGACGACATCTTCTCATACTTCGACGCGCGCCACTATTCCGAGCGCGCCATCTCCCACGACTTCCTCGCCGAATGCAGGCGCGCCTCGATCGAGAAGGTCGAGAAGGGCTTGGAGATACGCATGATGATGCCCGAGAAGCTGCGCGACCCCATCTCCGAGGGCCTGATACAGGCGCGCCTCAGGAAGCATTTCAAGAAGCACCTCAAGGAGCTCCAGGAGGAGGTGGCGGGAATCAAGCGCAAGGGCTTCGCATGGGCGGCCCTCGGCGCCGGATGCATGCTCCTCTCCGGGATAATAAGGAGCATACCCTTCAGCATCCTAGACCTTCCCGGGCACCTCTTGAACAACATGCTCCTCGTCGCCTTCGAGCCTGCGGGCTGGTTCCTCATGTGGACTGGCCTTGACACGATCATCGTGGACTCGCGCGAGCATGCGGACGACCTCGCGTTCTACGCGAAGATGGCCGGCGCCGACTTCAAGTTCCTGAGCTGTTGAGTTCCGGAATTTAATGACTATTTTTAAAGGACAAAAACAGACAAATTAAGGCAGACTGACGCCGGGATGGCGGAGTGCGAAGCATAGTGAAGGTGCGCTTGGGCGACCTGGTCCCGACGAAAGGGCAGACGGACGGGGACAGCCGGTCCTTCGACAAGCCGATAGAGGCGTATGAAGGATGCGACGGGGCCCTGCGCATAAACAACGGCCACCCCCGCTACGACCGCTACATGGAAGAGCACGGGGCCGATTACGAGACCGAAGTCAGGCTGGTCTCCCCCCTGTACCACGATTCCGCGCCTCAGGCGCTGAAGGAACGGCTGGACCGAAACCCGCGGCAGGGCTGAGCGGGCTCTCTCTTATTTCCCGCCCGCAAGGCCGGAGTGGAAGAACTCCGGCAGCTTCCTCATTTTCGAATAGACCGCCGCATAATCCTCGACAAGGGGCTTGAACTTCGGCAGCTTCCTTGATGTCGATTTCGCCTTGGCGTCCGCCCAGTCGTATTCGGTGTGCTCCTCGGAGAGGCGCAATCTTCCGCCCGCCGGCCTGCAGAGGAAGATGATCATCGTTATCGGCTGCCCGTCGTAGCGCACGAAATGGTGTAGGCCGATGGCCGGCCCGGCCGATATCCTCAGGCCGGTCTCCGCGAGGGCTTCGCGCTTCAGCCCTTCCACGGGATTTTCCCAGGGCGCAAGGCGCCCGCCGGGGATGTCCCATGTCCCGGGCATGCGCACGTCGTCGGGGCGCCTCCTGAGGAAGAGGGCCTTGCCATTTTTGACGATGAAAGCCTTCACCGCTATAGCGGGGGACTGGGGGCCATTTCTGCAGCCGGGCCGCCCCCGCACGAAATTTAAAACAGTTCCCTCCCGCTTCCCCGCCTTCCGGCGCCCGCCGGGCCCCGAAGGGCGCGAAAAGGCTTTCAAAAGACTTAAAAAGCGCCGGGGGAGCCAGAAAAACTGCACAAAATGGTGAAAAGAGGGCCGACGAACCCGCTGACGCTTTCGCTGATTGCAAAACTGCGCGCCACAAAGGCTCCCGTCTGGAGACGGGCCGCGGAGCTCCTGCAGAAGCTGACGAGGGACAAGGTGGAGGTGAACCTCACAGAGATAAGCCGCTTCGCAGCGGAAGGCGAGACGATCGTCGTGCCGGGCAAGGTCCTCGGCACGGGCAGCCTTTCGGCGGGGAAGCTCTCCGTCGCGTCCCACGGCATATCGCTCGCCGCGGCCGAGAAGGTCAAGAGGTCCGGCGGGAAGGTCTACACCCTCGAGGAGCTCGCCAAGCAGAACCCGGAAGGGAAGAACTTGAGGTTGTTTTCCTAAGATGGCTGAAACGCACGAAACCAGGGAACCCATGAAGAAGGCGAAGGGGAAGCAGGACACTTCCAAGGTCCTCGAGAGCGTCACAGTCATAAGCGTCTCGGGCTGCTCGCTGGGAAGGGCTGCATCGCTCATATCCAAGCGGCTCCTCCTCGGAGAATCTATAGACGTCATCAACGCGGAGAAGGCGCTCGTGAGCGTCCACTCGGCCGACGACTACGACATAAACTCGAAGCGCGGCACGCGCGACTGGGGACCCTTCGTCCCCAAGACGCCGGAGCTGTGGTTCAGGCGCACGATCAGGGGGATGGTCCCCTCGACGATAACGCGCGGAAGGCTCGCGATGAAGCGCTTCAGGGCCTA
>DYHY01000006.1:51520-53704 GCA_020723935.1 Candidatus Micrarchaeum sp.
CCGACAAGTACGAGTCCGTCTCGCCCGAGGAGCTCACGCAGGTGAAGCGCCAGATGGCGGCGGTCCACAAGTACGTGACCCTCAAGGAATACTCGCTGAAATACCTAAAGGGAGTGAAGTAGGAAGAAATGAGAATCGCAGTCGAATCCGGGAAGAGGAAATCCGCAAACGCGCGCGCTACGGCAAGGCCCGGTAGCGGCGTCTTCAGGGTGAACTCGATACTCCTAGAGCAGCACCTCCCACTCCTCTCAAGGCAGAAGATAATGGAGCCCCTGCTCATCGCGGGGGACCTCGCGAAGAAGGTGGACATCGACGTCACCGTCCACGGCGGGGGGGTCCTGGGCCAGGCGGACGCGGCGCGCCTCGCGATAAGCAAGGCGCTCGTCGCGTATTCGGAGGATCCGGAGCTCAAGGCGGCGTTCCAGTCCTACGATCGCGCGCTCCTAGTCGCCGACCCGAGGAGGAAGGAGACGAGGAAGCCGGGGCCGTCCACGGCGCGCACTTCGGCGCAGAAGTCAAAGAGGTGAGCAGGGCATGATAATACCCGTCCGCTGCTTCTCCTGCGGCTTTCCGGTCGCGGCCTTCTACGAGGACTTCAAGAAGCGCGTCTCCAAGGGCGAGGACGCGGGGGCGGTCATGGACTCCCTCGGCGTCAAGCGCTACTGCTGCAGGCGCATGATGATGGGGCAGGTCGACCTCCTCGAGGGAATCGCCAAGTTCAAGAAGGGCTGAAACGCAAGGGGGCGCATCCCCCATCATTTCCAAGCTCCTTCCGATCCCCCTGTGTGCGCGGTCTTGCGGCTGCACGTCCAGACTTACTTTGGCGGCTTGCTTGCTAGAACCGCTTCCTCAGCGCCGAGAGATCCCCGAACAAATAGTCGGGCTTCTCCTTCCTGAGATCCGCCGCGCTGTGCGCGCCCCTGGGGATCGCGGCCGTCGCGCACCCGGCCTTCCTCGCCGCCGTTATGTCGGAGACCGCGTCGCCCACGGCGAGGGTCTCCTCCGGCTGCACGCCGAGCCTTTTCATCGCGTAGACGAACGGGTCCGGGAAGGGCTTGGTCCTGCGGGTGGTGTCGAAATACACAACCACGTCGAGCATGCCCAGGATCCCCGCCTTCCTCAGGAGGCCCTCCATCCATTCCCGCTTGGAGGACGTGACGACCGCCAGTTTCGCTCCCCTGCCCTTCAGGAACGCCAAAGTCCTCGCCGCGTCGGGGAAGGGCCAGGTCTCGTGCTTCTTCCTGTCGAAGTGCTCCTGCTTGTGCGCGAGGAACTCGTGCGGCGCGTGGCCCGTGACGTTCCTCCTGCCGCGCGAGACGCGCGCGTAGATGTCCTCCTGCGGGCCGTGGAGCTCCTGGACCATCCTCGCGGAGGAAATGGGCTTGGAGAAGTGGCGCCTCACGGCGAGCTGCCAGCTCTCCGTGACGAGGGGCAGGGTGTCGAGGAGCGTCCCGTCGGCGTCGAAGATGACTGCCCTGAAGGCGCGCTTCCTCCTCTTGCCCCGTCCCCCGACCAGTCCTGCCGTGCCCATCTGGGAAGCCTTTTTTGGAAATCCAGCGGTTAAATATCCGGCGCCCGGAACGCTGGAGCTCCCGCGCGCGGGCCTCCTCCGAAATGTTATAAACCTCCGGAAACCTCCTAGTTTTCCGGTGGGGTCATCGGCTAGCTTGGTCTAGGCTTCAAGCTTGGGGTGTTTGAGACCTGGGTTCAAATCCCAGTGACCCCACCATCGGCGCCCTTCTTCTTAGTTAACCGCGCCGATGGCGGACTCTCGCTCGCTACCGCTCGACTCGAGCCCATTATCTTTTTCACCGGGATTCTGCGCAAAAACGCTAAATACGCGCCCCGCCGCCTTGAGGTTCTTGAGCATTTCCGCGTGCTTCCCTCCGCCCTCGGCGCCGGTGATGGCGTACACTGGGCGGCCCGGCGAGAGCGCCTTGACCTGGTGCGTCAGCTCGTCGCCCGACATCTTGGGCATGTTGAGGTCTGTCAGGACTCCTGCGATCGCCTCCTCGCCGTCCGAGGCGGGAACGGCGGCGGCTCCGGCGAAGCCCACGACGAACCCGAGGAGCTCGCGTATGCTGCGGTCGTCGTCTGCGACGAGTATTTTCGGAGCCTTGGCGGCCATCCTATAATATCGGCAGAAAGTTTTTAATATAAATTGAACTTTCTTATTTGTTGAGG
>DYHY01000017.1 GCA_020723935.1 Candidatus Micrarchaeum sp.
GGCCCTCCGCAGAGGGCCTGTTATCGCGCCATCCGAGGATAGCGGACGAGGTGGGATTTGAACCCACGGCCTAGAACTTAGGAGGTTCTCGCTCTGTCCAAACTGAGCTACCCGTCCTTGCCAGGTTGCCGCCCACTATGGTTTTAAAAGCTGTTGGCTGGGCCTGGCGAGGGATGGCTGGCGCAAGGACCCTTCCCGCGGCGAAAACGAACGCAGGCGAGGTCGCTAGGGACTCCCTCAGGATACTCCTGGGATTCAAGTCGACCCTTGAGGGGAGCGTGCCGCTAGGGGAGAAGGTCCAGATAGCGGCTGCGTGCGCCAAGGTCGAGGGAGCGCTCTCCAGGATCTCCGCGGCGCCGGAATTCTCCGAGGACGCGAGGACCGCCCTCGGATACCTGGCGGGCTTCGTCCAGGGCCTCCCTGACTTCACAGACAGGAACATGAAGGCGCGCAGGGCCGCCAGGGACAACCTAAAGGAGGCGGTGAGGCACGTCGCGCGGATAGTCGCGATATCCAACAGGGCGGAGAGGAAGCGGCAGGAATAGCCGGCGCTCGGAAGGAAAGAAGACAGGACAAGACAAGGGAGAAGTGGGATGACTACAAGATGAAGCTTTCGACGGAACTGGGGCTGTGCCTGCTAGCGTTTCTTTTCGCGTTCATGATCCCCTTCTTCGTGAAGTCCCCCGACTTCTCGATGCCGCTGACCGCGCTCCTCGTCCCGGTCGTCCTCTTCTCGCTCTCCGTGTCGGCCTTCACGATGATAGCGATAACGCCGGTCGGCGTCCCCTTCGCCCTCTCGGCGGCGGCCCTCTCGGCGCTCTCGTTCCCCGTGGTGATGGGCTTCTCCGGCGCATCTTTCATCCTGGCAGGGGGCTTCTTCCTCGCCTGCGTCCTCTTCATGAAGGAGGCGAGGGACGACCGCCACGACCGGATAAGGATCTCGATTGGCAAGCACGTTGAGGCGGGCCTCGGGACCTTCTTCCTGATATTCTTCGTCTCTGCCGCGGCGTTCTCCTACGTCTCGTTCAGTGGCAAGGCGATGGCGCCAGGCGAGCTCATCCCGGACAAGATATACGACCTCGCGGTCGGCGTCTCGTCGCGCTACCTGGACAGCATCGGGTGCTCCGGGACGGACACGCTTGACAGGTGCGTCGCCAAGATAGCGCAGGAGCAGGTGAAGGCCGGGGCGGCGCAGGCGTCCTCTCAGTGCGACACGATGCCCGCCGAGGCGCGCCCGGCGTGCGTCCAGCAGATAACGGAGGCGGTGAACTCCCAGCTCCCGGACTACACCAAGCAGGTGCGCGAGAACCTCCTCTCCCAGTTCGACCCGGACGCCAAGGGGGCCGAGACGGTGTCCGCGATACTCAAGCGCGGCCTGAAGATGAAGGCTGACGAGGTCCTGGCGCCCTTCGCCAAGTTCATCCCGGGCCTCGTGGCGGTCCTTACGTACAGCACCCTCAACCTCCTCTCCTTCCCGGCCGCGTTCCTGATAAAGGCGGTCTCGGGCGCCTTCTTCTTCGTCATGATGGCGATGGGCCTGGTCACGAAGAAGACCGAGAAGGCCGACGTCGAGGTAATCGAATAGATCGCCGCGCCCTCAGACCTCGGCGAGGAGCACGGTGTAGTTCTTCCCGTAGGCCTTGGCGCACGCCGGGCACGTCGTGAAGAAGAACAAGAGCCGCTTCATCGCCCGCCCCGCCTTCCCCGCCACGTAGCCTTCCATCTCCTTGACCAACTTCCCAGTGCCCTTGTAGTCGCCCTCGAAGACCTTCGAGAGGAACCTTCCCGAGATTCTCGCCAGCTTGGCGCCTGCGACGGGCTTCCCGACCGCGACGTACACGTCCGCCCCGAAGGCCGACGTCTCGTCGTAGAGCATCACTGCCCGTTTCGGGCGGGCCTTCGCAGCGTTGATGATTTCCATGTCCCGCTTCATCACAGAGTCCATGTTGAGCGGAATGTGGAAGAGGGCGAACACCCTGGCCTTCAGGAAGAGCTTGTTTTTCCACACGATTTCCTTTTCGTCCCAGGGCCCGGGATCAAACCTCGGGCAGCAGCCGGTTTCGGCGAGTGGCGGTTTTGCCATTGCGGCTCCCGGCGCGGCGGCCCGTTCTTTTAACACCTGGCCGGCATTCGGCGCCCCCGCCGGATTCTATTTAAACGGCCCCACCGGAAGGAGGCCAAGTTCAACCATGCCGTGGTGGCTGAACCCGGTCAAGGCGCTAGACTCGAGATCTAGTCCCCTCAGGGATTCCAGGTTCAAATCCTGGCCACGGCGCCAAAACCCCTTTTCTCTTGCGAAGCGAAAAAGTCTTTTACGGTCAAAAAGAGAAGCGTCCGTCCAGAGGACGGACAAGACAGTTCAAATCTTGAGCCTCGGCGAAATCCTGAGCGCGGAGCGAAGGGCTGGCCACGGCGCTCCAACCCCTCAAGTTGAGATTTTCTCTTCGGTTTATTAAGAAAGAGAAACGGCCCTCACGTCGCGATGGAAAAAACTCCGTCCACGACTTCGTCACAATGAGCTCTGGCCTCCATTTCCGAGTATCCAACGGTCGCGTCGGTATAATAGTGACCCACGACTTCGTTCCCACTCCCTAGGTCCCGAGTGCATGTCGCAACATAACGCGGCGGGCAGGGCTTGTTGAACGTTATGAGCGTCCCTTCCCGGCAGTCCTTCCCCACGCGGGTCTTGGCCGCATAAAGCCCCTTTGTCCAGCCATCGCCGCTGTAAGTATAGCACGCTCCGTCAGATTTCTTGCACGAATAGATGACCGGATTGACGAAGAACCGGAAAAGGAACAGCAGGACGAATATCCTGAATGCCAGGCAAACCGCGCCCGAGGCGATTTTCGCCCATTTTTTCTTGTCGGAAAGGCCCCTACGCAGTAAGACGGTGAAAAGCCAGGAGAAATGGTAGACCCAGACGAAGAATGACGCGTTGATTATCGAGCCGATGTCGAAAGGCCTGATGGGTGTGCCGTTCTCATGTGCTGGCTGAAGATTCAAGAGGACGAAGATCATGCCTGCCAGGAGAGCGGCGAGCACGGTTTTTCAGCCCAGCTTCCACCTCTGGAGAGCGATCCCCAGGAGGAAAACGGCGACGGAAATCCCTATTGTGGCAGTCAGTATGTGAAAAGTCAGGTGCTTGATGAACCAGTTGGGCTTGAAGAGATCTCTGATGTGTACCGAGAATTCCGTTAGGAAGACATAGACGTAGGAGACGGCTACGAAAAGGGGCAACTCCTTCGGATTGAAGTAGGATTTCTTCAGCCCGGATTCGACTTGCTGGTGGGAATGCCGCGCCAAGAGCGTCACCCCGACGGCGAAAACGTAGAAGGACACGTAAGATGCGATGTTGCCTGCCGTGGGATCCTTGTTGAACGATGGGACCAGAAGGGCCGCCGCAAGGGTGAATAAAACGATGAGCGCCGCCCACGGAAGCTCTTTGCGGTCTAGGTATTTCTTGAAATTCAGTTCGGGTTAATGGCGTTAGCTTCCGTATATCTGATTGCCGAAAAAGGAGAACTGCGGCTGCATGAGTAGCATGCGCGAGAAGATGACTCAGCTCAACGGCTTGTCCGGTTGGTGAAACGGATGTCGGTTCAAGGCGTACCTTGGCGGCTTTTGAAAGTAGGGACGGCGTATGTACGGCGAGCGGACAAACGACATAGGCCGGAGAACGGAACCTCTGCTTGCCTTTGTCGTCCCGGCCACGGAGCCAAGCCCTATCCGCCCGCCGGACCTAGGAAAAAATTCAAGGAGGATTAGTATTTGTTGTCGCCGGACTTCGCGGACCACTCGGTCACCGATGTCCGAAGCCCGCTGCGCAGGATTTGTTTTTCCGGGTCTACCTGCGGTACGGACCCATGAGCCTGGCCTGGCGCCTGTACATTTCCTGGGACGCGGTGTCGGGCGCCCTGTGGATGTCCTTGTCTATCTTTTCCCTCGTTTCCGCGGGAAGGTGGTCCGGGCCGTCCGCCAGCACCGGCGTCCTGCCGATCGGCTAGGCGGCCGTCCCCCCTGAAACGGGTCCGCCGCTGGCGGCATTCTCCCTGAACGCCAGCTCCTTGTCCAATTTAGAAACGTACTCGGCGGGCGCGTAAAGCCTCCTGCCGTTCCGGCGCCTGACCCTGCGCTCGTCGGATGGGTTTGCCTGCGAACCTGGTGATCCTTCGGGCGAAGCGTATTCCGAGGGCGAGCTGCCTAGCGGATATTTTGCAAGTTTCGATAGTGCCATGTCGGACCAGTATTTGAAAGCGGGGCGGTCCCTGTCGATCGCTGCCTTCTGAGCTTCTTGCAGCGCCCGGCGCGAGGACAGGATGGGAAGGTCTGATACTGCCCCGTCCCGGCCTTTGTCTCCTTGTCTAGGACGGATAGTTTGATATTGACTACATTTATCATCTATGAATAGTATAGTTTTTATCCCGGTTAAACCTTTCCTATAATGGCCGATACGAAGCAATTAGTTAGTATAACGCGGTAAACCCCGCGCGGAGGGCCTTCGGAATCCGCTGTCGCGCCTACCTGACTTTGGGCGCGTACACGGAAGTCGAGTTCGGGATAAAGAAGCAGCGGCATTGAGTTCTGGAGGCGCAGTTTTTCGGTCTGGGGCCGCGGCCATTTCTCACGCCGGCCAGAGCAGGAAGACATGGTAATAGTAGTCCTCCCAACCCAGATTGATGCGCCGCATCTCACAGCCGCTTCGAGCCGCCATCCCTTGCACGCGCGAAAGGATCTCGCCCTTCGGGACCGTGGCCTCGTCCTCCCAGCCCCAGAGGTTCGGGGCGGCAGTCCGGGGGTTCTCGAAGAGGAGCAGGAAGGCGCCCCCCCTTTCCTGCGAGACGATCCTTTCGTACTCTGCGAGGGAGCCGACGCGCCTCAGGTCTAGGCCCGAATCCCCGCGCAAGTAGGAGATAGATATCGCCGACTGGCAGGTGGAATAGTAGATGGGCCCGCGCGGCAGGGGGCTTTCCGCCCGCCACCCGCCCAGCGACGGCGCGTTCCTTCCGGCCATCGCCGCCGCGCCCAAGGCCAGGATCGCCGCCGCGCCCAAGAGCGCGCGCCAGGGGAAGTGAGAGGTCCCGCCGCCGGAAATCCCCGAGGCCAGGGGATGGACGAGGACGAGGAAGAAGATTGACCGGCCCGCCTCCATCTCCAGGGGATCGAGCGGATGGTAGCTGAGAGTGGTCGCGGCGAGGAAGAACAGGGCGAGCCAGAACACGTACGCCGCCGCAGGTTTCCCGCCGGGCTGCCTGTCCGACTTCCAGAAGAACGCGAGATGCGCCGCCGATGCCAGGGCTGCGGCAGGCAGTATCCAGGCCGTCCAGCCGTTCCTCCCGGCCTCGACGGCGAGGTGCGAGGCGCGCGCGAGGATGTTCGTCCCGAAATCCAGCGGGCTGTAGCCGTATTGCGCGGTGTATCCGCTGGAGAGGGCTTGCGTCGTCTCGCCGAAGACGAGGAAGCCGGTCCGCAGGTTGTATGCGAAGAAGGGGACTGCCGCGATTGCGAGCGCAAGAATGAACGCCGCGGCGGCGTTAAGGTTCGCCGCCTTGCGCAGGACTCCCTTGCGCCCGGTCACGACGAGGGCCGCGGCGGCCGACAGGAGGAACGGGACGAAGTATATCTTGGCCGTCACGCCGAAGCCGGCGAGGAAGCCGAGGCTTGCGGCAGCGAGGGGCCCGCCGGGGCCGTCCAGGAACGCGAGGAGCGCTATCACGAACGCGACCGAGACGGCGTTCTGCATCCAGGTGTCGTGGAGGAGCAGGCCCTTGTCCGGCCAGAAGGCGAGGCCCTGCAGGACGAAGACGGCTAGCACTGCGAGGGCCGCCGGCCGGCTGTAGATTCGCTTGGCGAGGACGTAGGTTAGGAAGGCGGCTATCGCGAAGATTGCGGCGTATGCGAGGCGCAGGGAATCCTGCGTCCTGCCGAAAAGCGAATCGACCAAGAAGAGGAGGATCGACATGTTCGGCCCGAACATTGGGGTCGTCGCCTTCTCGTTCCCGGCGTAGCAGGCGGCAGGCTCGCCCCTCGCCATCTGGGCGTACCAGATCCCCTCGAACTGCGACCCGCTCTCCTGCGTGAGGAGGAACGTCCCGGCGAAAGCGAGGGCGAGGAGAAGGACGAGCGCCAAGGCGGGGAAGAAGGCCTTCCTGGAGAGCGGACCCGCCGCCCCCTTCTCTTCCGCCTGCCGAAGAGAGCCGTCTGGGCGAAGACGAGCGCCGCGAACAGGGCCGCCCCCGCGGGGATTGCGACGGAGGATTGGAAGAAATTGAACGCCGGGGCGCCGGAAAGGTCCAGGGACGCGGCGAAGACAAGGAAGAGCGCGATTCCTGCGCCGGCGGCATGCCGCAGGTTCTTCCACATATGGCTTTTTGCGCCCGGAGCCTTCATTTTAACTGTTTGGCGGCTTTTTTCGGCCACTCTTAAATGTTATAAATCACCTTGTCATATCCACTTCCGGGGGGGGTACTGGGCAGCATGACGAGCTTGATTGGCAAAGTTGACCTTCCGAAGGTGGGCACAGTTTCGTACTTCCTGGACGACGCGGCGGGGCGCCTCGTGTTCAACGGGGCGGTCTCCGCGGACGGGACGAAGCCCTTCGACTATCCCGGGGGCAAGGAAGCTCTACAAATACCTCGCGGGGGAGGACGTCTTGATGCCCTACGAGGTCATAGTTCTCGAGACCGACGATGTCAGGCGCGCGAGGGCCAACAGGGTGGCTGCCGACAGGCGGGCGGCCAGCCAGAGCATGGAGCCCAAGCGTCCCGACGAGTACGAGAGGCTTTCCAAGGCCGCGAGCCTCGGCGGGAAGTTCACGCCGATATTCCGCAGGCACGGCACGTCGACTGCCGCAGGGAAGACGGTGCCCCTGGAGAAGTTCCTAGACTCCGTCCGGGGATGAACGGTTAGGTTCAAAAGGAGACGAAAGGAGGATACGAGAAGATGAAAAACGCGCTGGAGATAGTCTTTCCCAAGGAGACCAAGTTCTTCGACCTGCTCTACGAGCAGGCTACGAACGTGTCCGTAATGCACCAGAAGTTCACCGAGTTCCTAGACAGGTACGAGAAGCTGAAGCCCGGCGAGAAGGTGCAGATGGTGAAGAAGATCAAGGAGCTCGAGAGCCTCGGGGACAAGATGCTCTCCCTCATCCTCTCGGAGCTCGAGAGCGCCTTCATAACCCCCCTTGACCGCGACGACATACACCGCCTGGCGATGAAGACGGACGACGTCGCGGACGCGATATACCACATGTCAAAGCGGATGGTCCTCTTCAAGGTGAGGCGCGTCCCGCCCCAGTTCCCACGGATAAACAAGACAATAGGCCAGCAGCTCTCCATACTCTCCCAGATAATGGGCGGCCTGAAGACGAACGGCAAGGACACTGCCCTGCAATGCATAAAGATCCAGAGCCTGGAGAACGAGGCCGAGGACCAGATAGACGAGGGCCTGGCAAAGGTCCTCTCCTCGAAGATGCCCGCCGACGAGCTCCTCAAGCTCAAGGACCTCTACGACACAATGAAGCTCATAACGACGAACGCGGAGGACGTCACGTACCTCTTGCAGAACATAGAAGTGAAGCACGGCTAGTCCCGCACGAGCGCAAAGATGGTCTCAGCACTGATAATCGGCCTCGTCGTCCTCGCCCTCGTCTTCGACTTCGTGAACGGCTTCCACGACGCGGCCAACTCCATAGCGACCGTCGTCGTCACGCGCGTCCTCTCGCCCAAGAAGGCGATACTAATGGCGGCTTTCGCGAATTTCATAGGATTCTTCTTCTTCTTCGGCGTGGCGGTGGCGAGCACCATAGGCGAAGGAATAGTCCCCCCTGCGTTCATGACGCTGAAGGTGGCCGCCGCCGCCCTCGCCGGCGCCATAATCTGGAACGGGGTCACATGGCTTTTCGGGATCCCCGCCTCTAGCAGCCATGCCCTTGTCGGCGGCCTAGTCGGCGCGGGCCTCCTCGCCGCCGGGCCTTCCGCGGTGAACTTCGCTAGCGTCTGGAAGATCGCCGCGTTCATCGTCGTGGCTCCACTCCTCGGTATGCTTGGCGCCCTCGTCATGGCGGCCGCGACCTTCAGGCCGTTCCGGGCGATGCGGCGCGGGGCGAGAACGCGCCTCGCCGGGTTCCTCCAGATAGTCTCGGCGTTCTTCCTCTCGGTGAGCCACGGCGTCAACGACGCGCAGAAGACAATGGGCCTCATAGCCGCGATGCTCCTGTCGGAAGGGATGATAGCGAACTTCTACGTCCCAAAGTGGGTGGAGCTAGCCTGCTACACGATGATCTCCCTCGGCACGCTCACGGGCGGCTGGAAGATAATCAAGTCAATGGGCGAGAAGATAACGCGCCTGGAGCCCCTCGACGGCTTCTGCGCCCAGACGGGCGGGGTGGCTGTCCTGTTCATGACTGCGGGCCTCGGGATACCTGCGAGCACGACGCACGTGATATCGGGCTCGGTGATGGGTGTGGGAGTCGCGAAGAACGCGGCGAGGGTGAACTGGTCGACCGTGCGCGAGTTCGCGATAGCCTGGATCCTCACCATCCCCGCGGCCGCGGCCCTCTCGGCGGCGACCTATTTCGCGCTGGGCTTCTTGCACCTTTTCTAGGGAGCCTTCCCTGTTCAGGTGCTCTTCCGATGGCCCCAGCCTTGTTTTTCGCTGCGAGGAGCTAGGCAGTCCTTGTATGCCTCGCGCAGTTCGCTCGCAGTTATCAGGATGGGTATGGGCGGGGCGGCGAGGGACACGACGAGGGCGCCGAAGGTCATGAGGCCGTGCAGGCCCGCGACGACGAGGGGCCGGTCGGCGTATTCCTCCGCCACCTCGCAGTAAATCCCGATGGCGTTCCTGCCGAAGCGGTCCGCGACCGCCCTCGCATATGTTCCGATGCGACCCCTTTCCCGTCAGGTTCCGCGTAGTCCGTCCGCGCCAGGGTGTTCGTTTTCACTCCTCCTAGTGACCGGGCGGCGGGCCGGGCTTATACGCACGTCCGAGTTTGGCCCTTTATTCGTGCCGGGACGGGCGGCGCCTAGGGGGGATTTGATATATATCCGCCGGACGTCTCCCCGCACCCATCCGATGGAAAAAAGACGATTCTCCGCAAACAAGATCCCACCCGCCCTGACATTCCTCGCGATCCTCACCGCCCTCGTTCTCGGGCCGGCGTCCGCCGCAGCAGCCGAAGTCTCCGAGCGCGAGGCGATGTTCTTCACGCTCAACACAGTCTTCTCCGTGATAAACGCGATGCTCGCGATAGGCTGCGCGCTCATATCCTTCAGGATCGTGAAGATCCTCTCGGACAAGAGGAAGGTGGCGCGCCTAAGGCCGGCTACTTCCTCTCGATGGAGTTCGTCTCCCTCTCCTGGAAGCTGATGTTCGCGGACTCGTCATCTTCGCCGCCGAATACAGCGCGACGACGATATTCCTCGTCGGAAGGTACGTCCTCCCTTCCGTGTTCTACGCGATACCCACCGTCTACATGCTTCTAGCGATGTACGTCCTGGAGGCGATATTCATCATAATCCTCTCCTTCGGGATAATGGTCAACTATTACATAATGAAGAAGTACTGCGACTGATCCGGGCGCCCGGGTAACGCTTTTAAATCCCCTGGAGGGGGTCTTGCCCAGCGCGCGATGGTCGTCTAGCCTGGTAGGACAGTGCGTTGCCAACGCACAAGCCCGGGTTCAAATCCCGGCCTTCGCACCATCCTCAGCTGGTGCAGATTGCGCACCTGCGGACAACAATTAGGTCCAGCTTTAGCTGGACCGGCCTTCGTACTTCCCCGCAGGGGGGCTCCGCCCCCCTTCAGGGCCAAGCTCCACCTGATTCCCCCCGGGTGCGATTTTCAATCGCGCAATTTATAGTAGAGCAGACTGGGATTAGTCGAATGTGTCCGATAAACAAACTCACATCTTTGTGGTTATTGGCGTTCTTTTCGTTGGTGGCTGGGCCTTCAACAAGTTCAACGTAGGCTGGCTTAGCCCATATGTGGTTTTTGTTCTAATCGGAGTACTTCTTCCCGACATCATAGAACCGGCAAGACATTATACTCACAGGAAATATTTTCACAGCAAACAGGTCGCCAAGACAATTGCCATGACCGCGGCAGTCTCCTTGCTTTTAGGAATTTTGTTGCACTGGCTGATTCGCTGGGATTCAGCTCTATACATTTCGTTTGTTGCCATAGGTAGGCTACGGTCTTCACCTCCTTATGGATTCAGCGACGAAGATCGGGTTGCCTGATTGAGCGCTTGACGATTTTGGACCGGGTTCCCGAGCGACGGCGAGGTGCTCGGAGGAGCAAAATCCCGGCCTTCGCACCATCCTCAGCTGGTGCAGATTGCGCACCTGCGGACAACAATTAGGTCCAGCTTTAGCTGGACCGGCCTTCGCACTCCTCGGGACCGAAAAGAAAAGCCGCGCGCAGGGGTCACTTTCCGGCGCTCACGGCTGCGCCCGCCTCCGCCACCAATAAGTAGGAATGCCCCGAACGGATATTTTTGCGTTTTGGACAGAGGGCATGCACGCATTTATACGAGAAAGGGGGATTTGTTATGTTGCCTCTGGCTTGCTTTCGCCCCTGGCTTTCCTTTCCCGGGCCCCCTGCTGGCTCAATTACCTTTTTAAATCGCCGGCGGGCAGGCCTAGCTAACCCTAGTGGGCCTGTGGTCTAGTGGTTATGACGGCGCACTGACACTGCGCAGGTCGCCGGTTCAATTCCGGCCGGGCCCACCAAATCTGCCGATTAGCGACCCTTGGATATAGCGTGCAGATTTGGCGGCTTTGCTTGCCGAGTTCCTGGGAAATCCAGCCGGCCGCGCGCCCGCGCGGATCCTGGCCTGGACTGGCCGCAAAAAAAAGGGTTGTGGGGCGGAGAGCGTCCTCGGCTGTGCGAGCGATTGCTGTCCGCACCCAGACCACCCAACCCGAAAGGAAACCCTTCTTTCCTTTCGCCACCCTCTTTCTCAGAGGCCTTTCTTCCTTGTTTCTGGCCCCCTGTCGAACATCCCGTTCCGTGGCAGGTTTTCTCGGTTTTCCTTCCTTTCTTCCCGCCCCTGCGCCACGATATTTCTTTCCGGTGCCTGGGCGGTACTTCCTTTGTGCGCCGGTGGCCCGAGTTGTATTACCACGTGTTACCTAATAAGCATTTCCCGCCTCTAGCGCCAGAATTTCCCGGCGCGGCGCCGGGGCTTTTAAGCGGCGGAGCCGCCGCGCGCCCGCAAGTTTTGACCACTTCGGAATCGTCCGCGCACACGGATCAGGACGCTATCTTGGGGAGGACCACTTTCTCCTTGTCCGCCTCGGTCTTGACGCTCTCTATCCCCTTCTCGACGTAGAGGTAGATGTTGTCGCCGATGATGTCGCGCACGTACGAGATTATCTCGGAGAATATCTCGTTTAGGGTCGTTATCTTCTCGGTCTTCGAGGAGTCCTTGAGTATTATCTGCAGGTCGTAGCGCGTGTAGTTCATCGTCCCCACCTTCTGGGAGAACTTCTGCTGCGCCGCGTTGACCGCGTGGAAGGCGAGGGCGGGCCCGGCCATCCTGCATACGAGCTCCAGGGTGTCGCGGATGAGGGAGCTGTAGATGCGCTCGGCCGAATCCATGCCGCCCTGCGCGCCCACCACCATCCCCCTAGAACACCTCCCCCGTCTCCTTGAAGAAGAGGAATAGGAGGCCGCCGGCTATGAGGACGGAGATCTTCTTGGTCGCGTCGTAGATGAACACGTTGAGATACCCCGTCGCGGTGAGGGCGCCGATGAGCGCCGAGAGGGTGAGGAGGATGCAGGCTATTGGGAGCACGGTCCACATAAGCTTCTTTGAGCCCTTGGCTAGCTTCTTCACGTTGAAGGAGAAGACCGCCGCCATCATGAAGGTTGAGAAGATCATGGCGGATATGAAGATTGGGAACATTTCGTCGGCCATTTCCTTTCACTTCTCCACGGGTTTCAGGAACGCCTCTAGGAGGAAGCGCGTCGCTATCATGAAGCAGATCGCCGAGACGAGGTAGATGGTGTTCGAGAGCGTCCAGAGGGGGCTCGTGAGTATGAAGAGGCGCTCCTCTATGGGCCCGAACATCCTGAAGAGGTCTATCAGGTGGTGCATCGCCATTATCAGGGCGGAGGCCGAGAACATTATCCAGGCGTTCGCGATCTTGAAGACGCCTATCTTGTTCGTGAGGCGCCCGGCGTAGATGGCGAGGAACGCGAACTCCGCCGCGATCGCGATGTCCAAGACGACCTCGAGGGCGACCATTTTGCGGATAGAGGACGGGGCGCGTTAATATATATTCGTTTCAGGGCCGGGCGTCCCGGTAGCCATTATAAAGCGGGCCAGGGTCCCCGCGAACATGCTCAAATCCGGAAGCAGCGGCTATGCGATGACGGCGTTCGGCTCGGTGAAGGTCGAAGGCGGCGAAGCCTCCTCGCCCAAGCCCTTCGGCGCGGGCGAGCGCGTCTTTGTCCTCACGGGGGATGAGGGGGCAAGGCGCTCCTTCGCGGGCGGGGACATCGTCCCGTCCGAGGACATTGACGTCCTAGCCGCGGCCCCGCTCTTCGGCTTCCCCGACAGGCGCGAGGCGCTCCTGGAGATGCGCCGCGCGTGCCACGAGACGACGGCCGAGCTCATGAGGACGACCGTCCACCGCGACCAGATCCTGATCCAGGCGGTGAACGCCCTGGACGACGCCAACGTCGTGATAAACACGATCGCGATACGCCTGCGCGAGTGGTGGGGCGTGCACTACCCGGAGCTCTCCGAGAAGTTCCCTGACCACGAGGCTTTCGCTAGGAAGGTCGCCGACGGGACGAGCCCCGCGGGGCCCGAGAGCATCGGCATCAAGATAACTCAGGAGGACGCCGAGGAAGCGGCGGCGCTCGCGAGGAAGCTCCTCTCCTTCTTCGAGGAGCGGAAGGCCCTGGAAGCCTACGTCGACAGGCTCGCCTCGCAGGTAGCCCCGCACCTCTACGAGGTCGCCGGGCCGTCCCTCGCCGCGCGCCTCATCTCGCACTCGTCGGGCCTCGAGAAGCTCGCCTTCATGCCCTCAAGCACCGTGCAGGTCCTCGGGGCGGAGAAGGCGCTCTTCAAGCACCTCACCCGCGGGACGCCCTGCCCCAAGCACGGGATGATCTTCCAGCACCCGTCCCTACAGTCGGCCCCCCGCGACAGGAAGGGCAAGGCCGCGAGGCTGCTTGCGGCCAAGATCGCGATAGCCGCGCGCATGGACTATTTCGGGGACCGGAAGGGTTAGCCGGCCGCAAAAGGCCCAAAAAAGGGGAAACCCATAAATAAACGGCTGTGCTCCTGCTCTGAGAGGTATTCACAGCAAAATGCCGAAGATCCGGGAAATCGCAATGACGCCAGTATCGCAGATGAAGCCAATGGAGAAGGTCTTCTTGGGGGTGGTCGCCCTCGTGGGCTTCGTCAACCTCGGGGTCATCGGGACGATCGCGCGCTCGATATACATCGGGAGCGCCGTCGGGACCGACGTCTTCAACGGCGTCATCCTCGCGCTCCTGCTCCAGGCGGTCCTCGTGAACACCGTCTTCGTCTGGAGGATAATGGACAGCCTCGAGACGATCAAGGAAGCCAAGGAGAAGAAGTAAGGGC
Organism: Candidatus Micrarchaeum sp.; assembly: GCA_020723935.1. Taxonomy (GTDB): domain Archaea; phylum SpSt-1190; class SpSt-1190; order DYHY01; family DYHY01; genus DYHY01. Next base: position 13,601 of record DYHY01000017.1, read on the forward strand.
CCGGCAAGGCAGGCCTCCCCGGGCGGGGGCCGCGCGGAGTAGTTTCATTAATAAACGGCTGGCTTCCTCCCTGACCCCAAGGTGCCTTTCACATAACGATGGCAAAGAAGCATCACGGCGATGACAAGCGGCGTAGCGGCCCCGGCGGCCCGAGGAAATTCGGCCACGGAGGGCCCGCCCCGCGCCCGTTCCAATCAGGAGTCCTGCCCCCCCACGTCGTGCGGGTCGGACGCGACATCGCGACAGAGAACCTCGTCCCCGGGGAGACGGTCTACGGCGAGAGGCTCTCGCGCGTCCAAGGGACTGAGGTGCGCGTCTGGGATCCGAGGAGGAGCAAGCTCGCCTCCGCGCTCCTCAAGGGGATGAACGTCTACCTTCCCGAGGACGCCCTCGTCCTCTACCTGGGCGTCTCCTCGGGGACGACCGCCTCGCACGTCTCAGACATTTGCAGGAACGGGATGGTTTTCGGCGTTGATCCGGCGCCGCGGGTCCTTCGCCAGTTCTACCTGCTCTCCAAGAAGCGCGAGAACCTCGCCCCGATATTCGCGGACGCGGCGCTTCCCGAGCAGTACGCCTTCCTTGTCCCGAAGGTGGACTTCGTCTACCAGGACGTCGCCCAGAGGAACCAGGCAGACATATTCTTCAGGAACTGCAGGGCGTTCCTCAAGCGCAAGAACGGCCGCGGCCTCCTGATGGTGAAGGCGCGCTCCGTCGACGTGAGGAAGCGCCCCGACGTCGTCTTCGAGGAGACGAGGAAGAAGCTGGAAGCGTCCGGCATGAATGTCCTCGCGACGATGCGCCTCGAGCCGTTCGAGCTAGACCACATGGCGATATACTGCTCCTGGGCGGGCAAGGAATAGCGCGGGGGCGGAGGCAGTCATGTCAAGGCGCGGCCGCCTGCGCAACCGCAACAAAAGCAGCAGTAGAGGCATCGGCGGCAGCGCCCGCCCGGTCCAGAGCCAAGGGCAGGGCAGGGTGGGGGGCGGAAGGCCCCAGCAGCAGCAGCCACAAGGAAGGTTCTACCAGAGGTTCCCGCCGCTGCGGCTGATCTTCGTGCGCCACGGGCAGACCAGCTACAACCAGAACAGGGTCATGCAGGGATCAATCGACGTCCCGCTCAACGGCAGGGGCAGGGCCCAGGCGAGGGCTGTCGCGAAGCGCCTGGCCGGCGAGAAGATAGACCTGATGTACGCAAGCCCTATGAGGCGGGCCCGCGAGACGGCGGAAGAAATCACCCGCCTCCATCCGGGCCTCCCCATCGAGTTCATACCGGCGATCGTCGAGCAGTCCTTCGGGAGCTTCGAGGGGAAGCCCATCGCGGTCTGGCACGAGTGGAGGAAGACGCGGCCCGACCCGGGGCTCATCCACGAGCGGAGCCACGGCGGCGAGGCCTGGGACGACGTGGACGCGAGGATCGCCCCCTTCGCCTCCAAGCTCCTCGCGATAAAGGGCAAGACAGTCGTCATCGTCTCCCACGGCGGCGTCTCGCGCGTCGTCATCTCGCGCATCCTGGGGATCCCCCTCGAGCACAGCCGCTCGCTCTTCATGGACAACGCGGCGATATGCGAGGTCGTCGTCGCGCACGACTTTACGAAGCTCGCCTCCTTCAACGACACCCGCCACCTTAAGGACATCTTCTAGGCGCGCCTGCCGGGGACGGCATCCCTGCCAGCTTTTGTCATGCTCCGATGAGTATGGGGACTATTTTGCGATCCTCCCTAGGACGGCATCCTTGCCATTCTTGCTCATCTTCTCCGAGGCGATCCTCAAGACCAGGAGGCTCGTCCGCCTGCCCGCGAGGAAGAAGACGACCTCGCGCTCGACTGTCTTGGAGCATTCCTTGAGGAGCCAGCCGACGCCCTTCTGCACCATCTCGTCCTCCAGCAGGCGGGCCGATATCTCGAAAGCGAGGGGGAGCAGCATTCCCCTGCGGGCGGGGAGGATGAGGGAGACGGCGGCCGCCCGCCTCGCCCACCTGTTTCTCGAGCCAGCCCACTTGAGGAGCTCGCGTCCGGTCACGTCCGGGAATTTCTCCGAAAGGTATCCGACGGAATGGTTGGAAAGCTCGTCGCAATGGGCCCAGTTGGAGACCTCGCCCAGCAGGCGCGAGAAGCGCGCGATCGTCCTCTCGTTCCATTCCCTCCTCGTGCGGTAGAGCAAGTCGAGCGCGACGGTCCCCTCCTCCCAATATCTTGGCAGGAGCATTTCCGCCAGCAGGAAAGCGGCATGCGCGTCCAGCTTTTCCTTCTTCCAGATCGCGCCCGAGATTTCCCTGCACTGCGGGACGGGTATCCCGAGGGGCCTTATAGTCTCCTTGAAATACCTCCTCTCGCCCTCGGTCCTTTTCGGGTCGGCGAATTTCCCGAGCTCCTTCCCTATCTTCCCCGCGAGGACCTTCGCGCCCGCCCGATCTTCTTCCCCGCCGCCTGCGCCCTAACCACTCAATTTCACTTTTATCTTCCTGATGAATGGCGCCAGCTTCCTTTCCGGGACGAAGCCGCCGACAGCCTGCAGATGCCCGCCGCCGTAGCCCCTGACGAGCTGCGGCAGGCCGCCCGGGCCGCGCGCGGAGAAGGACCATCCGCCCGCAGCCTTCTGGAACACGAACACAGTCCCCCCTGGGTTCTCCAGCTTGAACCTCTGGACGACCTCGCTCTTCACACGCATGCGCGACGAGAACTTCAGGATAGCAAGCCTCCCTGCCCTCTCGCGCACGCCCGCCTTGGAGAGGACGCGCCCGACCTCGGCTTCGATCCTGCCCCTGGCCGCAAGGAGCCTGTCCGCGCCGTGCCTCCCGTCGAGGAATTCCTGCGGGGTCCTGCACGCGAGAAGGGCCTTCACGGCGAGCGAACAGCCCCTGTCCTTGCCGAGGACCGCTATCCCACAATCCACCGCCGAGGCGATCTTCCCCGCGTCCGAGCTGAAGTAGAGATCCTCCTGCGTGCCGTGCCAGCCCCACCCCTTCCAGATCCTGTCCATGAACTCGGGGAGGAGGGCGACGCACCAGTCGGCGACGACGCCGACGAACGCCTGCCAGTCCCTGCCGCCGAACAGGAGGTATGTCATGTAGGAGACGGGATAGGTGGGATGCCTCCCGAGGACCGGGTTTATGTGCAAGATCCCCTTGCCCGTTATCCTTCTGCTCTCGTGGTGGTCGATGATCGTCACGCGCGCACCGGTCGCGAGGGCCGACCTCTTGTCGGCGGTGCCCAGGTCAAGGACGTAGATTTCCGAAAATCTCCCCGCGGCGCCCCGCAGGAGCGAGGGCAGGGATTTCTGCTCGGAGACGGGGAAGAGCCTCGCTCCCGCGGCCCTCGCCCTTCCCAGGCCCGAAAGGACGTTCGCTGCCGATATGCAGCCGTCGGTGTCGGAGTGGAAGAACAGCGCGACAAAGTGTTTCTCGCCCATGCGGATGGCAGCCCCCCTCTCCCCTGGATTTAAAACCCGCGCCAGGCACGTTTTAAGGGCCGGAAGATTAACCCCCAAAGGGTCCAAAATGCTTTTATATCACAACGACTCCCAGTGAAACTTAGCGCAATGTCAGAAGACGACTTCGAACTTGTCCCTATAACGCCCGTGCGCAAGCTTGAACGCGAGATTCAGTCCCTGAAGACCCAGCTCAAGAGCGCGCCGGACCAGACATCTCTCGTGAACCAGATAATCGAGATTCTCAGGATGAACCAGGCCATCGTCGACCAGCTTTCGACGAAGCAGGGCGAGCTCATCGGCAAGATCAACGACACGAACCAGAAGCTGGACAAGCTTTCCGACTCGATAAACGGCCTCGTGGAGGAGCTGATCGCGGGAGCCGAGGAAGAGGTCGGGTCGGCGGGCCCGGCGGGGGGCGCCCCCGCCTC
>DYHY01000007.1 GCA_020723935.1 Candidatus Micrarchaeum sp.
CTGCTTCCTCTGGATGCTCCCGTTCGGCAGGAGGAAGGTGATCACCTTCCATGGATACGAGAGGGACCCCGTCGACCCGCTGCACTTCTGGCTGCACAGGATCGCCGAGCGCGGGACGCGGGACAACTTCTGCGTCGGAAGCTACCTCGTCAAGCACTACAAGACACGCTGCCGCCGGGAGAATGTGTTCGTCGGCGCCGTCGACTCGGGGAAGGTGAGGCGAAACGCCCTCCCCCTGGGGAAGAAGCACGCCAGCAGGATACTGTTCCTCACCCGCCTCGCCTGGGACACGCAGATACGCGAGTACGCAGAGGCGATGCGCGGCCTCCCAGGCATGCGCCTGGACGTCTACGGCGACGGCCCCCTGAGGAAGGAGATAGAGGAGAGGGTGAGGAAGGAGAAGCTCCTTGTGAGGGTCTTTGGCTCGTGGCCAGGGGACAGCAACGACCTCATGAGGAAATACAGGTTTGTCTTCGCATCCAGGTACCTCACGCTCCTGGAGGCCCTCGCTAACGGCGACATCGTCTTCTCCGTCTACAACACACCCGTCATGAAGGACGTCCTGGAGTGCGTCGGGGCGCCGGCCAATTCTCTTGTGATATGCAGGACGCCGGAGGAGATAGCGGCGCGCCTGAAGGGCCTTGCGGCGAGCAAGAGGTCCCTGGAGAAGGCTTCGCAGGACGCGAGGAAGTTCGCGCTCCCGCTGACATGGGAGAGGATCGCAGGGACCTATCTTGTTACCTACCAGAGGGTCATTGGCGGGGACCTATAGAGACGGGCTTGCCCTTGCGCATCGACTTCACGCAGGCCTCGATGACCTCCACTATCTCGGCTCCGACCTTCCCGTCCGCGGACGACACCGTCTTGTCCTGTATGCAGGAGAGGAAGTGGGAGAGCTCGTCGCCTATCGTGTTGTTTGGCACAACCGGTACCGCGGCGGCCGCCTTGGACGCGACGTCGTATTCCTCTATCGCCTGGGAGAGGCAGTCGACGAAGACGGACTTCTTTGACCCTATCAGGGCGAAGCGCCTTATCTTCCTGGGCGTGACCCAGGAGACGTTGAGGTTCACGAGCATCCGCCCCATCTTCGCGTGCACGTAGGCGGCCTCCTCGCCGACATCCTTCCTGCAGGTGTTCCCGATGCAGAAGACCCAGTCGGGGTTCCTGCCGAAGATGTTGTTTATGATGTCGAAGGGGTGCGGTGCGAGGTCGAAGAGGATGTCTCGCCCCTGGAACACGGGCTCCAGGTTCGTCCAGGTGAGCTCGGTTAGGTATATTTCCCCCAGCTCCCCGCGCCTCGCCATCTCGCGGGCACGCTTGATCGCGTTGTTGAACCTGAAGACGTGGCCGACCGCCAAGAGGAGCTTCCTCTCCTCGGCCAGGGCGACGAGCTTCCTCGCCTCCCTGCCAGAGAGCGTCATGGGCTTCTCGAGGAGGACGTGCTTCCCCTTCTTGAGCGCCTTCCTGCATATCTCGTAGTGTGTCTCGTTGGGCGTGCAGATGCTCACCGCCGAGACCGACCTGTCAGAGAGGATCCTTGCGTAGTTCTCGGCCGTCTTGACGTGGAATTTCTCCTCGCAGGCCTTCCTGTTCGCCTCGAGGAGGTCGGAGATTACCACTTCGGTCCCCGGGATCGCGAGGTATTCGGCTACGTGCTTCTTGCCCCAGTATCCGGCGCCTATCACCCCGACCTTCATGTCCAGATCACTTCCTGAAGAACTCGAGGATCTTGTCCGAGATGCGCGAGACGTCCTTGGACGAGAGCTCGGCGTACATCGGCAGGCATATCACGTCCTTCGAGAGGCGCTCGGCCCTGGGGAAGCTGCCCTCGGGGTATCTCCCAGGGAAGAGGTCCTTGTAGAGCGGCTGGAGGTGTATCGGTATCGGATAGTTGGTCCCGCAGAATATGCCGCCTTCGGCGAGGAACCCCTTGAGCTTGTCCCTCTCCGCAGTCCTTGCCGCGTAGAGGTGGTAGTTCCCGAACGTGTTCTCCGAGGGCCGCTCCTGCATGGGGAGGGCGAGCTTGTCGGCCACCTTGCCCAGCTTCCTGCGGTAGATCGCCGCAAGCTTCCTCTTTGCCCTGTTCCATTTGTCCAGGTTCCTGAGCTGCACGAGGCCTATCGCCGCGTTCACCGTGTTGAGGCGCGAGGTGTAGCCGAGGGTGTCGTGCTCGTACTGGCTCTTCCTCCCGCAGTCCCGGAGCTTCTCGACTGCCTTTGCGAGCTTGTCGTCGCTCGTCGTGACGGCCCCGCCGTCGCCCCCGACCGTGAGGTTCTTCGTCGAGTAAAACGAGAAGGCCGCCGCGAGGCCCAGGGACCCGCACTTCCGCCCCTTGTACACGGAGCCGTGGGCCTGGCATGCGTCCTCTATCACCAGGATCCCCGCCTTCGCGGCGGCATCCAGGATCGGGTCCATGTCCGCAGGCATCCCGTAGAGATGGACGGGGAGCACGGCCTTGGTGCTCGGCGTCAGCGCCGCGGGAATCCTGGACGGGTCCAGGCACAGGTCCGCCTCGGCGATGTCGGAGAATGTGGGCGTCGCGCCGGCGTGCAGCACCGAGTTGGACGTCGCTATGAAGGACGCAGGGGTTGTGAGGACCTCCTGCTCCTTGGACTTTATCCCGAGGGCCATCATCGTGAACTGGAGGGCGAACGTGCCCGAGCTCGTCGTCACGCAGTGGGTGACGCCGCAATACTTGGCGAACGCTTCCTCGAACTTGTAGACGCTATCGCCCATCACCATTTTCTCGTTCTGCAGCGCGGAGACGGTGGCCTTGGCCATTTCCTTGTCAAAGACGGGCCGCGACACGAATATCTTCTTCCCCGCAGCCGCCTCTGCCTTCCCCTTCTTGCCAGCCGTTTTCGTCTTGTTCTTTCCAGCCATTGTTAGCCTCACCTAGAACTCCGCTTCGCCAGCGACCTTCGCCGGGCATCCGACCACGATCTTCCCTGCGGGGACGTCCTTTGTCACGACCGCTCCCGCGCCCACGACCGCCCGCTTCCCGATCCTCACGCCGCACACGATCGTCGCGTTCGCCCCTATCGCGGCCCCGTCCTCGACGACCGTCTCCGTCACTTTCCAGTCCGCGCCCGACTTTATGTTCCCGTCGGGGTTCGCGGCGCGCGGCTTCTTGTCGTTCGTGAAGACCACGTGCGGGCCGATGAACACACCGTCGCCTATCGTGACGCCCGTGGGGATGAATGCGAAGGGCTCTATCTTGCAGTTCTTCCCTATCCTCACGGTCTTCTGGATCTCGACGAAGCAGCCGACCTTCGTGTTGTCGCCTATCTCGCATCCGAAGATGTTGACGAAATCCCTGATGGTGACGTTCTTCCCGAGCCTGCAGTTCTCTATTACCTTCGTGGTTCCCTCGGCCATATCGGGGGGAGTGCGGCCGGCCGGGGTTTTAAAGAATGCCGGGCCCGCCGTGGCGGCCCGCCGGACCTACCAGACCTTCCAGCCCGCCCGCCCCTCGTTCCACTCCTTGTTCAGGAGCTCGTTGTCGCGCAGGGTGTCCATGCATTTCCAGTATCCCTTGTGGAGGAAGGCCATAAGCTGCCCGTCCTTGGCAAGGTTCCGCAAGGGCTCCAGCTCGAAATGCGTGAGATCCCCCTCTATGTAGTCCAAGACCTTGGGCTCGAGGGCGAAGAACCCGCCGTTTATGGCCCCGGTCCCGACCTGCGGCTTCTCCGTGAAGGCCTCCACCTTCGTCCCGTCCATCACTATCTCGCCGAACCTGGAGGGCGGCCTCACCGCCGTGACGGTCGCCAGCTTCCCGTGGGCCCTGTGGAACTTCAGGAGCTCGGCGATGTTGACGTTGGAGACCCCGTCCCCGTAGGTCGCAAGGAACGTCTCGTTCCCGAGGTACTTCCTCAGGCGCTTGATCCTCCCGCCCGTCTGGCTGTCGGCGCCGGTGTCCACGAGCGTTATGTCCCAGTCCTCCTTCGTGAAGCCGTCGTGCACGTCGACCCTGTTCCCTGAGAGGTGGATGGTTATGTCGTTGTTCAGGTTGTAGTAGTTGAGGAAGTACTGCTTCACCATCTCGCCCTTGTACCCGAGGGCGACGACGAAATCCTTGAAGCCGTAGTGCGAGTACGCCTTCATTATGTGCCAGAGGATCGGGCGCCCCCCGATCTCCACCATCGGCTTGGGCTTGATGATCGTCTCCTCCTTGAGGCGGGTCCCCAGGCCTCCGGCAAGGATCGCGACCTTCGTCATAATGCCGCGTTACATCGGCGCGTTTATAAAATGTTCTTCTGGAGAAACGAGACGATTTCGCGCGCGGCCCGCCCCTCACCGAAGACGTTCGCAGCCGGCGCGGCCTTGCCGCCGAAATGCCCCGCCTTCTTGTTCCTGAGGGATTCGAGGGCGGAAAGTATCTTCCGGTCGTCGGTCGTGCGGATGGACGCGCCGGAAAGCTCGGACTCTTGGCGCTCGCTTCTCTCCCTGAACTGGATGCAGGGGACGGAGAGGTACGCGGCCTCCTCGGTCTCCCCTCCGGCGTCGGTTATTATGGCGCGGGCGCCCCCGAGGAGTGAGAAGAACCTCCTCTGCGGGAGGAACCCGAGGACCTGGACCTTTCTGGGCGGCTCCAGCGAGAACCTCTTGAGCATCCGCGCTAGGTTCTCCGTCATGAGGAGCTTCGCCCTGAACGGGGAGCGCTCCAGGACGCGCAGGAACCTCTCGAGGCGCTTCCTTGAGTGTATGTTCTCGTGGCGGTGGAGCTTGGCGATTATGTAGTTCCGGAGCTTCCGCCGCCCCGCCTTTCCCGGGCGCCCCAGGGAGAGCACGTCGATGTTCGTGTTCCCCGTGACGACGATCCTGTCGCGGGGTTTCCCCTCCGCGAGGAGGTTTCCGGCGGCGTAGTATGTCGAGGCGAAGAACCAATCGGAGAGGGAGTCGGCCACCCGGCGCGAGATCTCCTCCGGGAAGGGCTCGGAAAGCGAGCCCGAGCGCAGGCCCGCCTCGACGTGGGCGAGGAGCGGGCGCGGGAAGATCGTCCTCACGGCCAGGGCTCCGGCCGCGGTGGTCATCGTGTCGCCGTGGACGAGGACGATCCTGGGCTTGATGGCAGAGAGCCTTTCGCGCAGCCACAGGAAGGCCGAGAAGGACCAGGCGGACGCGGAAAGCCTGGAGGAAAACCTGCCCCTCCCCTTTGCGGAGGCATCGAAGACGAAGTCGGGCGCGGGAATGCCGTGCTCCCTGAGCTCTGCTTCTATGTTGTGCTGGCCCGTGTACACGAAGGAGTACGCTATCCTGCGGCGCGCGAGCTCGTGCATGACTGGGGACATCTTGATGAGCTCGGCCTTGGTCCCCAGGACGATTGCGACGCGCGCGGGCCCGCGGCGGCGTCCTCCTCCTTCCTTCCTTGCGGCCATCTCGCTGCGGGAATCTCGCCGCGGATAAATAATGATTGGCATTTATTAACTAGGAGGCGGGCCCATCTAAGATGGCCGCCCTCAAGAGGCCCCTTGTCGCCGTGATACCCGCCCACAACGAGGAGGGGCGCGTCGGAAGGGTCGCACGCGGGGCGGCCGCGATCGCGGACTGGGTCGTGGCCGTGGACGACGGCTCGGCCGACAGGACGCTCCACAACATGCTGTCCACGGGCGGGCGCAACGTCGTCGCCCTGAGGCTCCCGACCAACTGCGGCAAGGGCGCCGCGATGAGGGCGGCATTCAGGTACGCCCGCTCGGCCCTCGGGGCCAAGACGGTGATTGCCCTGGACGCCGACGGCCAGCACGACCCGCGCGAGATGCGCGCCCTGATATCGGCTTTCGAGAGGGGAAACTACGACCTCCTCGTCGGGTGCAGGAGCGGGCGGGACGGGAGGATGCCCCTTGTCAAGCGGCTGGGGAACTGCACGTTCCGGGGGATGTCGCGCCTCCTCTTCGGCGTCACCGTATCTGATCCCCTCTCGGGCTTCCGGATCTTCGGCGGGCGGGCGCTCGGAATCGAGTGGAAGTCCCCGGGATATTCCGTGGAGATGGAGGTCCTTGCCGAGGCCGCGAGGAGGGGCCTGAAGGTCGGCGAGTGCCCCGTATCCACAATCTACAACGACAAATATAAGGGGACGGACGTCCTGAGCGGCGCGAGGATCATGCTAGACATGGCCAAGTGGAGGGTTTTCGGATGGTGACCTTTTTCGGGATACAGATTGTCGGGATCGGCTTCGGCCTCCTCATGGGATACCTCGCCTTCGTCTCGCTCAAGAAGGGCGAGCTTTCCAGGGTGGGCTTCGGCCTGTGGGGGCTCATCTGGGCCTCCTTCCTCTTCGCGGTCGTCTTCCCCGACGCCCTCTCCGGGATAGTCGGGAGGCTCAACATCATAAGACTCATGGACTTCCTGACTATAGGGTCGTTCATGCTCCTCTTCGGGATGAGCTTCTGGATGTACAAGGTGGTGGGGAAGCTGGAGAAGCGCGTGACGGAGATGGCGGTTGATCGGGCCGTCGCGGACGCCCCGAAGAAGGGGCCGGGCCGCCGGCGCTGAAGATATCAGGCGCCCTTGCCCAGGTACCTCAGGACGAGCGAGCCGCCCGTCGCCTCCGGGTTGATGAACTGCTTCTCCACAAAGAACCTCGTCGGATAGTCGGAAGGCAAGCTCAGGGCGTATTTGGGCTGCGCCCAGTCGTAGTTGTCGATCTCAAGGTACGTTGCCCTGGTGGAGTCCAGCTCGCGGAAGAGATCATCGGCGGTCGCCGGCATCGGGCGCACGTCCCGCGCGGAGAAGAGGCCCACTATCCTGTGCGCGCCCGCGAAGACGACGTCGCCCGCCTCCGTGTTCTGCCCTATCCACTGCGCGGAATACTCGATTTCAAGGTATCCCCCTTTCTTGGAGTTGAAGAGGGCCGTCCCGGCCGGGATCGAGAGGAGGCAGAAGACGCAGACTATCGCAAGCGGCCCCGCCATCCGCGCCCAGGAGGGGGCTTTCAGGGAATCGAGGGCCCGCCCGGCCGCCCAGTGCAGGAGCGCGACGAAGAGAATCGCGCAGACGGGGAGTATCGAGAGTAGGTATCTTGCGTCGTAGGGGACCCCCGGGAGGCGCGTGAGGGGGCCCACTATCAGGACTGTTGCGAGGGGCGCGATCTCCCTCCTCGAGGGGAGGGCGAAGAGGCCCAGAGCCACGAGGATAAGGAGGAGCCAGCCGCCGAAGAAGGGACCCAGGGTCTGGACAGCCGCGGGCCCGCCGAAGAAGTACTGCAGGGACTGGAGCATGTTGGGGATGTTGGGGAGGACGGTCTTCTCGACAAGGGCCCTGTCGACGACGCTGTAGAAGCCCATCACCGAGCCGGCCGAGAGGAGGATCCATGCGGCGACGGGGAGGCAGAGGGCGGCGGCGCCAGCCGCGATGGATTTGATCGGGAAAGGCCCCTTGCGCGAATCCATGAGGACGCTTGCGATCGCCGCAAGGGCTGCGGCGCACAGGACGATCGCGTTGGGGACGCGCACGAAATAGGCGAGCGCGGCGGCCACGCCGAAAAGGGCGCCCTTCGCGACGCTCCCGGGGGAATCCATCCATGCGACGAGGGCGAGGAGGCCCAGGGCTATCGCCGCCGCGTCGTAGACGTCCAGGAGGATCCTTGCGGAGTAGAAGAGGAATATCGAGTTCGCGGCGACGAGGGATGCCGCCATCAGGGCGAACGGGCCGGAGCCGCCGAGGAGGCGCTTTGCCAGGAAGAATGTGGCGAGGATCGCGGAGCATCCGGCGAGGAGCGTGCCGGTGTAGAACGGCGCCTTGGAAAAGCCGGTGAAGAGCGAGAGGGCCCCCGAGACGATGGGAAGTGCGGGGAAGACGCCGCCCTCCACCCCAAGGACGAGGCCCTTTCCCGCGAAGAAGTTGCGGCTCGCGCCCATGTAAAAAGCCTCGTCGGGCCAGAGGCCGTGCGGGGTGAAGGCCATGGAGCCGGCGATCGCGAGGTATGCGGCGAGGAGGATGAGCAGCGCCTGCCCGGCGGGGAACTGGCAGTCCTTCACCTCAAGAGGGCGGTGACTGTGGCGGCTGATGTGGGCTGCGGGCTCCTCGCTCCTGGCTTGGCGGATCGGCGCGGCCGGCGCGCTCCTATCTACCTCGCCTTCGTCTTCTTGGCTTTCTTGCGCCGCACCGGTTTTGGCCTCGGAGGAGTCTGTCATCGGCGAAAACCTGCAAATCTCTTTTAAAGAGTTTTTGAGGCGGGCCGGGTGCATATGGACGAACTAGGCAAGGAGGGCCCGGCGGCGCGGCAGATCCTGGAGCTTGCGCTTCCCCAGAGGAGCGCCCTTCCGGTCCTCGTGGACCAGGAGCTGATACGCTCCGAGGCGCAGAAGTGCGGCCTCGTCCCCCTGATAGTCACCTCCACCAAGCCCGATTTCTACAAGCAGTGGCCGCTCATACCCGCCGCGGGGCGCGCGGGGATGCCCGCCCTCGTGATGAACACGGGCCAGCATTTCGACTCGCTCCTGGGCCATGGCCTGGACGAATTCGGGATAAGGAAGAGGCTTGCCATCGACCTGCAGATACGTGGGGACCTCTCGGAGAAGACGAGCGAAGTGGTCCTCAAGCTCAAGCTCGTCGCAGCCTACCTTTCTGGAGAGTTCCCGGACAAGGTGTTCCTCCCAATAGTCCACGGGGACACGCACGCGGCGGGGATCGTCCCCCTCGGCTGGATGTTTGCGACGAATCAGAAGGCCGCGCAAAACGAGGCGGGCCTGCGGGCGATGTCGCCCAGCTTCAGGAACGTGAAGGACCAAAGGAGGTTCATCTCCGACCAGCTTGACGCGCGCAAGTGGGCCATCAACCGGACGGAGCCCTTCCCCGAGCAGTATGACACGTTCATAGGCGGGGCGGCCTGCCACCACCATTTCGCGCCGACTGGCCTCAACAGGGAGAATCTCGAGCGGGAGGGCTACCTGGCGAGGAACATCCCGGTCGTCGGGAACTCCATCGTCGAGGCGCTCAGGGAGAAGATGAAACGCGGCCCCTCAGTGTCCGTCTTCTCGGACATGCCGGCCCTCGAGAAGGGCGAGTGGGTGCGCGTTGACGTCCACCGCAGGGAGAACATGCTCGGCGACAGGTTCAGGGCGATAGTCTCAGGCGTGAAGCGCCTCGTGGACGCCGGCGAGAACGTCGTCTTCATAGAGATGAATGCCAACAGGTTCGCGATAGAGCAGGAGGGCCTGGGTCCCGAGATCGAGAGGCTCAAAGAGAGGAAGAACTTCCTCTACACGCCGCTCTGGCGCGAGTACGGGCAGGTGGTGGAGTTCCTGACGAGCGGCAGATGTTCCGCTATACTCACGGACAGCGGGAGCATGCAGGAGGAGTTGAACGAGCTGCGCCGCGGCCCAGCATGCATAACGTGCAGGTTCAGCACGGACCGCCCCGAGAGCGTCTTTGAGGGGCGCTCCAACATCCTCGCCCCGCCGATCTCGGGGGAATACCTCGGCGGCTTCGTGCGCCTGGCGCTGGGGGGGCGGACCGCGGGGGGGCGGCGCAGGCTCTACGGCAAAGATCCCAGCGACAGGATCATGCGCTTCCTGAAGAGGAGGAAGGGCGAGTTCCCGTTCGAATGGGCGCACGAGAGGGCCGGCGTGAAGTACGCAAAGCTCTCGCAGGGCCGGAGGTTCTTCCTCTAGCCCGATGGCTCCCGGGGAAAAGGAAGGGGCGCGGGGCAGGAGGAGGCGCGGCCTCCTGCGCAAGGCGGTCGATTTCCTGACATTCCCCGTCCGTGCTTTCACGCTGTTCCACGACGACTTCCTGTTCCTCTCGTCCCTCGCGGCCGAGCGCTTCGACTACGTCGCGGGGGAGGTGCGGGGCAGGTGCCTTGACGTCGGATGCGGCAGACACAACAGGTTCATAGCCGAGCACCTCGGGGGGGAGGGGGTTGGGGTGGACGTCTACAAGTACAAGGGCCTCAGGGACGCCCAGATACTGAGGAACCCGGCCAGATTCTCCTTCAGGTCGGGCGCGTTCGGGACCGTCACGTTCATAGCCAACATCAACCACGTCCCCGAGCGCCTGAGGGACGCGGAGCTCTCCGAGGCTTACCGGTGCCTCGCTCCCGGCGGCAGGATCGTCGTCACGATGGGGAGCCCCCTCGCTGAGATCATCGTGCACAAGGTCGTCTATCTCTACGACAGGATCCTGGGGACTGACCACGACGTGGACACCGAGCGCGGGATGGAGGAGGAGGAGGCATACTACCTCACGGATTCCGAGATAGTTTCGAGGCTGCGCAAAGCCGGCTTCGCGAACATCAGGAAGAAGATGTTTTTCACCCAGTGGTGCCTCAACCACATGTTCGTCGGGGAGAAGGGGAGCTAGTCTAGTCCTGTCAGCGCGCCGGCTTCGCGGACAGGATCTTCCGCACTTTGATGACTGATGTCGAGAGCCTCGTCAGGATGGGCGCCTGCCTGACCTGCACCGCCGAGGTCTTCTTGGAAAGGATTGCGGACCTGAGGGCCGCGAGGGCCTTTTGCGCCGGGAGGCTCTCGGGGATCTGCGCGATCGTGGCGGCGTTCCCTATCTCCCCGTAGGTGTGCGCGTCGCTCCCGCCCGTGACGGGCAGGCCCGCTTCGGACGCGTAGAGGAGCGCCTTCCTGTTCGCGCCCCCGCCCAGGCACCTTGCGTTGAATATCTCGACTGCATCGAAGAGGTCTGCTTCGCCCGTCTGCGGCTTCACAGCGTCCCTTCCCGCGCTGTCGAAGGGGTGGGGGACGAGGACTAGCCCCCCCTGCGACCTTATCTTGGCCGACACCTCGCAGAGTGGCCCGCGCGCTATCTCCTTCTTCAGGAACAGGCCTATTACGTCCCCCCGGTCGGTCGTCTTCACCTCTTCGGCAGGTATGAACGAGAACAGGGAGTCGCTCAGGCGCGCCTCCGGGAGCGTGAGCCTGCCGTGGTCTGCAATGGCGACGCCCGAAAGGCCGCGGGAGATGGCGGCAGCCCTTATCCGGGAAGGCTCCATCGCGCAGTCGTGGGACGCCTCCGAATGGACGTGCAGGTCGAAGAAGCGCAGGATGCGCGGGCGGGCCGCGGCGGCCTCGCGGGTCATGGCGCGCGCTCCCTTCCCCGGGACTGGACGCCCCCAACCCTGCGGACTGCCTCGAGCGAGAGCAGGGCGCCAGCTATTATCACGGGCCAGAAGCCGAAGAGCCTGTCGAGGATGAGGGCCGCGGACGATATGTAGGAGGGAACTGAAAACAGGGAATAGAGGGCGATCGCCGCCACTTCCGAGCTCCCGATCCCTCACGGGATCGTGGAGACGACGCCCGCGACGATCGAGATCGCCCCGACCTGCGCCACCTGCGGGAGGGTTATCGCGGGGAAGCCTAGGACGTACCTTATCAAGAAGTATATCCTCCCGAAATCCAGGGCCCAGGCGGCCCACGATATTAGGAACGCGAGGTAGAATTCCTTCCTCGTGTGGATCCACGAGACCGACCGCGGGACCTCGCTGAACTTCCCCCTGAGGAGGCGCCTGAAGACCAGGGAGGAAATGGGGGGGAACCAAAGGACCGCCGCGCAGGCCAGGAATATGGCGAGGACCGCCGCGAGGGAGAGGAGGACGGATGTGGACGTCTTTCGCACGGAAAGGAGGAAGGTCGCGGCGCACGAGAGGAGGATGAGGAGGTCAAAGAGCCGCTCGATGAAGAGGGAGCCTATCGTCCTCTTCGGGGAGATGCCTGTCTTCCTTTCGAAGAAGAAGCAGCGCAGGAGATCGCCGGCCTTCGCCGGCGTGACTAGGGACGCGGCGAGGCCCGAGATGAGCGGCGCCGCGCTTTGGCGCTTCCGCGAGGGGACTCCGGAGGCGCGCAGGAGCAGGTTCCACCTGACGACGCGCACGAACACGGATGCGCACGTCATCGCGAGGAGCGCGGCGACGTGCCAGGGCCGCACGGAGAGGAGGGCCTCGCCGAGCTTCTTCGAGTCAGTCAGGAGGAACATCCCGGCGACGACCGCCATGAACAGGACGACTGCTCCCGCGGCGAAGGCGACCTTGAGGGCCGCCGACCCCGCCCGCGCGGGCCTACTGGGGGAATTCCTTGGAGACCGCTTCCGCATCCTTCCCCTCTTCTATCGGGATCCACTTCCCGGACACGACGCAGCCAGAGAGCCGGTTGGTCGCGATGAGCCCTGGGAACACGTCCTTCTCCAGGCTCTTTGCGCTCTCGGGGATTGCGGAGAAGATCTTGGAATCGAACACAAGGACCCCAGCGCTCACGAGGTAGCTGTCCGATTTCGAGGGCTTCTCGTTGAAACCGACGACCTGGCGGCCCTGCAGCTCGACGACGCCGTATTTGGTGGGCGTGCGCACGGTCGTGAGCGCCATCGTCGCGATTGCGCCGGTCTGCTTGTGGAAGCTCACGAGTTCCTGCAGGTCGAAGTTGAAGTAGTTGTCCCCGTAAATGAGGAGGAAAGTGCTCGTAAGATGGTTTTTGGCCTTCCTCAGAGTCGCGGCGGTTCCCACCCGCTCCTTCTGCTCCATATACCTGATTTCAAGGCCTGTCTTGGTGCCGGAGCCGAAATAGTCCGAAACCGTCTTCCCGCCGGGCGAAAGGGTACCGAGGAGGACCTTTTCGAACTTCTGGTCCCGTAGGAGGGCGAGGGTCCTCGCGAGGAGGGGTTTGTCCCCTATCCTGACCATGCAGTCCGGATCCCCCGCCAGGATGAACGCGTCCACCGTTGAGGACGTGAATTTCTCCTCAAGGAGGCTTTCCACGGCGTGGGAGCGGTTCCTCACGCGCACGTTGTCGACCGTCGAGTCCAGCTTTCGCAGTAGGTCGTCCCGAATCGTTATGGATATCCGCTTACGCATGTGAGTATGGCTGCGCCTTCCCTATTTGCGGGGAAGCAATCTATTTATTTATAAAGGGGCACCAAAATGCTCCACATGAAGGCGGTAATTCTGGCGGGCGGCAAGGGCGAGGAGATGCTGCCGCTCACGCTGACCCGCCCCAAGTCGATGCTCCTCGTGATGAACCAGCCGATCCTGAAGAGGATAATGGAGAGCCTCCCGAAGGTCGTCAACGAGATCTTCGTGACGACGGACTACGGGGCGCCCTACATAAGGAAGTATTTCCAGGACTCCAAGAAGAAGCTCGGGCGCAAGGTGACGATAATCGAGGAGGAGAGGCCCCTTGGCACCGCCGGCTCGATAAAGACCCTGGAGAAGGAGCTGACGTCCACCTTCTTCGTCCTCCAAAGCGACGTGGTGTCCTCCGTCGACTACTTCAAGATGCTCGAGTTCCACAAGGAGAGGAAGGCGAAGGTGACGATGTCCACCTTCCGCGTCCAGAACCCGGTGGAATACGGGATAATCGGCGTCAACCAGGACGGCAGGGTCATGAAGTTCCTGGAAAAGCCCAAGATTGATCAGGTGTTCTCGACGATGGTGAACGCCGGGACGTACGTCTTCGAGCCGTCAATCTTCGAGGAGATCCCGCACCACGGGATCTGCGACTTCTCCAACGACGTGTTCCCGAGGATCATCAGGAAGGGCGAGAACGTCTCGGCCTTCGAGTTCCGCGGGATGTGGACGGACATCGGGTCCTTCCAGAACTACCTGCACGCGCACAAGCAGCTCCTCGAGCGGTCGATGACCTTCTCGATACAGAGCAAGTCGGGCGCCCGCACAGTCCCCCCGGCCCTCGTCGGTCCGGGAGGCAAGATCGGGGCCGCCATGTTGGGGCCAAACATCTGCGTCGCGGACAAGGTGACGATCGGGAAGGGCGCAAAGGTCTACGACTCGATAATCTACGACAACGCCAAGATCGGCGACGGGTGCATAATCAAGGGGAGTATCATCGGGGGCGGGTGCAAGATCGGGAAGGGAGCAGTCATAATAGACGCGATGCTCGGGGACAAGGTGAGCGTGAAAGACCGCGTCAAGGTGAGCTCCTACAGCCGCATCTGGCCGGGCAAGAAGGTCGCAAAGGACGTCTCCGAGAAGGAGTGGCTGGGCTTTGTGGGCTAGGCAGGCCCAGCGAATTATTTTATAAACCGAAAAACCCTCATACGCCGTAATATGGGGAATTCCAAGATCAACCCCGGGATTTTCCGGGAATACGACATCCGCGGCCTGATAGGCGAGGACCTGGACGAAGGGAAGATGAACCTCATGGGCAAGGCCTTCGGGGCGTACCTTCGCTCCAAGAAGGTCTCCAAGATGGTTGTGGGGCGGGACAACCGCGCCACCTCGGCGCCCTACCAGAAGGCCCTCACGGACGGCCTCATGTCGACCGGCGTATCGGTAGTCGACATCGGGGAGATAACGACCCCGTGCATGATCTTCGCCAGCGTCTTCCTCGGGGCGAAGGCCGGCCTCTCGGTGACGGCGAGCCACAACCCGCCCAAATACAACGGCCTGAAGTTCGTTCTCAACGGTCGCGACGTCGGGGGCGAGGTCATACGCGGGATCTACAAGATAGCCGATGCCGGGGAGTTCCCGTCGGGAAAGGCAGGCACGTACGAGAAAAAGGACATTTCCAAGGACTACCTCGCGGCTCTCGCAAAGGACGTGAAGCTGAAGCGGAGGTTCCGGGTCGCGGTGGACGCTGGGAACGGGATCGCCGGAGGCTTCGCCGTCGCGCACCTGAGGAACCTCGGCTGCGAGGTCTTCCCGGTCAACTGCGAGAGCGACGCTAGCTTCCCGAACCATCTGCCCGACACAGTCAAGCCCGAATACTACCCGCAGCTGATAGACGCGGTGAGGAAGAACAAGGCCGACTGCGGCCTGATGTTTGACGGGGACGGCGACCGGGTCGCGGCGGTGAACGAGTTGGGTGAGATTGTCTGGGCAGACATGCTCCTCCTCCTCTTCGCGCGCGAGATCCTGGAGAGGGCGAAGGGGGCCAAGGTCGTCGTGGAGATAAAGTGCTCGCAGGGAGTCCTTGACGACATCAGGAACCACGGCGGGGTCCCGATACTCTGGAAGACCGGGCGCACCAACATCGAGGACAAGATGTTTGAAGAGGGTGCGGTCCTCGGGGGCGAGATGAGCGGGCACATGTTCTTCAACCACGGCGGCGTGATGTGGTTCTCCGAAGCGCTCTACGCGGCGGGCAAGCTCCTGCAGATAATGGACAAGAAGGGGCGGCCGCTCTCCGAGCTCCTCGGGGACGTCCCAAAATACCACACGAGCCAGGAATACCGCGTCGCGTACACGGGAGAGAAGGAGGAGGGCAAGTTCGCCCTGATGAAGACGATACTCTCCGACTTCAAGAAGGAGTGGGGCAGGGGGGTCATTGACATTGACGGCGCGCGCGTGGTCCTCCCGAACGGCTGGGCGCTTGTGCGCGTGTCCAATGGCGAGCCCGTCTTCTCGATGAGGTTCGAGGGGAAGACCGAGGAAGACCTCAAAGGCATAACGGCAATCTTCAAGGAGTTTCTCGCGAAATACCCGGAGATCAAATTGCCATTTTAAGATAGTGAAAATGGCAAATATTAAAAGGGTGTGCGGCGAGGCCCGCCTCCAGATGGCCGATGCACCGGAGCCGACCGCCGAGCACGAAGCCCTGTATTTGCGGGCCTACCGGGCGGCGAGGGGCGCAGTCGCCGCGTACATCAGCGGGCGCGAGAGCGTGCACGCTCCGAAGCTCTGGGGCACCGCGGGGGATTCCCGTCCGAGTGGAGCCTCGGCGGGACGGAGGCGATGCTGTGCGAGGCGCACAGGTACGGGGAGATCGCCGGAATAGCCCCGGAGGACGAGGCCGCGAAATATCTGATATGGGTCTTGACCCTAAAGGGCCCCGAGAGGGAGGAGCTCTCGCACAAATGCAAGGCCTACGTCATAGAGCACGGGCTGCTAGGCAAGAGCGCGCGGGCGCCCTGAGAGGGGCCCTTCCTAGACGATGTCCTCTTCGGAGACGATGAGGAAGTCTCCGACCGATATCACGGCGCTGAAGGGCACGCGGAAGACGCCCGACTTGTCGCCGGCGATGATGCTGCGGCTGTAGTCGGTGGGCTTTGCTATGAGTATGTCGATGAGCTCGCCCGTGCGGGGGTCGAAGCGGATGTCGCCGACCTCGCCAAACTTCCTGCCTTCCTTGCTCACAATGACCTTCCCAAGGAGAGTCCTTGAGTGCTTCTGTATTTCCTCGTTTCCTGCCTGCGGGGGTGCCATCTTGAAGTTTCACCTAGATGCTTGAATGCAAGACCGCCGCTTTCTATATAAATGTTTTTGGCCCCGATGCGGGTTTAATCGTTTTTCGTCGCAATCGGCATCCTTCCGGCCGCTTGCGGGGGTTTCGGCGTGTCAGAGGCCGAACAGCAAGACTGCGAGGACCCCGCCGAAGACGGATGCCAGGAAATTCACACCGTGCTTCGTGAGGTGGCCCCTGTTCTCCAGGATCGCGCCGAGGAGGCTGTCGAAGTTCGCCCCGCTGAAGCCTATCGCCGCGCCGACGAGGAGGTATTCGGACACCGGATGCCCGCGGAAGAGAACGAAGGCCAGGGCCCCGAAGAAGACGCCCGTCGCGGTCGCCGAGACCTCGCCCAGGAACGAGACGCCGCCGTTGGTCCCCGGGACGACCCTTCGCTTCAGGTCTGTTATCATCCTCGGGTGCGCCGTGGAGGTCTGCCCGACTTCGCCCGCCATCTTGTCTGCGGCGACCGCGCACATCGCGCCGAAGAATATCTCGGGCCTGCCGAATATCGCGGCAATTGTGGCGAAGGATCCGTTCGCCACCACGTTCTCCCATCCGCGCGGCCCGTGCACGCCCTTCCTCCTCTCGCCGAAGCGCGTGAAGAAGGCGGAGAGCAGGAAGAACACAAGCATCAGGAGGAAATAGGGAATCCCGGCGAGCCAGACGAGGATCGCGCCCATCGCCGCGGCGGCGAGGAGGCCCCGCAGGTCAAGCGTCCTGAAAGCCAAGTTCCCCAAGGCTTCTTTCGTCGACTGGCGAGCCATCGACCGTCCTTGGCGCGAGATGGTTTATAAAATCGGGGAATGTGGCCGTTTTGATCCAGATGCGCACGGCGCCGAGCGGGCTTTCCGAGTCCGTGTCGACTATGGCCACCTTCCCCGCGCAGAGTGCCTGCTTGTGCAGGAGGAGCACCGCGGCGCCCCCCGACAGGGATTGGAAGAGGCGCGCGCGCGTGGTGTCCAGGATCCTCCTTTGCGAAAGGAGGCCCTTGAGCTTCTCCAGGTCCTGCGGGCTTTCGGACGAGCCGGCGAGCCGGTGGGGCCCGCCGGCGTCCCGCGCGTCGAAGGTCATCGTCGGAAACACCAAATAGAGTGCCGCCCTCACGCGGTCCTCGGATTCCGTCGGGTGGAGCGGGACGGATACCTCGAGGGAGAAATCCGGCGGGCCCATCTTCAGAGGGCCGAAAGGACCGCCCTTGCCCTGGCCTTGAATTCGGCGAGGGTCCCCCTGTTCTCTATCCTGACGTCCGCCATTTCGAGGAGCTTGGGTATCCCCCATGCGCCCCCGGCGTTCTCCTTGTGCTCGAGTATCTCGACGGTCACGTTGTCGTCCCAGCGCTTGCGCGCGAGGATCCTCTGGAACCGCAGGGGCTTGTCGGCGAAGATCCCGACGAGCTTCAGGCGCGGGAACTCCTTCCTGAGGCACGCGACCTCCTCCTCTGTGCGCGAGTCGTCGAAGCACACGAGCCCTGCTCCGGAGGCGCGGGCGGCCTTCGCGGCCTCGACAGCTATCCAGTCGGGCCCTATCTCCTTGCGCATCTCGTCGCCGACGTGCTTGAGCGTGAGGGGCCCCTTGTCTATCTTGAGCTCCTTCGCCTTGCGCTCGACCATGTCCCTGAAGGCGAAGACGGACCAGCCGCCCTCGCGCGCCGCGTCGCAGAAAGTGCCCTTGCCGCTCCCGGGCATCCCAACGACGGCGATAACCTTCGCGGGCTCAGCCGTCGACAACAGTCCCCGCCTTCCCTTCCATCGCCGCGGGCAGATCCTCGAACCTGCAGAGCGTCGTCTTTATCCTGGAGCGCGATATCACCTTCGCGCCGACGAAGTCGAATATCGGGTAGTTGCCCGCCTTGCTTTCGAGGCCCTCGCAAACCTTTATCATGTCAGAGAAGGACAGCCTCCTGATGAGCTTCGCGTCGGGAAACTTCTTGGGGTCCTTGTCGTAGACGCCCCCCACGTCCGTGAGGATGTAGAGGTGGTCGGCGTCTAGGTATTCGGCGACGACGGATGCGACCGCGTCGTGGCTCTGCCCGGGGATGAGCCCGCCCATCACGGGAAGGATGCCCTCCTCGACGACGTACCTCGCTTGCTCAAGCGTCTCGACGAACCGGCCGTTCGCCATCTTCGCGACGACCCGCGCGTTGAGGCGGCCGATGAGGATCCCCAGCTCGTCCAGGAACGCCTCGTTGACGCCCGCGCCGCGCAGCTCCGCGACGTACTGGCGCACGAGCAGGCCCCCGCCGATGACGACTGCGCACCGGTGGCCCTTCCTGCGCAGCATCTCCAGGTAGCCTATGAACTCCTGGATGACCTTCGGGTCGGGCTTCCCGGGGAAGCCGACGGAGCCTCCCAGCTTTATCACGACAGTCTCGCCCTTCCCTTCCGCTCCCGCTTCCCTGCCCGCCTTGCCAGCCGTGTCCTTCGCCATCCTAAAAACGCTAGGAATTCCGAACCCCTTTTATAATTTCCCGGGCGGGGGGGTGTGCTGCTTCGCGTGCATTGAGCCCGACGGGGTGGTGAGGAACGCCGTGTCCCGCGCCGCGCAGGGCCTGCGCGCCCCCGCGCTCCTCCCGGCGGCCCTGGCAAAATACGCGCCGCCCGAGCAATACCACATAAACCTGGAGTTCTTCGGCGACCTTTCGGACGCCGGGCTTTCCGCCGCCAAGGAGAGATGGGCTGGTCTCGCCGCGCGGACGGCGCCTTTCCGGAGGGCGGGAGGCCGAGGGTCGTCTTCGCCAGATGCTCCAGCAAGGAGAGGATCCTGGAGGGGCTGGGCGTCTCCGAGAAGGGTGGGACGTACCCGCCCCACCTGACGATCGCAAGGATCAGGGACCCGGGGCGGGCGCACTTCCTCCTGCGGTCCGCGCCCGAGGACCTGCGGACGGCGGTTTTCGGCGAATTCCGGGCGAGCGAGATACTATTAAAAGAAAGCATGCTGAGGCCCGGCGGCCCGGTGTACGAAACTATCGGGCGCTTCCCTTCTTCGGAGGGCAGTGAAGAACGTGGTAGGAAAGGGATCTGGCGGGATGCAGCAGCAGGCGCAGCCGGGAGCCGGGCCCAGCAACTACTATCCCCCCTCCCCGCAGGGCTGGGGGCAGCAGAGGCAGACCGGGCCCTACTGGAGCCAGAGCGGCTACACCGGATACTATTCCCTCCCCTCCAGGCAGGTCGTGAGGCCGGGCCAGGAGAGGAAGGCTTCGAGGAAAGCCCTCTACGCCGTCGCGTTCCTCATACTCGTCCTCGGCGTGTTCCTGATCTACAAGGGCGTCACCGCGACGCCCCCCAAGCTCAGCACGGAGCTCTCGGCAAAGATCGTCGCGATGTCCCCAGGGGACTCGGTCATCATCGGCGCGGTGTGCCTCCCGAACCTGTGCGGCGCGACGCAGGAGGCGAGCCTCGTCGCGGTCGTCGGGAAGGACAACTACAAGGGGACTGTCAAGAACCAGGTCGGGCAGGAAGTCATGATCGCGAAGGCCACGGCGAGCCAGGTGCAGGCGCTGACCGAGAAGGATTGGATAACCTACATCGCCGTCGTCCCGCAGTGATGGCCGTCTCTCCTCTTCCTAGCCGAAGCTCTCGGACGAAGTCTTGCCTCCCGGCGATTCAGCCGTAGACCGACGGGTATGCCTGCTGGTCCTCGAGGGAGCGCTTGGTCTGGCGCATGAGCTCGTTTATCTTCTTCTCGAGCTTCTCGGACGTCTTCAGGAGCGACGCCGTGTCCACCTTGATGTCTAGCTCCGCCGCGACGGCCGTGACGACGTCGGCCGCGGCCTTGGGGTCTGGCGTGTCGATCGAAGCGTCCGTCAAGTAGGCGTGGGCAGGCATCTTCTCCTCGCTGCAGTGGAGGAGGAGGATCCCGAGCAGGCCAGTGAGGAATCCCAGCTTTATGACCTTGAAATCGCTCTCCTTCTTCGCCGCGAGCTTGGCGACCTCGTCCTCGTCGGAGCCCACGACGTATATCTTGCTGGGGCCTGCCGGCTTCTCGCCGTCCTGGCGCGCTATCCCCCCGACCAAGATTATCTTGGACGCGTTGTGTTTCTTCGCCCAGCCGACGATGGACCTCGCGAGGTCGTACGTCAGGAACTCGGGGATCGCGGTGTCGGAGACGAAGACGACGACGTTGTCCTTGGCGTAGATCCTTATCGGGGAGCGCGGGCCGCCTTCCTTCACGATCGTCACGGGGGGGAGCTTGTCGGACTGGATGAACCCTATCTCCGCCATCTCCAGCTTCGTCGCTATGTATTCCGTCGCTATCGAGCCCACGAGGCCCACCGACGGGAAGCCCTCGATCACGACGGGCCTGTTCAGTGTCACGAACGACGTCTCTATTATCTCGACCTGGGACGCTTTCGCCATATCGCTATCAGGGGGAGCGCGGCTAGGGGTGTATTTATGCTTATTACCGCCGCGGACGGGCCCTCTTCGCTAGAATTCCTCGTCTATCTCGCGGCCCAGGTTCACGACCTCGGCGCCGCCGACGCCCGGGAGAGCCCTCAGCTTCGTCTCGATGTCCTCCGTGCCGCCCTCCCCGTCGGGGACGGCGAAGATCGCCTCGATCGCCTTGAGGCCGAATGCGACCTCCCTCACCTGGTAGCCCCGGCAGCCGAGCTTCTTGACTTCCGAAACGAGCTTGTCTATGTCGACCTCTATGCCCTCAGGCATGACGCGTATCTGCGCGATCACGGTTCCGCCCATGCGCAAATCACGGCCCCGTGAACCCGCAGGACGGGCATGTGTACGTGCGTCCGGCCTTGCGGCACTTGGCGCACCGGCTTATCTCCAGCTCCGCGCAGGAAGGGCACTTGAAAGACAGGCTCCCCGCGATGGCCCCGATCTTGAGGCCGCAGGAGAGGCAGCTCTTGTCGCTTTGCATTGTGGATTTTTCGCCGGGAAGGGCGTTTATAAATGTTCTCGGAAGCTGCGCATCGGGCCGGCCCGCGCTCCTCCCGGCGGCCCAGGGGAATACTTATAATATGCTGGTTGGTGGTGGATTTTCCGCAAAAGGGAAGTTTCAGCACACGGGCCTGTGGTATAGTTTGGACAGCATGGGGGCTTGCGGAGCCTTTGACCTGGGTTCAAATCCCAGCAGGCCCACTCGGGCTTCCTTCCTTATTCTCTTCCTTGTGCGGCTCCGCGTCATTTCATGGGGACCCAGTTGTACCCGTCGGTCCCCTCGAAGATGGCCAGGATGTCTGGGGGAAGCTCGCAGAGGAAGACATTCCTTTTAAACAGGACTTCCTCGGCCTGCTTCGTCCCGATCGTGTTGTAGCCGCGCACCAATACGCACGAGAACTCGTAGAGGGGGGTTTCCGGAGACTGCAGGGCGTATTCGGAATAGTCGGGCCCCTCTTTGTTGTAGTCGATGCGCTTCGTCACGCGCAGGATCTGGAACGGGTGCCCATTCCCCGCGTCTTCCCCATTCGCCGTCTCCCAGGCAGCGGGGAGGCTGGTCCTGTAGACGCTCGTCCCCTTGGAAACCCGGGCCTGCTCAGTCACCGCCCTCCTCACCCCCACAGAGGGCGGATGCGCGGGGCCTTTTTATCTCTTTCAGTGGGGCGGGCCGAGCAGTGGCGAGGTCCGCGGCCGGGAACTGGCGGGATTCCGGGCCACGGGAAATGCTTTTATATCCCGCAAACCGGGCCGGTAGCGTGTCCAAAACATCGCACCCGTGGAAAAAGCGGCACGGAAAGAAAAGCCGCTGGAAATGGCGCAAAAAACGCAGGCGCCGGATGAAACGGGCGAAGCGCCAAAGGGTAGGGCTCTAGTTCGGCCGCCCTTTCTCTGTTTTCCAACGCTCCGGGCTCCGCCCCTGCGGGTTTCTGCCCTGCGCTCGGCACAGGCTCGGGAAATGCTTCCCAGCGCCGCGGGAAATCACGCGAGGAAGCGCAGCACGACGCTCACCGCGAGGGGGATCGTCACGTTGTCGTCTATCGGGCTGAGGATCTCCGTGACAGTCCCGACGAGCGCCGTGAAGACGGCCACCCAAGGCGAGAGGCTCGTGGCGAGGAAGAGGGGGACGAGGCTCGCGAGGAAGAAGCCGATCGCGCCCTCCAGGCTCCTCCCGGCGAGGAGCTTGTGCCTGCCGAAATACACACCCACGACAGTCGAGGCGCTGTCCCCCCAGCCGAGGACGAGTATCGGGATGTAGGCGCGCGAGCCCAGGAACACGACGGAGAGGCCTATCCCCACCATCCCGAGGATCGCGCCGTAGAAGGGGAACTGTTTGTCCTTGTCCCTGTCCGCGACCTTCTTGATGTACTTGGCTATCCGGAGGGATGGGGGGAGTATCTTCTCCTCCAGGCCGCTCACTATCGCGGCCGAGACGAACACCAGGCCTGCGAGGAGGATCGCGAGGACTGCCGCGGAAATGTGGAGGGGCAGGTAGAGGAGGAGGACAGCAAAAAGGCTGAAGGAAACGAGATGGAACGCCTGGCGCCGGAGCTCAAGCATCCAGCTTCTCAGCCCTCCGGGGCCGGGGAGGCGGAGAGGCGCATCTCCAAGCCCCCCATGGGGACGAATCCTGCTAGCGGCTCGCCATCCACGACAAGGAACGGGTATTCGGTCACGTTGTATGCCTCCACTATCCCCGACACCACGGGGATCCCCAGGTCCGTGTCCACCGGGAAGACGAGCAGGCCCTGGCCCATGCGCCGCTTCTGCGCGTCCAGGACTATCCCCTGGCTCGTGCATACGGGGCAGTTCCTGTTCGTGTAGAGGTAGAGGACGGTCCTTGCCGAGGGGTTCCCGCAGACGGAGATCGCCTTCCTCGCGAAGAGCCATTCGCGGACCAGGAGCGACGTGTACTGCTCCTTGAGGACGGTGAAGGATTCCCCGAACTTGCGCGACTCCTCGTACTGCATGAGCCGCCCGGCCATCTCGTCGGCGGCCTTGCCGGAGACCTCTATCTGCCTGAGGAGGAACGGGCAGGCGCGTTCGGAGCCGAGGACGTCGAGGAGCAGGCCCTCCGCCTCCAGGCCGTCGGTGCTCGCGCGCAGGGACGAGATGTCGGACTCCAGTGCCGAGACCTGCTGGCGGTTGAGGAGCGAGCCTATCGCTATCCCTGACAGGAAGACGAGGACCGTCAGGGCCAGGACTAGGAGGTGTCGCGAGATTTCAAACTCTTTCCCTGCCATTTGAACCTTGTTCCTTTCCTCCTGCGGAACGCGAGATAGTACGCGACGGACATTAAATAGAATGCGGAAACGAGCGGGAAGTAGAAAATGGTGTACAGGACGAAGTCCCAGAGGTTGTCCCCCTTCCCGAGGATCGACTCCTTGGACATCCTGAAGCTAGCGTAGATCACGAAGAGCGAGAGGAAGCTGAACATCAGGAAGAACACGTTGAGGACGTTGAAGGAGTAGAACACCTTGTCCAGGCGCGGCATCCCGAAGGAGAACACGTCGAGGCCGACGAGCGAGAGGTCGCGCAAGAAGTCGCCGGCGTCCCTGACCGTGTCGAAGGCGGTGTTGAAGAGGAGGAAGGACATCGCAACTATCAGGATGAAGTTCACGGGGAGGATGAAGAGGCCCAGTTCCGAGAACTTGGGGTTGAGGAGGAAGTTCCGGTGCTTCTCGACGTTCTGGAAGTAGCCCACATACCAGCGCATCCTCTGCCTGAGGAGGCCGCCTATGTCCCTGGGGGCGACCGTCGTCGTCAGGCCGTCGGCGGAGCTGGAGATGGTCCAGCCCCTCTCCTTTATCCTGAACGCGATGTCCATGTCCTCGGTGAGGTTCCCCTCGTCAAAGCCTCCTATCTCGCGAAGGACGGCCGTCCTGTACACGCTCCCCGGCCCCGGGACAACGTAGAGCGCGTCGAGGCGGCTCATGAGCTCGCGCAGGTATATCGAGAAGAAGTATTCGAGCCTCTGTATGCGCTCCAGGACCGATCGCGGAGCGTCCACCTTCATGTTGGATGCCACGGCACCCACGCCGCCGTCCGTGAAGGAGGATATCAGCGCCTTCATCGAATGGGGCGCAAAGAAGCTGTCCGCGTCCAGGCAGCAGGCGAAGGGCGTCCTCACAAAGGGTATCGCCTGGTTGAGGGCGGCGGCCTTGCCCCCGTTCCTGCTGCGGCGCAGCACCGAGATCCTGCCCTTGAAGGGGGTGAGGGCAGAGAGCGTCGCGTCGGTCGAGCAGTCGTCGATGACGAATATTCTGAGCTTCTCAGGGGGATAGTCGAGGGCCAGGCACGATCGGACGCAGCGGGCGACCGTGTCCTGGACGTTGTACGCGGGGATGAGGATTGTCACCGCCGGCCAGCCGCCCTTCTTCGGCTCGCGCGCGGCTTCCCTGCCCTTGGAGGGCGCCCGCTCGAAGAGCACGACTATCCAGTAGATCGCGCAGTAGAGGAACACAAAGTAGCAGACGAGGACGACTGCCGAGGGCATGGAAAATGCCATCAGGAGGGGGCCGAAGAGGCCAATTTTAAGACTTTGGAGTAGCCGTTGTCGAGGACCGGCGGGCCGGCCGTGACGTTCCTCCCGAGGAGCCGGGCTTCCGCGAGGTCTGTGAAGACGTACGCGGCCCCGTACTTTTCCCCAAGAAGGGAGAAATCCCCCGAGGAGTAGGCGCCGCCGATGTCGCGCTGCCGCTGCACCGAGTCCGCGATCCCCTCAGAGTAGCCGTCGATTATCGTCCTCGCGTGGCCGAGGAGGAACACCGAGGAGAAGTCAGTGTGGCCCGCGACGACGGCGCGGCCCTGTAGGTTCTCGTCAAGCCAGGAGACCGCCTGCGCGTCCTGCCTCTGGAGGATCGGGGAGACGTATCTGAGGGTCGGGGAGACGAAGAGGGCGAGGGCGAGGATGAGGGCGATCGGGAGGGCCGCCCTGCGCGGGTCCCACCTCGAGGATGCGAGTGCGAGGGGGAAGGGAAGGAAGATCACGAACCTCAGCGGGAGGAACGGGAACCAGAGGGAGGCGGCGAGGAGAAGGAGGAACGCGAGGCTTGCGGACGCCGAGAGGGCGAGCAGCGGAAAGGCTGCGAGGTGCGCGGGCGAGAGGGCGCCGGAAAGGATGGAGTGGAGGGTCCCCCTCGCGCCCCACGAGGGCGCGGTCGTCGGGAGGAGAAAGTACCAGGCGGCGGGGACGGCGAGCGACAGGAGGCCGAGGAGCAGGAGTGGGCGCGGGTTCCTTCGCGCGATCAGGATCGCAGCGCACACGAGGGAGAGGGCCGCGGCGGAAAGCGGATGGAGTGCGCCGAGCGCGAGAGCGAGGATGGCGAGGACGGGCCCGGGGAGGGACGCGTCCCTCCCCGTGAACGCCGCTGCGGTGAGGAGGGCGAGGGGGAAGAGGCTTGCGACAGACGGGAGGCCGGCCGAAGCCGAGAACATCAGGACCTCGGGGGATGCGGCGATCACCATCGCGCCGACGGCGGCGCCCCATCCCCTCCCCAGGAAGACGAAGGCCGCGACGCAAGCCAGGAAGAGGAAGGCTGCCGAGGATGCGCGAAGGAGGGCCTCGATCGGAAGGCCCGTCGAATCGTGCGCGGCGAGGATGAGGGAATAGTAGAAGGGGAGGTAGGTGTGCGTGCGCCCCCCCGCCGAAAGGGGGTCGTAGGGGAGGAGCTTCCCCTGGGAATCGGAAAGCGCGAGGACCCGGGCGTGGTAGAAATAATCCCAGCCTGAGGGCGCGCCCATCATGAGAGCGATCCTGGCGCAGACGAGGACCGCGAAGACCAGGCTAGGCAGAAGAATAGACCACGGATGGACCCTCGTCTTCGGAAGCGGGAATGCGGAAGCGCTCGATCCAGGGGGCGGGAAGGAGGATGTCGCCGGGGCCCTTGACGCGGTAGGCATCGAATTCCCCGGCCGACCTCTCAGTTATTAAGAAATACCCTGCCGAAAGGGCGGTTCTCGCGTAGGCTGCGTCCCCCGCCGCGCGCTTGGACGCGGCGAGCCTCTCATCGGAATCGCGCCTCCCGACGAAGTGGCCGTCGATGACGTCCTTCCTGTGCGCGACGTAAGCGACAAGATACCCGTCGCCCACGGAGGAGGCGATCGTCGCC
This sequence comes from Candidatus Micrarchaeum sp., assembly GCA_020723935.1. GTDB lineage: Archaea > SpSt-1190 > SpSt-1190 > DYHY01 > DYHY01 > DYHY01. The sequence continues at coordinate 26,122 of DYHY01000007.1, forward strand.
GAGGCGGGGGTGTTCTCGGCGGTCCATGCGAGCGCGGACATCGTCCCGGGCCGCAAGGGGGCCCAGGAGAGGGCGGAGAGCTTCAGGATCGCCCAGATGACGCAGGCGGTTATCATCCAGGCCTGCGCGAACTTGCGGCGCCTCGAGAGGAACGCCGCGCCCGCAACCACCGCCGCAAGCGAGGTTATGGTAAGGACCCGGTCCAGCTCGACCAGCCCCGCCGCGGCCGGAAGGAGGGGGAGGATCAGCTGCGGGAAGCCGGCGGGGAACGCGAGAGCCGCAAAGCCCAGGGCCGGCCCGCCCCGCGAGACGACGGTCAGGGGGTTTGCGCCCTCGAAGATCTGGCTCCTGAACGACGCGGGGACGTCCTGGTGGATGTCGGTGGGGCGCTCGGTCCCCGCATACGCATAGAACGCCAGGATGAGGGCTGCGGAGATCACGACGAGGAACACTCTGAACCGCGACTTGGAGAGGAGGAGCGCGAAGAGGGACGTGAAGAAGGCGATCGGATGGACAAGGGGGGCGGCGAGGAGGAGGACCGCGAGGACGCCGGCGCCCCGGTTGAGCTGGCTCGCGAGGAACACGGCGACGAAGAGGAGGAACAGCCAGAGCGAATCGGGGAGGAGGACCATTGTCGTCTTCCACACTAGGACCGGGACCGTCGCGAGGAGGGCGCAGGGCAGGACCGGGTTGACCCCCTGGCGGATCGCGTACGCGTACGCGGCGAGGAACGTGAAGGCGAAGAAAAGAGGCCCGAGGAAGGGGAGGACACTTTCAGGAAGGCCGGTCGAGAGGAGCGCCGATGCCGCGAGGAGGTGCAGGCCGGGGGGGTAGCTGAGGGCGCGGCCGCCCCAGGAGAACTGGTCGAACCGCGGGAAGCTTCCGGCCGAGAGGATCCCCTTGATTATGGACTCGTGGAAGAAGCTGTCCGCCCCGATGAGGCCGGGGTTCCCCTCGAGGATGAGTGGGGAGAGGCGCAGGGCGAGGCCCACGAGAAGGAACAGGACGACGAGCGCGCCCCTGAGCTTCACCATGCCTTCGTAACCTCCCTGAGGACTTCCGTCGCGTAGGCCCCCTTCTCGAGGAAGAAGGAGAGGATGATTATTGAGCTTTCGGCCCCCTCCCGGACGGCCGGCTCAACGAGGCGCGCCCTCAGGCGCCTCCTCGCGCCCTCGAACGAGAGGCCTGGGCCCGCCGCCTTGGCCCTGAAGACGGAAAGGTCCTGTATCCCCGCCGCCGCGAGGGCCTGGAGCTCCATCTCGCCGGCGGTCCCGTCGGCAAGCTGCGCCTTGTAGCCGACGATCGGCCCGGAGGGCGAGACCTCGAAGGACGCTAGGCGCGGGTCGCCGGGGACGGCCTTCCTGAAGAACGTCGCGCCGCCCGAGAACATCCCGATGTCCCCGTCGATGAACCTGTCGAGGGAATTTATGCGGCCGGCGAGGACGCGGTTGAAGACGTCGGACTGGACGGCGGAGATGAAGAGGCGCAGGAGCTTGCGGGGGAAGACGGAGCGGAAGATCCACTCCGGATTCCTGGAGGAGAGCATGTCGGAGACGATGCGCCGCTCGAACGACGCTCTGGACGGGAAGGCGTCCAGGGCCTCGGCGAGCCTCCCTTCCGAGAAGAGCCTCCTCGCGGCCCGCGTCTCCTCGGGCTCCCCCGCGCCCTCGACGGAGACGTATGCGCCGATCGCCCCCGCAAAGTCGCCGAGGAGTAGGGCGCGCCCGACGATCGCTGAGACGTTCCGCCCCCCGCCGAACCTCTGCTCGCCGAAATAGTTGGGGATGCCGCGCCGCGAGAGGACCTCTGTTATGGGCGCGGCGTTCTCCGGATGATCGCATCCGCGCACGGTTATCGCGAACCTGTTCCCGGAAAGCATCCCCGCGCGAAGCTTGTGCGCATGCCTCGAGACGGAGAGGACCTTGCCGTCCGGGAGGGAGATCGAGCGGACCGCGTCCTCGCCCACGCCCGCGACGGAGAGGAACTGGCGGGAGATCGCAGCCGCGTCCTTGAGGCCGGCGTATCCGATCTCGTCGCGCGCGACGCCCAGGGCCCGGGAGATGCGCTCGATAGCGGCGAAGGTCGGGATCCCGCGCTTCTCTATCTGGAAGATCAAATGGTCCCCCGCGCCCGAGAAGGGGAATGCTGGGACCTCCTCGACGACGAAATCCTCCGGGGAATTCTTGATGGAGCCGCCCGTCCCGGGGAGGCTCGCCGTGAGAAGGGGCTTGTCCGGCGGCAGAATGGCCCCAGACGGGGATCTGGAGGTGGAAGCGTCAGAACTCAAGACCACAGTCATCCAACTCCGAAAAGCCGTCCTGTGCGCTTCCTCATCATCCGCTTCCTCCAAGGGCCCCTTGCGAAGGAATAAAAGCCTTGGGTTAGTGGGACCTGGAATGAAACGAATACTCCTCCCGGTCAAGGGGTCGAGGAACGACACGAAGGCCGGCGAGATTGCGGGGATAATAGGGCAGGAGCTCAACGGGGAGGTCACGATATTCCACGTAGAAGGCAGCGACCTCCTCACGCCGGAGCAGGCCACTGCGATAACGCGCATAAAGAACCGCCTGGATGACCTCAACGGCCTGGAATGCAGGATGGTCTCCGCGACGGTCAGCCCGGACGCGGCGGGCGCAATACTTTCCGAGGCCGCGAAGGGGGGGTATTCGTACATAATAATGGGCGCGAGGCAGGACGCGGTCAACGGGACGAAGATCGTCGGGAGCACGAGCAGGTTCGTCCTCGAGAAGGCGCCCTGCCCGGTCATGATAGTCAAGGATGTCGAAGAGGCGAACCTGAGGAAATGACGCTGGACGTTAGGAACCTGCAGCGGATGATGAAGCAAATGAACACGCAGGAGATACCCGCCGAGAAGGTGGAGTTCCACCTGTCGGGCGGGAGGAAGCTGGTGATCGAGAAGCCCTCCGTCGTGAAGATGGAGGTGATGGGGCAGATAAACTACCAGGTCAGCGGGAACGCTAGGGAGGTACAGATAGACATCGGCCCCAGCCCCGCCTCCTCTGCGGCCGCCGAAGAGGGCGATGCGGATCTGGTCTCCTCGGCCACCGGCTCGTCGAAGGAAGACGCGCGCGCCGCGCTGTCGGAGACCGGCGGGGACATCGCCGCGGCGATACTGAAGCTCAAGAAGTAGAGGGGGCCGCGGGCCCCAGGAGAAAGAGGCAGTCTTCCCGCAGGCTATTCCTTGGGTTCCAAGGGGTCCTCGGAAGGCGGCGCCGTCTCGCCAGCTCCCTTCTCCTGCGCCCCGGCCGCTCCTTCTGGGGAGGGGCCGTGCGCGGGGGCGGGATGGGCCGGAACCGCGGCAGCGGGGACGGGTTCCGCTGCCTTGGCCGCCATCAGCTCCTCGAGCATGACAATGAACGCGGGCCTGGTTATGAAGACGCCGCTGGCCATGCCGATGAGGGTCGTTATCGCAAAGCCCCTGACCGCGCCGAGACCTATGAAGAAGAGTGGGAGCATCGCCGCGATGCCGCTGCCGAAGGCGGCGAAGATTATGAAGGACGCGTTCTTTATCTGCTCCTTGAAGGAGAGCTTCTTTTTGTCAAGCCCGTACTTAAGGAACTCGTCGGTCATTATTATCTCCTGGTTGACGCCCGTACCCAGGGACACTATTATCCCCGCAATGGCCGCGAGGTCCAGCTGCCAGATCCTCTTCATCGCGACGGCGAGACCCAGGACGAGGAGCGCTTCGGCGACGACGGTGCTCAGTATCAGAAAGGCGATCCGTGGATCGCGGTACCTCAAGAAGACGACGAGGGCGACCGCGAGGACCGCGATGAGGCCCGCGAGGAGCGTCCCCGACAGGAGGCGCTCGCCGAGCTTGGAGGAGACACGCTCGACGGACGAGAGCTCGATCTTGACTGGGAGAGAGCCAGACTGGAGGATTGCCTTCATCTGGTTCATCCGGGAGAGGGTGGCTGTCCTGTTCTCGGCGCCCCCCTGGACGACGGGGTTGTTGAAGACGCGGCCCTTGAGGTCGGCGGCTATCCTGAGGGAGTCGACGACCTTGTCGTCGATGAGGAGGTCTAGGCTCTCGTTGAGGAAGGACTCGGCGCCCGCGATGTCGTCGAAGGTGAGGGAAAGGCGCGACGTCTCCGCCGCGAACTTGTCGGCGGCGGCGGGATCGGTTATCGTCAGGGGTATCATGAAGAGGTACCCCTTGTCCCGGGCCTGGATCCTGCTCTGGTAGACGTCGACCATTATCTGGGCGCCCGTGAAGATTGTGGCGTTCCCGATCCTGGCCTCGAACTTGCCCTGCCTCGCGACGACCTGGCGCACGTCGTCCTCGGTGAGGCCCGCGGCCTCCACGACGATGTACTTCTTCCCCGCGAGGTCGCTTTGGGAGAACACGCGCGTGTCCGAGAGGCCGAAGATGTTGAGGCGCGCGCGCATGATCTCCATCGACTCGTCGACCACCTTCGCGTCGCTCGTATCTGGCGAGAGGACGGCGCGCACGCCGCCCTTTATGTCGAAGCCCTAGGGGATGTTGGTCTGCCAGCCGTCGGGCGTGTAGCGCGGGGCGACCATCACGAGGGCGCCGACGAGGAATGCGACGACAAGTATTATCTGCCACTTGCGGGCCAGAGCGAAGTCCATCGCCATCTCAGGCCGCCGCCTTCCCCGTCTTCTGGCGTCTCTCGGCGGTCAGGAGGAGGACGCCGAGGTTCGTGAACCAAGTGTGTATCACGTCGAAGAACAGGCCGCCCAGGAGTATTATCGTCATGTCCTGCAGGAGGGCCGAGCCCGAAAGGAAGGTTATCGCGAGGAGCGCGGCGGCCGCGGTGCATATCATCGTCACCCCGGTCTTCATCGAGTGGAAGGCGCGGTCCATGACGTGGCCCTCGTGCCGGTTGAGGGTCGCGGTCGTTATGAGGATGTCGCTGTCTATCGAGAAGCCTATCAGGGTGAGGAGCGCGGCGAGGGTCATCGGGGAGAGCGCTATGCCGAAGAGGTTCATGACTGCGAGACCCCCGAGGAAGTCGAAGAAGATGCATGAGAGGACCGTCGCGACCGCGACGGGCGTCTTGAAGAGGAAGAGTATCATCAGGCCCATGAAGAAGAACCCGAGGGCGAGGGCGATGTAGGCCCTGTTGAGGAACTCCTCCCCGACCGCGGGGCCGACGGTCTTCATGTTGTAGTCGGACTCGGCGGTCTGGAAGCCCTGGGCCGAGAGGGCGTCCTTGACGGCGGAGACGAGGGCCTGCGGGTCCGTATTTGGACCCGCCTCGAAATCGAGCGCCGCGAGGGACAGGCCTGTCGAGGAGTATGCAGAGGTGCCCGCGATGTGGACGGACGCGCCCCCGACGCTCCCGGATATCTTGGAGTGCAGCTTCGCGAGGTCCGGGCTGCCCGCCGCGGCCCAGTCGACAGTGACGATCGTGCCGCCCTTGAGGTCAATCCCCCGCTCGACGATCTCGCCGGTCCTCGCGTAGTTCGCGCCGAGGACGAGGAGGCAGAAGAGGACCGCGAGGGCTGGGACGATGAAGAACCGCTTGTAGTGCTTCTTGTAGAAGTCCTTAGCCTTCTCGATGAGAGGATGTTCGCCAGGCATTGTGTGAATCGCCGGTTTCGGAAGCGAGAATTGGGGTTTTTATTAGTGCCCCAGGACGAAAGGATATATATTTGGTTCGGGGATGGGCCAAAGCTGGGCATAATTTAAAATATGCAAAGAAACCATTACTGATAGGTGATAAATTCCCCATGTTCTGGATAATAATCGTCGTCCTCATTATGCTCGCCCTCATGTTCTTCGGCGAGGGGGCGAACGGCGCGTTCCTGGAGATGGCCTCCTTCGTGATACTCGCGGGGATGATAGCGCTCATCCTCGCGTCCGGGGACTTTTTGATAATCGCCCTCGCGCTCCTGCTCCTCGCAAAGAAGCTCCTTCCAAAGCGGGCCGTCGAGCACGAGTACGACGTGGACTCGGGCGCCTGGGGCCTCAAGTAAAATCCCGGACGGATCGGAGCCTCGGTTGGGCGGCGAGCCTTTTCCGGACCCCTCGGGAGCGCATTTGCGGCAACAGCATAGCATAAAAAGGGTGACCTGGCCGCCTTTCCTCAGGCTAATGGGCAGAAAGCACAGCAAGCCGCTATCCGCAATTGTTTCGCAAACCAAAAGACTCGCCCAGAAGAAGAGGATGACCTTCGGGATGGTCTATTGCTCGAACAAAGCCTGCGGATGGGGCTGGGAAACTCGGGAAGGGGAGACTTGTCCGAACTGCGGGTCGCCCCCCGCCGAGTAGAGGACAGGAAATCTCCCTGGGAGGAGAGAGCTCAGTGAGACCTGGCTCGTTATTGATGCCGGCCCGCCTCCGCCCTCAGGCGGCGGGGGAAAAGAAGGTGTCGAGGTTCTTCTGGTTCTGCTTGCCGAACATCGCGGAGAGGCGCTTCTGCAGAATCAGGAGCTCCTGCTGCATGTACGCTGGGACGTCGTAGTGCTCGGCGATCCTCTTGGACGCCTCCATGTATTTCTCGATCGTCCCTTGGTGGACCGTGAGGATGAGCTTCCCCCTGCACGCAGGGCATCTCCCGATGAGGGGCACGCGCCGGTACTTCGCGTTGCACTTGATGCAGCGGAACGACTGGCGGCAGAAGGTCCTCATGTTCCCCTTGATGTCCTTGATGAAGTGGGTCGAGAGCACGAGGTTCGCCACGTCGTCCTCGTTCACCGCCGTCAGGCGCTCGGCGAGGAGGAGCTGGGCTGCGACCTTGTCCACCATCGTCCCGAGCGAGCGGTATTTGGTGATCGACTCCGCGTTGAGGATGCTCGCCGTCGCGTGGGTGAAGAGCGCGCCCTCGAACTGGGAGGGCTTGCCGAGGCGATCCTTCAGGCGCTCGATCGGGGTCGCGAGCGCGGTAGGCGGGGTGGTGTATTCGGCGGCCTTCTGGTAGAGCTCAAGCGTGTAGGAGGGACAGATGTCCAGCTCATGCACCTGGTTGTCGACCTCCGCCGGGTCAAGGAGGGTCGTGAGGACGAGCGGGACGTCCATCGTCGAGGAGCCGCGGCTGGAGGGGAGGAAGTCGCGCGAGAAGTTGAGGAGCGCCTCCATCAGGAGGAGGACCGAGTCCTCGTCCCCGTCGCAGTCGCGCCTCTTCGCGGCGTGGAACATCGGGTGAGCGTAGCCGACGCGGGCGCGGTTGAACCCGATGACCCTGCCGACGATCCCGGCCGAGGTGTGCGGGGCGAGGCCTATCACGAGGTGGCCGACGAGGTCCTCCTTGGAGAGGATGTTGTAGTAGGGCTCAAGGCCGTAGAAGTCGGAGAGCAGCTCGTCGGTGAAATTCGCCACCTTCACGAAATAGTCCGCGCCGCTGATTATCCCGCGCTTGTCGTCGTGGAAGTCGGAGAGGAGGACGTCCTGGGGCTTGATCTCGAGGACCTGGTCGTCGCTCGAAAGCGGCTCTCCGTAGATGTCGTGCGTGTACCCTAGGGAGATGAGCCTCTCGGGCTTCACGTTTATCTCCTTGGGCTTGAAGTGAGTGAGCGGCGCGTCGGTCGAGTCGAACCTTATGGTGCCGTCCTTGTTGACGTAGAGGCCGTGCTTGGCGCGCAGGAACCCCTTCTCAACGCGCTCGGGGACCTTGGATTCGCTCGAAAGGCCCCTGACGCCCTTGACGAGCTCGGGCGTGCGCATCTTGAGCGCGGCCTCCGCCTGGCGGAAGTGACGGTCCAGGCTCACGTCGGCCATGGAATACTTGCGCGTGGGCAAGCCGCAGTGCATCTCCTCGTCCGTTATCTTCTGGCAGAGAACGCAGACCTGCTTTGCCAACGTCCTCCCGCCACAGGAGCAGCGCAGGAAGATGTTCCTCTTGCCGCAGAGGGAGCAGATGCGATACGCCAGCTGGGCGTTGTAGATCTTCTTCGCGGCCTCGTTCAGGGAGCGCAGCCTTCCGCCGGCCTGGCCTATCGGGAAGAGGATCTGGGGGCGGCCGTCCAGCAGGCGCCTTTCCGCCTTCTCCGGGCGGCCCATCCTGGCGCCGATGTAGGTCCCGCCCTTGTTCCTCACCTCGATCTTGGAGAGCCTGTTCACGAACTCTAGGGCCGGGAGGCCGGAATCCAGGGCCTTGTGCGCTTCCGGGTCTGTCGGGAAGCCGAGGGTGAAGAGGAGGGCGCGGCCGGGATTCCCAAGGGAGACTATCGTCCCCCCGTCTATCCTGTGCGGGACGCAGAGGAGCTCCAGGGTGCGCTTGATCTCCTTGGTGATCGGGATGGAGAGGTTGGCGAAGTTTCCCGAAAGCGAGATCGCCTCGCAGAGGCTCTTGAGGTCGGCCGTCGGGACGCGGTCGAAGAAGGGTGTGTGCGCCGGCGCCAGGGGGAGCTTCATCTTGGTCCCGAGGAGGACGGATTCGTCGAAGGAGACGGAGCCGGGCCTGTCCAGGATCTCCAGGAACCTGAGCGGGGGGATCCCGACGAACGTCGCGGCGGTCTCCGGGACGAGGGCCGCCAGCTCCATCGCCTTCCGGAGCTGCAGCGTCCATTCCTCCTCGCAGTAGCCAGCGGGGACGAGCTTGTGGCCGTTCGACACGAAGTCGCCGTAAGCTATCAGTATGTCGCCGACGAGGAGGATCTCCTCGAGCTGGTTGTCCCTGATGATCGCGTGCGCCTGCTCGGGCGTTGCGACGCGCATGACCTCGCCGGTCTTCAGGCGCGCGACGGGGGGCTCAATGGAATCGACGACCGCCGCCGTCGCGCCCTTGCCCGGGCGCTCCATTTTGAGTTGCGTCCCGATCGCTATGAAGTCTGAGAGGAGGGCCATAGTCGCCGGATGGATGCCGACGGTCGAGAAGCCGGTGTTCCTCGCCCTCCCGTAGCGCAGGCGGAAGCCCCCAGCGGTCGAGGGGAAGGAGAAGATGGGCCTGCCTCCTGGGACGTCCTCCATGAAGGTGAAGTTAGGGACTAGCTTTAGCTCCGCCGTCGCGGCCGTGGACGCGCCCGCCTTCTCGGCGTCCTCGGCGTGCAGCTTCTTCTTGAGCGCCTCGTATTCCTCCAAGAACAGCCAGTCGGAGAGGAGGAACTCCTTGCCGAACTGCTTCACGCGCTTGATGAGCTTTGCGGCCTTCTGGCCGATGGAGGAGACTACGAGGCACATCCCCCCGCGGATGCGGTTGCCCTCCAGGCGCGGGAGGTCCTTGAACGCTATCACTTCCATCTCCTCGGTGGGGTCCCCCGACACCTCGACGGGGATCCGCCTCACGAGGAACTTTATCTCCTCGCCCTTGATGCGGTACTGGAGGTTGACGACGCGCGTGTCGTAGTCGTCGATCTCGGCGGCGAACCGCTCGACCTCCTGCTCGTCCGGATCGTACTCGCCGAAGCCCGCCAGGCGGCGGAGGTAGTCGGCGATGAGGACCGTGAACGCCGCGGCGGTTCCGCCGGCGGAGCGGATGGGCCCGGAGAAATAGACTGAGACGTACTTGCCTCCGTCGCGCCTCTGCTTGCTCTTCACTTCCGTGAGGCCTTCCAGGGGCGCGGTGACGATGCCCAGGGTGAGATAACCGATGCCGACACGGACGCCGGCTTCAATCCTCTCCTCAGGCGTCTTGAAGGCGATGAACCGCTCGTCGTAGACCTCCTTCGCGATCTTGAGGGAGGTCTTCTCCGAGCCCTTGCCGTTGTCCTTTTCGAGCTCCCGGATGCGCTCGGCGAGGCCCGAACCCTCGAGCTCCGGATATATCGTGGAGAGGAGCCCCTCGACGCGCGCGGCCGTGTCGTCGGCGAGGGCGATCTCGACCTTGTCTATCGGGTCCAGGAGCTTGGCGCGCGCCGCCTTGGCTATCGCATAGGCCCTGTCAACCTCAGCACGGATCTTGGTGAAATATGTGAGGGTGCCGGGCGAGGCTGCGAGCTTGATCGCTCCGGGCTCAGGCAAGGGCAGAGCCGCCCTCCTCTTCAGTCCTCATGAGGTCAAGGATCTCGATCGAGCCGGTGCCAAGTTCCACATAGGGGATTTTCCCCGGCTGCGGATGATGGCCGATCTTCACCTGGAATGCCGTCCTGTCCTGGAAGGTCCCCGAGTTTATGACCCGTATCCCGCGGTAGACGGAATAGCCGAGCTTGTGGACGTGGCCGGAATGGAAGACGTTGGGGACGCGCCCTATCACCATGTGGTCCTCGTTCTCCGGGAACATCCTCGTGTGCTCGTTGTAGAGGGGGATGAGGTGGCGCTTCCTGAGCTGCTGGATCATCGCCTGGTGGGGGTTGTCGTAGCCGGTCTTCCTCAGCGAGGGCACGGCCGCGATGATGCTGTCGAGAGCCGTCCCGTGGTACATCAGGAAATTGACGCCGTCTAGGGACAGGCTCGAGGGGGAGGAGGTCATGGTGAGGTTGCCCATGTTGTAGAGCGAGGGCGCGAACTGCTCCGGGATGATCGGCTGGGGGTCCGCGTCGCGCGAGGCGTCGTGGTTGCCCGGGCAGGCGAAGATCCTCACCCGCTTCGTTATCTTGTCTATCTGGTTCGCGAACGCGTCGTACTGCTTCACGATGTCGGTGATCGCCAGGTCCTTCTGCTGGCCCTTGTAGACCCCGACGCCGTCGACGAGGTCCCCCGCGACGAGGAGGTATTTCACCCTGCGGGCGATGGCGTCGTTGCTGTTCATCCAGACGGCGAAGCGGTCGAAGAGGTCCTGCATGAACTGCTTGGAGCCGACGTGGACGTCGGAGATGAGGACTGCGATCCCCTTGCTCTTGGAAGGCCAGCCGGAGGCCTGGGGGACGTCGGGGAAGAGTATTTCCTCGGCAAAAATCATCTCTCGGGAGGCCTGGCCGCGGACGGCGATTATCTCGTCCTCGACTATCTCGTCCGCCTTCTTGATGACGGACCCGTTCTTGGAGAGGAGGACCTTGGTCATCCCCGTCTCGTCCTCGATCTCCAGGATTATGTGCCCGCTCCTCGTCTGGCGCTTGGAGGTGACGAGGCCGATGATCGAGAGCTCCTCGCGCGGCTGCATGGAGGGAATCCTGTTGGCCGAGGCCAAGCTGCGCAGTTCCGGGCGGATGCGCAGGATCGCGGAGAGCTTCTTGTACCTGCTCGTGAAATGGTTGACAAAGTCGGAGACCTCCCCCTTCATGTCGAAGAGCTCATGGTATTCGTCCAGGATCCGCGTGCCCTCGTCCGAGGAGGACATCGTCGCCGGGCCGTTGCCGCCGACGCCCAAGCCCGTGTCTATCCCGGAGCCGCCCTCGAGGCGCCCGCCCATTTCGCCGGGAATGGCCTTGAGAATCGTGAGGGTGAGCCTGCCGCCGGAAATCGCCGAGACGTCCAGACCCCGGAGGAAGTGGGGGTTCGTCTTCAGGAAATCCAGGGCCTGGGGCTCGATCATGACGCCCTTGTCGAGGAGCGAGACGACGACCTGCTCAACTGTCGGCAGGCTCTCCGAGCTTCCCGCCACCCCTATTTCCGTACCATCCATCTGCCCAAAACCCCTAAAGCCGGCTCGGCTCCGCCTTGGCGTGCCTTGCCGTCGCCTTCTTCGTCCTTTTTCCGCTGCCCAGTGTCCCTGCTGGGTTCCCATGCCGGGTTTCTTCTTCTTCTTCGCAGGTGCCCGCCCGGCTCCCTTCGGGTTTTTATCCCTATTGACGCGCGGGGCCCGCCCGCGCTTCCCGCTCCTCCCTCAGTACGCCGCGACCACTTCGGCCCGCAGGGTCGCTGATATCTTGACAAGGGTCTGGTTGTTGACAAGGAGGTCTATGGTCTTGCTCCTCCCGTACCTGCCCTTGGAGACGACGTCCGCCGAAAGGATCCCGGTGCTCGCAAGCTCGTTGATGAGGTCCGAGACCCTGCGCTGGGTCAGGCATTTCTGGCCGAAAAGGGGACAGACCGCCTTGTATTTCGTGTAGATGTCGCCCGTTGTGAAGTCCGGATGCGTCTCCTTGAGGGCGATTATGGTGTAGAGGACCGCCTTGGATTGGAGGGGCTGGTTCTTGACGAACTCGACCGCCGTCTCGGTGTCAAGCTTCTCGACGGCCATGTCGACGTGGGTCGCGTCGATCCTGGGCGCGCCGGACCTTTCGGCGACCTCCCCCGCCATCCTCAGGAGGTTGAGGGCGCGCCTTGCATCGCCGTGCTCCCTCGCCGCATACGCAGCGCACTTGGGTATCACCGACTGGTCTATCACCCCTGGCTGGAAGGCGACGGACGAGCGTGCCTCCAGGATGTCGCTCAATTGGGTCGCGTCATAGGGGGCGAAGACGAGCTCCTCCTCGGAAAGGCTGCTCCTGACGCGCGAGTCCACTTGCTTCAGGAGGTTGAGGTCGTTCGTTATCCCGATTATGCTGACGCGCGAGCTTTTCAGCTCCGAGTTGATCCTCATCAGGTTGTAGAGGAGCTCGTTCCCGCACTTCCGTACGACGTTGTCTATTTCGTCGATGACAATCAGGACGAGGGATTTTTGGGTGTCGAGGGCCGAGCTGAACGCCTTGTAGATCTTCCCCGTCGGGAGGCCCGTCGCAGGGAGGGTCACCCCGAAATGGGATGCCAAAGTCGATATCAGTCTGTATTCGGTGTCCGCAACCTTCTTGAGCTGGGCATTGACATAGACCACCTTGAGCGGGAGCCTCTTTTCCCTAGCGAAGGACTCCATCTCACTGCAGACGAACCTCGTGCCGATGGTCTTCCCCGTTCCGGTCTTGCCGTAGATGAAGAGGTTGGACGGCTTGTCGCCCCGGAGGGCCGGTAGGAGGACGTTTGCGAGCATCTTCTGCTCCCTTTCCCGGTGCAGGAGCGCCTGAGGGCGGAATTCGTCCGAAAGGGCGCCCTTCTCCGCAAAGAGGGAGTCCCTCCTCAAGTATGTCTCGAACATTTCACGGAGGGAGGACTGCATTATGGGTTGTCACCTGAGGGAGTAAGCGATGTTTCCAGGCGAAACAGGGGTTTTTATTGTTTGTTGCTGCCTGTCCCCTGCTTCCGGTGGAACTCTTTCGGAAAACCTTCGTTTCCGGTGGAACTCTCCCGTGTTTTTCCTGTGGAGGGATTTTTTCAAATGGCTTACTTACTTATCTTTTCTATATGGAAAACTATATAATTGAACGAGGTGGCTGCCAGAAACCCGAAAACCGAAGAGAAGCCAAGGGGTGAGTTCAAACGGGAGAAAACAGCGCAGGAACCCGAGAAGAGGGGGCAAGATCAAGGAAGGACAAGCTCTTCTTCCGGGGCGCCTTCGACCACTGGCACAAGGGACACGACCATTTCCTCGCCTCGGTCGCCGGCTTCGGCAAGCCGGTCGTTGCCGGGCTCCTTGATCAGGAGAATGCCGCGACCCAGGACATTGACACCCGCAAAGCCGCCCTCGAGAAGCACCTCGCCACCCTCGGAGTCCCGCATGAAATCGTCCCATCGGGCCCGGAACTGAAAGCAGCCCTGCGCGACGACCTCCAGTTCTTCGCCTTCGCGCCCGACGAAAAATCCTTCGCCGAGGAGGTCAACTCCCGCCGGGCAAAGGCGAGCAAAGCCTCCCTGATTTTTATCGAAATCCCGCCCTACCTGGCCGAGGACAGGCAGCCCCTTTCCTCCACGCGAATTAGGGAGGGGATAATCGACAAAGAGGGCAAGGTCGTCAGGACGCACAAGCTCCCCAAGACCAAGAGTACAATAAGGAACAATTTCGTCGAGCTCTTCCTCGAGGCTGACGGGCCCATCTACGGCTACCAGATCAACAAGAAGTACGTTCGCAGGTACGGCAGGATTTCCCTGCGCCTGACCTACTACCACCTGGCAAAGGGCGTCAAGGAGGGCTTGTTCCGGATCAGGGAGACGAAGACCCATTCCGGCGGCTATTCCTGGGGACCCAACTCCGAGAGGGTGTATTACGAGCTCGCCGGCGCCTGACCCCAAACAAGAACGGGAAACTCCCCCTATTCAAGCATAAATATCCCCCTTCCCGCCCGGGCGGGCAGTGGAACTGGAACTCAAACTGAAGGGGGCGCTTTCCCGCACGGCCGAAGCCCTCCGCGTGCTGGAAAACCCCCGGGTGATCACCCACCTGGACGCCGACGGGGTGACGAGCGGGTCGATAGTCTTCAAGACTCTCCAGCTTCTCGGCAAGAACCCCAAAATCGTCGCTATCCGCCAGCTCGACCCGGGCACTCTTTCGAGCGTTCCCGCCGAAGGCACATTCGTCCTTGTCGACCTAGGAAGCGGCCAGCTCCCGCTCCTCCAGCATGTCAAGGGCCCCGGAGTGATACTCGACCACCACGAGCCGGCAGGCCAAGTTCCGCCGGGAATAACCCATTTCAACGCCCACGAGCAGGGCCTCGACAGCTCCAAGGAGATCTCCTCAAGCGGCCTCGCATACCTAGTCTCGCGCGAGCTCGTTGATGCGCCTGAATTAATCCCCTTGGCGATAACGGGCGCCGTCGGCGACGTCCAGGCCCATAACGGCCTGGTCGGCCTCAACAGGAAGATCCTTGAAGAGGGGGTGAAAGCGGGGATTGTCCAGGCACGCCACGGCCTCCCGTTCTTCGGCAGGGAAACCAAGCCCGTGGAAGTGTTCCTGAGCTATGCCGCGGACCCCTACCTCCCGGGCCTAACCGGAAGCCTTTCCGCCTGTAGGGAATTCCTCGAAAAGCTTCGCATTGATCCCTCATTCCCCTACAATTCCCTCCCCTCTTCCGACGTCTCGAGGCTCGTCACGGCGCTGCACGAGCACGCCATCCAGACAGGCCTTGAGCCCTGGAAGATGAAGCGTCTCGTCTCGGAATTCTACATCTTCCCGCGGGAAACCGAGCGGACGGAAGTGCGTGACGCGACCGAGTTCGCAACCCTTCTCAACGCCTGCGGGCGTAACGAGGACTGGAGGACTGCCATCGACATATGTCTGGGCGATCGGGGCGATGCCTATGCGCGCGCAAAAACCCTCCTCGCCCAGCACCGGGAAAACCTCAAGCGCGGCCTCTCCGAGCTTGTCGAAAAGGGCGCAAAACCCGTCGGAAAGCACGTCCAACTCTTCTTCTCCCCCTTGACGAAGGCCACGATCATAGGAGTCGTCATTGGGATGGCAATCGGCGGCCGCCTCGTCGACCACGACCGAGTGATCCTCGGAGCCGCCGAGCAAGACGAGAAGACCCTGAAGATTTCCGCGCGCGGGACAGCAGACCTGGTCCGGACGGGCCTGAATCTCTCCTCAGCCGTCCGGGAGGCCGCGGCGACAGTGGGCGGCGTCGGCGGAGGCCACAACATCGCGGCCGGCGCCACGGTCCCCAAGGGCAGGCTGGACGAGTTCGCGGAGAGACTGGACGAAGCAATCGGGAAACAGATGAGATACTAGGAAAAGCTTTCCATATCCAGCCAAACATCGGCAAACTTGAAACTAACCTTAAAAGCCGCATTTTCTCTACCTCAAAAATGGACGAACAAATCACTATTACTGAACTTAAGCAGAAAATCAAACTATTTTGTGAGGAAAGAGACTGGGACCAATACCACAACGCGAAGGAGCTTGCAATAGGCGTAATAACCGAGGCTGCGGAGCTTCTCGATCCATTCCGATTCAAGTCGCCTCAAGAAGTAGACGCCATGTTCAAGGATTCACAGAAACGCGAACAAATATCCGAGGAAATGGCAGCTGTCTTCTATTTCCTCATCAGGTTGGCACAAAAATATGACATAGACCTTTCATCTGAGCTTGTCAGAAAGCTCGAGAAGAACCACAAGAAATACCCTGTCAACAAGGCCAAAGGATCAAACAAGAAGTACACGGAGCTGTGACTAATGAGTCTCCAAAAAGATTCTATTATATTATATGAAGGCTCAATTGAACAGTTCAAACAAGATGTCTTGTGCAGTCGGTTGATCGATATCTTAAGCGAAAACTATCGGAGATTCTACGGAGGAGTGAACCCTAGAGAGGCCCGCGCTTGGACAAATTCCTTACGCTGCGTGAAGGATGCATTCGAGATAGCTGAACTATCTAGAAATTATGTTGTCGTTGAGTACTGCCTTCCACACGCTTCCGGTAGAATAGATGTGCTTGTCTTCGGCAAAGACAGAACAGATTCTGAACACGTTGTACTCTTGGAGTTAAAACAGTGGTCGAATGACAGCATTTCGTCGTCTCCTATAGAGAAGAATCTAATTGTCAACTACGGAACGTTCAAAAAGCCGTCGGAACATCCAGCACTTCAAGTCAAGTCCTAAGATACGACAGTTACCTTCGCAATTTCAAAGAAGTCTTTCAAGACAACTCAATATATCTCAGTTCCTGTGCGTATCTCCACAACTATTCGAGAACCACAGACAAGTTAATCTTTACGAAGCAGTTTGAAGAGCCGTTAACTAAGTTTCCCGTTTTTGCCAAAGAGGATGTAAAAATACTAGGCCAGTTTCTGAAACAACGACTTGAAGCAGGCTCCGGTCTGGAAGTTTTCGGCAAGTTCTCGAAGAGTCCGACAAAACCTTCGATGTATCTCCTAGACAACACAGCGAAGCTTCTCAAACGACAACGCCTTTTCACATTGATTGATGAGCAAGGCGTTGTCGAAAATACCATAATCCAAAAGGCCAAAGAGCTGGCAGGCACGCAAAAGAAAAGCGTAATTATAGTGAAAGGCGGGCCCGGAACTGGAAAGTCTGTGATTGCACTAGATGCAATGGCGGAAATAATGAAGATGGGTATTGAAGTTTACCATGCAACCGGGTCCTCTGCCTTCACGAAAAATGTCAGAGACATAGTCGGACCCACCGCCTCGCCCTTCTTCAAGTTCTTCTATAATTTCACAAAAACGTCCGACGACCAGATCCCCGTTTTAATCTGCGACGAAGCCCATCGTATCAGAAAAAACAGTAGCGACTGGGGTGTTCCGCTCCAGTTCAAGTCTAAGGTACCCCAAATTAACGACCTAATTAGACCCGCCCGTCTTTCAATATTCTTTCTGGACGAACGCCAAGTTGTCAGGCCGAACGAAATAGGGAGTATTGAACTCATCAAAACTGCAGCGAAGAATCTCGGCGTAGCGAACGAAGAGATTTTTGAATTTGAATTAACCACCCAGTTCAGGTGCGGAGGATCCGTTTCATATCTCCAATGGCTAGAGAATGTACTCGGAATGAATGAAAGTGACAAAACATACTTGACCAAGGAAGACCGTATTCAGTTCACTATAGTGGACAACCCAGTCGAATTGAAACGACTAATGGATGAAAAGAACAATGAACTTAAAAATTCTGCTCGGATTGTTGCCGGATTCTGTTGGCCATGGAGCGAGCCGAGACCAGATGGAACACTTGTGGATGATGTTGTCATTGGAACTTTTAGAATGCCTTGGGAGAAGAAAGACGAGTTTTGGAGGTGGGCCCGGCACGATTCAGGCATGGAACAAGTAGGGACCGTTTACACCGCGCAAGGATTCGAATTCGACTACATTTTTGTGATTTTCTCCGACGACTTGACATACAACAGCAAAACTCTTTCTTGGGAAGCGCATCCCGAGAAGTCGTATGATGCTATGGCCAAACGCGGGAATGACAGATTCGACGAGCACCTGAAAAACATTTATCGCGTCCTTCTCTCCCGCGCCCATAAGGGTGTCTACGTATATTTTACCGACAAAGAGACTGAATCATTTTTCAAATCAAGAATTTCAAATTAGTTGACGCCGTCATGAAGTTTGTTCGCAGCCGTTCGAGCTCAGTTCTATCTCGACTCTATCTCCATCCGCTCGAACCCGGCCGCCGCCGCGGCGAGGAGGATGACCGCCATCCCGGTCCAGAGGAGCAGGGAGACCGCCGGCGCGACGTAGGCGACGGGGGAAAGAGGAGTCCTTGACATCGCCCCGATGTCCTTGTCGTAGAGGGTCCCACCGCCGAGGGGAAGACGCCCGTGAACTGCCCGATGATCGACTGGATATCTAGAATTATGCGCATCGTCTTGACGCCGTCCAGGAGGGAGAAATAGGCATTCCCCCTGTGATATTTCAGGTCCACCATGTAGAGGCTGCGGCTCCCGTAGAGCGGTCCCAGGAACCCCCGCATCGTCCCGAAGCCCAGGAAGACGAAGAGGGCGATCCCCGCCAAGAACACGATCGCATTCGTCCTGTTCCGGAGCAGGGCGGAAAGCGAGAGGGAGAGCGCGCCGAAGACAAAGGAAGGCGACGAAGAGCGAGTGCAGGAAGACCCCCGGCACGAGCGAGAGGAGCTTCCCTAGGACCAGCATGTCCGTCCCGAGGATCGAGTGCATCTTGAGCGCGGAGAGGAGGATTGCCGCAAGCTCGAGAACGGCCGCGTTCAGGAGGAAGGCGAGGAACTTGCCGAGCAATATCTCGTGCCGCCGGACGGGCTTGCTCACCAGGAGGAGGAGGAGCGTCCCGTCCTCCTTCGCGACAAAGCAAGCCGCCGCAGGTGACCGCGGAGAGGATCGCGAGAGGCACCCTGGCCGTCCAGAGGAAGGAGAGCACGATGAAGATCCCGGAAACGAACTGCGCCTGCATCGCGAGCAGGAGCTTCGCGAACGGGACTCCCGCAACGCCCGATCCGGCCAGCGCGGCGGAAGCTATTGCCGGCGCAACGAGGAGGATCGCCAAGTATGCGAGCGGCCTCCTGGCCGACGAGATGTCGCGGAGGGTCTTGGAGAATATCACGTGCGCCCTCAGTTCTTCCCCCCCGTCCCCGAATGCGACGCCGGTCACGGGGCTAGCAGTCTGGACGAACGTCCGCAAGGTCTTCCCAATTCCGAAGACATACACCCCCGCCGAAGTAAGTCCCGACAAGGACGTCCTTCTCGCCCGGCGCGAGCTCCTCGACAGCCAGCCCTTCCGCCGTCAGGCAGGCGCCCGGAAATCCTGGTCTGGACGAGCTCCTTGCTGGCGGCAAGCGCGGGCGCCGCCGGAAGGACCAGCACGCAGGCAGCAAAAACGGCACAAGTAAGAAGCAGAACCGATTGCCTGGTGCCCCGCACCCCGCCCAAGCGGTCCCGCCGATATATAAACAAACTGCGACAGCCCGCTATTTCCGCGGCCGCTTCAGAACCAGTTCCTTTTCAGGGGCGTCCGCCTTCAGGTTCGCCACGATCTTCTCCGCGACATCCGCGGGATCCATGAAATCCTCCCAGTCCGCGGGCTTCTTCTCGTCGTGGAAGTTCGTCCGCATCCCGCCCGGATAGACCGCGATCACGCGGACGCCCTCCCGCTCCGCCTCCAGGGCGAGCAACTTGGTGTAGCCGTCCGCCGCGAACTTGCTCGCGCAGTATGCGGGCGAGCGCTCCTGGCCCTTGAGGGCGACGGTCGATATTATGTTCACTATCGTCCCGCGGTTGTCCTGCCCGGCCATCCGCGAAAGCGCCGCCTTGGATCCGTTCATCAACCCGAAGACGTTCACCCCGAACATGTCCCGCACGCGCGCCATGTCGAGGTCCTTCGTCCCCTGGGGGATCCAGACGCCGGCGTTGTTGACCCAGATGTCGATGCAGCCGAACCGGGATACTGCCTCGTTTGCGAGCTTTTCTACATCCTTTTCAACCGAAACGTCGGCGACGAAGAAGAAGGGAAAGACGCCAATTTTCGCCGCGGCTGCTTCCAAATCCACCCGCCCCCGGGAGGAAATGACGACCCGGGCGCCTTCCTTGACGAGCTCCTCGGCAAGGCACAAACCGAGGCCCTTGCTCGCGCCGGTGACGACCGCGACCTTTCCCCGAAGCTCCATCAGAACAAGCCTCTCCTTCTTTCAAGCGAGGAACCCGAGCGCCTTGGCCCCTTCCTGAACGCCCACGAAGATGAACTGTACCGCTATCCCCGCTAGCATCAGGCCCATCACCCGCGTGAAGACCTTGCTCGCTATGGGGCCGATCCTCTCGAAGAAGCCCTGCCCGAACTCCAGGATGAGCCAGGATGCGACGAAGACCAAAGGCAGGCACACGAGGACGACAGTCTTCTGCTCGACACTCGAAGCCGAGTCAAAGAGCACTATCCCCGTCGTTATCGCGCCCGGGCCCGTGAGCAAGGGGATTGCTAGCGGCGTCACGACCACGTCGTCCATCTCCTTTGCCACCTCCTTGTCGTCGTGGGAGTGTTCCGTCTTGGATTTCTGCCCGTAGAGCATCTCTATCGACACGAGGAAGAGGAGAATTCCTCCCGCTATCCTGAACGCGTACATCTGCACGCCCATGAGGGAGAAGACGGCCTTGCCTGCGAACGAGAGTATGAAGAGGACGAGGCCCGCGACGAAGACGGCCTCCCTGATTATCCTCTTCCTGTCACCCTCTTTCTTGCCGGCGAGGATTGCCTGGAAGATGGGGACGTTCGCTATCGGATCGACTATCAGGAAGAGCATCGTGAAGGCGTAGAGCGCGAAGCCGAAATCGACCATTCTGGCGTCGATATGCACCTCCGAAGCTATATTTAGTGCTTTGTGCGGCCCTCTCCCGCCGCCGCAGCGAGCTCCACCACCGTCCCGGGCGCCCCCCGGAACGGCGCGACCGAGACGGAGAGCACCCTGAACAGGCCGCCCTTGCGCTTCAGCATTGCCTCCGCGGTCCTGGGGTAGAACATCGCGTTGTCGTAGATGAAGACGTGCTCCTTGACGGACGATCCGACCTTCGCGCCCAAAAGGCGAGGTCGTCTTGGATCTCCGCCACGCCCGTCGGGTCGTCCGGAATCTTGCCCTCGGCAGCCTCTCGCGGGGTCGCGGCGCATGTCAGATACCAGTACACCCTGTATCTGTCGTACTTCTCGAGAAGATGGCACATCCTCGTCTTCCCCACCGCGTTCGCCCCGACCAATTGGACTGGCCCCTTGCGGGAGTCAAGGACCCTCACGACCGCTTCCCAATCGTCCGGACCCACTAAAACACGTTCCTGAGCCATGCAAGCAAACGCGCGTTTTTCGGTTTTAGGATTTCCGCGACCCTTCCGCCGTGGCTAGGAAGCGTCCCCCTCCCGCCAGAACGAAGGGAATGCTCCGCGCGCCGGCCGCTTATTTCGCGACTGTGGAGGAGGGCGAATCGGCGCCGGATTTTCCCGGCCTGTCCGTCCACCAAAGCCAAGTGAGCCAGGCAAGCAGGATCGCCGCTATCATCCCAAACTTCCAGAGGATCGCGTGGACGAGGCCCACGAGTTCCGGACGGGCCACCCCGTAGAGGAGTATGACGACGAGCCGGGCGATGTTGGTTGCGTAGATCACCGGAACGCCCACGACAATCCCAGCAAGCCTCTTCCAGCCGTTCCGTCCGGGGGTGGCGAGGACGAGCGCGGCGAAGGCGAACATGTCCTTCCAAGCGACGCAGGCCTCGATGATCTCAAGTATCACCGTCCCAGCCCGGACAAGGTACCCATCCGCGACCGCCTGGACGCCCAAATAACCCGAAATCGCCGCGACCTGCCGGGCGATTGAGACCTGCGCCCAGGTGAAATCGGCCTTCATATAGAGGAGAAGGTAGACTGGCAGGGAAAGGAACGTGAACTTGATCAAGAAGAGGGAAATCGTCCTCCACTCGGCAAGTATCCTCCTCCTCCCCCTCCTCCTCGCCGCCGAAATGCCGTCACGGACGTCCTTGGGCCCCGGAAGCTTGGAGAAGGGAGGAAAGAGCAGTACCCTGACGAGATCAGCTCGAGGAGGCGACGAACCTGAGGTAGGCCTGGTTCCAGCGCCTTTCCTCGTCCCTCGAGAGCATACCATCCTCCTCCGATACGAGCGCGAATTCCCCTTCAAATAGGCTTCGCCCGCCGGCGACCCTCACCTGCTTGCAGGGGAGGAGCGGGTTCGCCTGTCCGCGTTCGTAGAAGACCGCCTTGACCTTTCGCGCAAGGATTTCCTGCGCCCTCAATCCAGACGTCTCCCGCACGAGGAGGAGCATCCCCACCTGCTCGCCGAGCTTGAGAATCACAACCCTAGAGCCGGAAAGCTGCCCGATCGAGCGCTTCACGCCCTCGGAGGAGACGGACGCGCGCTCCAAAGCGGCCCTGTTCTGGACGAGGACCACTGGCTTTAGGAGATGCGTTTCCACGCTCCTCGGACGTTGGAAAGCCTCGGCCCGCCTTTTCCGGAGCTCCTCCTTCTCGCGTTCCGTTTCCTTGAGCCTCTCGACGCTCTCCTCCAGGGCCCGCACGCGCTCCTTGAGCAGGCGTATCCTCAGGAAATCCGGCTGCTTCACCCTGGCCGGGACGGGCTCGGGCTCAAGGACCCGTTTCTCCTCCTCGGAGACGTTCTTGGCGAGGCCCTTCAGGACGAGATAGACCCTCTCCTTCCAGCCCTCCGGGAATTTCCGCCGCGCCCGGTCGATCACCTGGCTCGTCGAAAAGAGGCAGAAAAGCGCCGCGGCCGCGGCGTCGCGCTCGTGGACGTCCAGGCCCCCCGCGGTGTTCTCGAAGACAATGCGCTTCTTCTCCAGAATCGAGAGCGAGGTTTCCGGCGCCCACGTCCTGCAGCCGAAAGCGGCCGCAAGCTTCCTCGTCGCATCCTGCGCGGGCGCGACATCGGATGCGAAAGCCGCGGGGACGCAGTGATCCCCTATCAAGCTCACGGCGTCCTCAAAGGACATCCCGGCCCGGCTCCGGGCGAGGATCAGCCGCCCGTCGAAATCGACCGCGGCGACCGCCGAGGTGTTTCCCGGGTCGAAGCCGACGATTGCATATTCGCGGCCGTCCAGGTTTTCTTGCGGGACCATCAGCTCACCCTTTGATCAGGCGCCTTGCACGCGCCTTCCTGGTCTGGGTTATCCCCATTATGCACATGCCCTTCTTCGGGATGCCGTAGATCAGGATCGAGCCGACCGGGGCGAGCGCGATCACCGCAAGGCCGGCGAGGTCCTCCTCGCCCTCCACGGCGACGGAGCAGGGCTTCCTTACGGAGAGGTCCACCGCCTTCCAAAGGGCCTCGGTTATCGTCCCCGCTGGATTTTTCGCGCGCACTTTCGCCTTGCCGACGGAAGCCTTCCCGATTGCAGCCAGTTCGCTCCTTGGAATCCTGCGCCTGCGGGTCCTGCCGTCGTGGAAGATGCTCCAGGTCGCCCCAGCCGGGACGGCGAGGATGCTCGCGTCCCCGACCACGAAGACCTTGCCCTTGGTGCGCCAGCCCGCCGGAAGATCGCCCCGGACGATCCTGCCGCGCCGCTTCGCGCGCAGGAAGCGCAGATGCTCGTCCTTGAGGATGTATTTGAGCTTCATTTCCCGGCCCCCTCTCCCTTCCCCGTTTTGCCGCCGGCCTCCCACGCCTTCACCAGGTCCAGGCACCTGACAAGGGTCCTGTCCGACACCTTCTCGACGGGCCCGCGGGCTTCCTTGAGGACCTCAATCGTCATGAATTTCGCGCGCGTCTTCTTCTTGAGGAGCTTCATCTGGGCCGCGAGGTCCAGCTCCCCTGAGAAGACCGGATAATGGTCTATCCCCTTCTTGATGTTGTGGAAATGGACCGCCGCCATCCTCTTCCCTAGCGCCGAGACCCACTTGGAAAGGTGCCTGTCGTCCTTCCCGACGGCTTCGTTCGTCACCCAGTTGATTATCCCGGCGTGGCCGACGTCCAGGCAGAAATTCACCTTGGACGAATTCACTATGGCCTCGACATACGCGCCCATCCCGAAAAGCGGCTCCGGCGTGTTCTCGAAGGTCGCGACGATGCCCAGCTTCTTCCCGACGGCCGCGATTTCTCCGCAGCTCTGGACCGACGCCCGCAGGACCGCCATTTCGACTTCCTCCTCGGACAGGCCCGAGAAATCCTCCCCCGCGTCCCCGTGGAAGTTGAAATAGAGGGGCGAGAACTGCCTCGTCCAGGAAAGGAGGTTCGCCATGAACTCGACGGAAGCCATCCTTATCAGTTCCCGCGGGCTCCCTATCTCCATCCCGGCCGGCGGGGCGTGGAAGGAGAAGGCAATCTCGTTCTTCCTCGCGGCCGAGAAGATCTTGCGGAGTTCCGTCTTCCCCAAAGTCTCCGGCCAGGGGAAATCCAGGCTCACCTCGACGTAATCGAAGCCGAGGGTTGCCGCCCGCTCCACCTCGTCCTCAATCGACGAGATATTGCCGTGCCAGACAGGAAGGCCGTACCGGAACATCCTTTCGCGCGCAAATGCGCGCCCCTTTTCACTCTATCGCTTTCCAGGAGGCCCCCGAATCCGGGCTTTTTGTCCGAAGACAGTTTTAAAAAGGGACCAAATGGCCGGCAGCGCGAAGGCGAACGAGAGAAGATGCACAAAGGCGTCGACTCCAAGATAATCGCCCTCCTTGAGGAGAACGCAGCGCTCACGAACTGGGAAATAGGGGAGAAGCTGAAGCTTCCGACGACGACGGTGCACAACCGCATCAAGAAGCTCGAGGAACGGGGGATTATCAAGAAGTACAAGGCAGTCCTTGACAAGTCGAAGATGGGGAAGCCGATAACGGCGGTTGTCCACGTCAACCTTGACTTTTCCGGGTACAGCGGGAAGGACAAGATGTCCCAGGAGGACGTCTGCAAGAAGATCAAGAAGGTGGCGGGAATCGAGGGCGTGATGATAATCACGGGCGACTACGACATAATCGCCAAGGCTTCCGTCGGCACGAAGGAGGAGCTTTCCGGCCTCGTATCCGAGATACGGAGCATGGACGGCGTCACGAAGACGGTGACGAGCCTGGTCCTTCAGGAGTTCGACTGATTTTTCTGGGTTAATTCAATTACAGAATATCAGGTTGACTTCTGATTTCCTTCTTTTTAGAGTTCATTAGAGTCAAAAAAACCCATATTTTTGTTCTTTCTGAATTCCAGTAACGAACATCGGTTCTTTCGTGGCCACCACGCGCGCCAGAGGCGCGAAAATATGAACTTCCTCTATCCACCTTCCGGCCGGTTTATGCGTCCGCTACGCATCGCTCCAATAGATCCTCGTCCTTGCGTACGTTTTTTCGGCCTTAATTATCTCGCCAAGCAGTGCTTCCTCGTCCTTCCTCCCGACTTTCGCAAGGACGCGCCCCGCCGTTTCCGGCCCTATTCCGTAGCCGGCGAGGACGAGGAAAGCAGTCTTTCCGTAGCTCAAGTAAAGGTCGGCCGTCTTCCTCGCCTGCCTAAGAGTCCTCTTCTCGGTTTCCGTCGGATCCGTCTTCGCAAGGAGCTGCTGGCTCTCCTTCCGAAGAACTCCTATCAGCTTCGCGCCGCAGGAGGGGCATGCGAAGCCCGTGTTCTTGACGGTCACTTCCGACTTCCATTTCTTGCAGTTGAAGCAGACGAGGGGCATGCGCCTGTCCTCGAGGCGCGATTTCACGATTTCCAGGACCTTCTTCCTCGGGTATCTCCCGAAGACAATCTCGGGGTTGTACTTGTCAATCATGCGCTCCGAGAACCGGGTGACCTTGTCAAGGAACCTTATTTTGAGCTTTCCTTCCTTCAAACGCTTTGAAATCTCCTTCGTCTTCGGGACGTCCATCTTCTCGAAGAGATATTCGTTCATCGTCTCCTCGAAGACGACCGAGCCGAAATACACGTCAACGAGCTTCTGGATGGATATCTTGGAGAAGACCGCGTCGCGCGAAATCACCCCAAACTTCTTCGCTATCTGCAGGAACCTCTGCTTGAAGGAGGGGCTGTTCTTGAGGATGGAACGAAGGGACATCTCTATCTTCTCCTCGTCCATCGAAACGAGGATCTCGCGCAGGAACGCCCGGTCGTAGCCCGTCCCCGGGAACTTGATGAAGATCCTGTACGGATCCGTGCGCAGGCCGACGCTTTCGCCGTATTTGAGGGAAAGGTAGGAGGCTAGAAGCCTGCCAAGAGTCTCGTTCGTCTTGTTCCCGAAGAAGGCCCGGATGACGACGAAATCCACGCCGCATTCTATTCCGAGCTCATCTTGGGGAAAGGCGCCGCATTTCCTGACGTCCTCCTCAACAAGATCCCTCGTTTCCTCGTCCCAGAAGCGCGAATACCTGGATTCAAGGCCCGAGAAATCCTCCCGCAGATTCCCGACCTGGCTTGCGACGATGTATTCGACGGGCATGAGTTCCCCCGACCATTCGGGCACGTTGTACGCCTTTTGTGCCTCCTCAACGAAGATCTTCTTTTCCTCCTTGGAAATCACGCGCCAGGAAAGGCCGCGGCAGATGAAGGAGCTGCCCAAGTCGAGCTCCGCCCCGAATTCCTCGTCGATTTGGGCTATTTTCTCCTTGCTATCCAATTTCACGACGTCGAATTTCTTGATGTCCTTGATCATTGACAGGTTGTGGAAAAAAAACTCGAATGCAGGCCGTTTTATCCCGAGCGTCCCATCTTCAGCCACTTTCAGGAGCCGCAGGCGCAACATCAGTTCCAAGACGTCCTGGAATTCGGCGGCCGTCAGGAGCTCGAAGTGCTTGGTCTTCCTGAACGTCTCGAAAGCGCGCGCCGGGGTATAGCCCCTCTCGAAAGCCATGGCAGTCAG
Organism: Candidatus Micrarchaeum sp.; assembly: GCA_020723935.1. Taxonomy (GTDB): domain Archaea; phylum SpSt-1190; class SpSt-1190; order DYHY01; family DYHY01; genus DYHY01. The sequence goes on from DYHY01000007.1 coordinate 52,436, forward strand.
CTGGTTTGCCAATACATCCAACGGCTTGTTCTCGACCTCGAAGGGCTCCAGGACCCCCGACACGGCGAAATCGGCTATTACCGTCGCCTCAAGGGCGTCGTCAGGATCGACGACAAAGATTTTGCCTTCGGAAACCTGGGCGAGGGTGTGTCCGGCCCTTCCGACACGTTGGGTTATGGCATCGACGCGCCTGGGGGACATATATTGAACGACCAAATCGACATGTCCTATGTCTATTCCGAGTGCCATGGACGATGTCGCGACAATTGCGCTCAATTCTTTGCTTTTGAAGTCCTTTTCAGTCCTTATTCGCGAATCTTTTGAAAGCGATCCGTGATGGACACTCACCCGTTCTTCTAGCTTCTTTAAACGAAAACCAAGGATTTCTGCAGTTTCTCGCGTGTTTACAAAGACAAGAATTCCCTTTTTTACATTGATAAGCTCATAGAGACGTTTTATTCTCGAGTAGGTGCTCGGCGTCGTGCTTATTTCGTCGGCTATTTCCTCGTCCTCTTCGGAGCTTTTCGGCGCTTCTATTTTTATTTCGAACTTTTTTTCGTCTTTGGGATTTATTATCAACACTTCCTTGCTGGAAGAGCCGCGCATGTATTTTGACACTATTTCCGGATTAGAAACAGTAGCCGAAAGACCTATCCTTACAAAATCACGGTTTATTCGGTTTTTTAGCCTTTCCAACCCCACCATGAGCTGGCAACCGCGCTTGTCGTTGATGATTTCATGGATTTCGTCTATCAATACGAACTCGACGTTCTTCAGATGCTCCTGCATCCTCTTGCCGATGAGAATTGCTTGGAAGGTTTCGGGCGTCGTGATGAGGACGTGTGGCGGATCCTTCGCTTGG